>DASXXM010000240.1:0-11057 GCA_036503065.1 Pseudonocardiaceae bacterium | reverse complement strand
GCCGACTGGCCGGACAAGGGCCTCGGCGCCCGCTCCGCCCAGGTCGCCTTCTACGACACCACCAACCCCGATGCCCGCCAGTACGTCTGGGAGCGGATCCGGCAGGGCTACCACGAGTTCGGCATCAAGGTTTTCTGGCTGGACGCCGCGGAACCAGAACTCAAGCCGGGGCACCAGAACGGGCTGCGCTACCACGCGGGCCCCGGTCCGGAGGTCGGCAACCTCTACCCCCGCGAGAACGCCCGCATGGTCCACGACGGCCTGCGCGCGGCAGGCGAGCACGAGATCGTCTCGCTCAACCGCTCATCCTGGGCGGGCGCCCAGCGCTACGGCGCCGCACTCTGGTCCGGCGACATCGGCACCGACTTCGCCTCGCTGCGCACCCAGATCAGGGCGGGCCTGAACGTGATGATGTCCGGTATCCCGTGGTGGACCACTGACATCGGCGGCTTCCACGGCGGTGACCCCGACGACCCCGCCTACCGTGAGGTCCTGGTGCGCTGGTTCCAGTACGGCACGTTCTGCCCGCTGTTCCGCCTGCATGGCTTCCGCGGCCCCGGACAGGTCCTGTCGCCCGCGACGACCGGACTGCCCAACGAGGTCTGGTCCTACGGCGACGAGGTCTACGGGATCCTCGCCGATCACCTGCGCCTGCGCGAACGCCTGCGTCCCTACGTCATGCGGCAGATGCGCACCGCCGCGGCGACCGGGCTGCCGCCGATGCGACCGGTTTTCCTGGAGTTTCCAGATGATCCGCCGGCATGGCAGGTCGAGGACGCCTTCCTGCTCGGCCCCGACCTGCTCGTCGCCCCCGTCGCCGAGGCGGGCGTCCGGGAGCGCGCCGTCCACCTGCCGGCCGGCGCCCGCTGGACCGACGCCTGGACGGGCGAGGAGCGCGATGGCGGGGCGACGGTCACCGTGGCGGCCCCGATCGAGCGCATCCCGCTCTTCCTGCGCGACGGTGCCCGGCTGCCGGTCCGAGCGGAACAGACATGATTCAGCTGATCCTCAGTTCGGTGATTCGGAGGAACCCGGTGTCGGTTCCCGGTGTCGGGCTGGTCATCGTCATGCGGACCTGATCGGTGTGCACCGGGTCGAAGGTGACCGTGGTCGGCTGGTCCGACGCGGTGGCCCAGGTGATGCGCGGGTTGCTCACCGGTACGAAGACATGGTCGGTCCGGTAGCTGACCACGATGGTCGCCGGCAGGCTGTACCTTGCGCCGGTCGTGAACGACGCGCCGGCGGTGTTGACCGTGCGCGCCGCGGGCCAGGACAGCGAAACCCAGTCCTGCGGCCGTGATTGGCTCACCGCGTTCAGTATCGCGGTCGCCGACTTGAGGTAGTAGTTCGACCATCCCGTGGTGGGATCGCCGTCCAGCATCGCGGCCGGCACGGTGGCCGGCGCGCCCGAGTAGCTGGCGTCCGCGGGCGTCGCATCCGCCGCCATGGCTGCCGGCCGGGACGGCGGGGGATAAGCACCACGCTGTCTTTCGGTGCTGCCGTGCAGTGTCGTTCTGGCCGGTGCCAGGCCCGGTGAGGTCGCTGTCACGGTGATGGTGCCTCGCGATCCGGTGGCCGCGACGACGGCCACGGCCATGCCGTTGAACGCGGGCACGGACGGTTCCTGGTAGCCCCGCGCGCTTTCCTGCCGGCCGTTGTCGACACCGACGAGCCGGCCGGGGCCGGTCACGGCGAAGTCGACGGTGTTCGCGGCACCGGCCACCACCGCGCCGTGCTTGTCCACAATGGACGCGGTCAGGAACGTCATCGACCCGCCCGGCCGGTCGGGCACCAGCGAGATGGCGTGCGCGGGCCCGGCCGTGACCAGTTCGTCGCGGGCGACCACCCTGCCGCTGTCGGTCGCGACCGCGACCAGCCTGCCCGGCTGGAACGGCACGGTCCAGGTCAGGTGCAGCTTGCCGGTGCTGCCGCCGGGGCTGGTGTAGCTGCCGGACGGGTAGTTCCGGTCGTCGCCGGTCGGCTCGGTGGTCTCCAGGTACGGCCGGCCGTAGTCGGTCACCTTGCGGTCGAACCGCTTGACACCGAGGGAAATCCCGTTGAGCAGCAGTTCGACGGCCTGGACGTTGGCGTGGACCCAGACCGGGACGTCCTCGCCCGGCGCGTGGTTCGTCCAGTCCATCGGCGTGATGTGCACCATCGGCTCGGTGGACCACTGGCTGCGGAACAGGTGGTAGGCGTCCTTGGGCAGGCCCGCGGTGTCCGTCGCGCCGAAGAACGACGCCTTCACCGGGAACACGTCGTACGGCGTCGGTTCGCCGATGTAGTCCTGACCGGACCACAGGAACTGGCCGAGGAAGAACTTCCGGTCGCGGTCCTTCTTCAGCGAGTACTCCCCGCTCATCGTCCACGACGCGAGATTGTTGTCATAGGAGGATGTCGCGCGCCTGCCCGGGGTGTAGTTCTCGCCGGTGTTCAACAACCGCGGTTCCTGGTAGACACCGCGTGTCGACGTTTCCGATGAGGATTCCGATTCGAAGAAGAACTTGTCCGGGTAGGCGGTGTGCAGCGCGTCGATGGACATCGCAGTGTTGTAGTTCAGGCCGAGGCCGTCGAGCTGGCGCAGGATCTGGTCCGCGGGCGAACCGGGTGATGGCACGCTGCGGTAGCGGTCCGAGCCCATGACGACCGGGCGCGTCGGGTCGACCGCCCGGACCGCGGCGATCAGCCGCCCCGCGATCGCCGGGCCGGCCGGCAGCCCGGTGTCCGGTGTCTCGTTGCCGATCGACCACAGCACGACCGCAGGCGAGTTCCGGTGCGCGTTGACCATTTCGGTGATGTCCGACTGGCTCCACTGGTCGAAGTGGAGGTGGTAGTCGAAGGCGACCTTCCCGGTGTGCCAACAGTCGAACGCCTCGACCATCAGCACGATGCCCAGTCGCTCGCAGACGCCGACCAGTTCCGGCGCGGGCGGATTGTGCGCGGTTCGCAGCGCGTTGACGCCCATGCTCCGCATCAGCCGCATCTGGCGGTCCAGCGCGTCGGCGTTGACGACCGCGCCCAGCGGGCCCTGGGTGGCGTGCAGGTCGACGCCGTACAGCTTCATCGGGCGGCCGTTGAGCGAGAATCCCGCGTTCGGATCGAACGCGGTGTAACGGACGCCGAAGGTCGTCGTTGTCGTGTCGGCCACTCGGCCGGCGACCACGATGTCCGTGCGCAGCTGGTAGAGGTGCGGGTTGTCGGTGGACCACAGGGTCGGGTCCGCGAGCCGCATGGTGATCGTGCCTGCGGTGCTTGTCCCGCTGGCCACGGCGAGGACCGTGGCGCCCCGCGCGACCACGTGTCCGGCCGCGTCGCTGACCGTGGTGCGCACCTCGACCGGCGCCGACGCCGTGGTGTCGTTCGTGACCTGGGTGTCGACCCGCACGTTCGCGTAGCCTGCGCCGATCGTGGTGGCCAGGTCGGGCGTTGTGACGAACGTGCCGGACCGGGCGACGTGCACCGGGTCGGTCACGATCAGATGGACGTTGCGGTAAATGCCGCTGCCCGAATACCACCGGCTGCTCGGCAGTTGATTCCGTGCCTGGACCGCGATCACGTTGGGCGTGACGCCGTCGGTGTGCACGATTTCGGTGAGGTCGTAGTTGAAACCCGTGTACGCGTACGGGTGATTCCCGAGCAGGTGGCCGTTGAGGTAGACGAGGGAGTCCGAGTAGACGCCGTCGAATTCGATGGAGACGCGCTTGCCCGCCACGGCAGGTGGCAGCGTGAACGTCTTGCGGTACCAGCCAAGGCCGCCCTGGAAGAAACCGCTGGAACTGCTGGTGTTCGCCCGCTGCACCGGCGCCCGTTCGATGCTCCAGTCGTGCGGCAGGTCAACGGTTCGCCAACCGGAATCGTCGAATCCGGGGTCCGGCGCGTTGGCATACGCGCCGGTCGGATCGGTGATGTCGTCCGCGTTGACCAACACGAACCGCCACTCCGCGCCGATGTCGGTCGATCGGTGGACCGCACCGGATGCCAACGCGCCCAACGCGTCGGCCGCCCGTGCCGCCGGCGCGAGGACGGATGCCAGCGCGGCCGCTCCGACGCCGACGCCGACCCCGCTCAACACCTGTCGGCGAGTTGGTCCGTTGGTGGCGGTGTCCGATGTATGTTTCATGGCTTCCCTCGACAAGACAAAGGTGCGCAGAGTAGAACAAGACCGAACAGCAAAGAACATCTCCATCCTGTCCCCGGCGCTCCGCTTGTCAAGAGGCCAGCCGGCGGAGTGGGGCCCCCAGCGTCGTGCGAGGTGCCATGTCCGAGATCGTCAAGTCGAGGCGTTCCGTGCACCGGCCCCGGCGTGCCCGGTGGCTGCTCGCGACGGTGGTGCTGGCCACCGTGGTGCTGACCGGTTCCGCGCAGGCCACATCCGCCGACCACGTGCCGCATCCGTTACGTGCCGTAGATGTCGCCATCGGCGCGAGCGCCAGCGCCAGTTCTGCGGCGGCAGGTTCGCCCGCATCGAATGCCGTCGATGGCAGCGCCAGCACCGCATGGTGCGCCACGCAGTGGACCGGCAGCGTCGTCGTGGACCTCGGCGGCCCGCGCACCGTCAGCGGACTCGGCGTCACCTTGGGCTCGACCGCCTCTCCCGCAACGGCTTCGATCGATCTCGCGGTCACCGCCGGTGCCTGGCAGCCGGTTGCCAGCGCGCGCGAGATCGCGCTGCGGGGCAACACGCCGTCCTACATTCCGTTGCCGCACGGGCAAACCGTGCGTTATGCCAGGCTCACGGTCACCACCGGCGATGGCACACCGGCCTGCGTCGGGGAGTTTCGGCTGTTCGCGGACACCAACGCCGACCTGATGCTCGGCGCCGACCTGTCGTTCACCGGACAGGAACTGGCCGCCGGCACGACCTTCACCGATCAGGGACGTGTCGCCACTCCCGTCCAGATCCTCCGGTCGCGCGGCGGCAACTATGTGCGGATGCGGCTGTGGGTGAACCCGCCGGCCGGCTACAGCGATCTCGCCAGCGACCTGGCGCTCGCCCTTGCGGTCCGAGCGGCGGGCATGAAGATATACCTGGACATCCACTATTCGGACTTCTGGGCCGATCCACAACACCAGATCACGCCGGCTGTGTGGCAGGGCCAGGACCTGCCGACGCTGGCCAACACCGTCCGCACCTACACCCACGGCGTGATCTCCGCGTTCGCCCGGCAGGACACGCCGGTGGACATGGTGTCCATCGGCAACGAGATCCGCAACGGCATGCTGTGGCCGACCGGGCAGGTCGATCCGACCGCCGGCACCGGCTGGGACAATCTCGCCACGCTGCTCAAGGCGGGAATCCAGGGCGCCCGATCGGCGAATCCGGCCGGCCACCCGTTCCGTGTCATGCTGCACTACGACCAGGGCGGGAACAACGCCACCAGCTTCCAGTTCTTCCACAACCTCGTCGGCCGCGGCGTGAATTTCGACGTGATCGGATTGTCGTACTACACGTTCTTCCACGGCCCGGTCACCGCGCTGCGGGACAACGTCGACAAGCTGGCCGTCCAGTTCGGCAAGGACATCGTCATCGCCGAGACGCAGTACGCGTGGACGTTGGCCAACGGCGACACGACGGGCAATTTCGTGTGGCAGGCCGGCCAACTGGAAGGCGGTTACCCGGCCGGCCCCGGTGGACAGCTCTCCTTCCTCAACGACCTGCTCTCCATCCTCGCCCAGGTGCCCGGTGGGCACGGCGCAGGCCTGTTCTACTGGGAACCGGAATGGGTGCCCAGCGTCGGTTGGGAACCGGGCGCCGGCACGCCGAACGACAATCTCACCCTGTTCGACTTCCAGGGCCGAGCACTCCCATCAATGGGGTTGTTCGAGAATCCGATCCAGGTCTGTCAACGCTATGACTCGTCCGACATACCGTGCGTGGTCCCCTGAGGCGTCAGCCCGCGGTTACGGATTTCGCTGAGTCCCCACAGAATGCCGCGGTTGAGCCGGTTGGGGTAGCGGGCGAGGATCGCCTGATACAGGTCGGTGTGGTTGTCGGCCTTCTCGAGCTCGGCGATGAAGTCCTCGATGTAGTCGCGGGTTCTGCCGATGTCCTCGGCGCTGTCGGGGTCGCCGTCGCGCTTGTGACCGCTGACAACGGCGGTGGGCTGGAGATTGTCGATGGTGTCCAGGGCGTCGAGCCAGTCCTGCCGGCCGTTGCCCTGCGACTCGCCGAGGTGGAGGTGGACGTCCCCGTACACGGCGTCACCGGCCACGACCAGCCCGATGGACGGGACGTGCAGTGCGCTGGCGGCGTCGGTGTCGGTGTGGCCCAACTCGACCGCGCGGAGCTGTTCTGTTTCCAACTCGATCAGGCCGTCGGCCAACGGCTGTGCCGTCACGTGCCGATCCGAGAGCTGGCCGGGGAAGCGCGGGTTCCAGAATCCGTCGATCCAGGGCGGACTCCACTGGGCGCCCATGCGCGCGGCGACGCCCGCAGTGGCGACGAGCGTGGCGTTCGGGAAGCGTTCGAGTACCGCGGGGGCGCCGAAGAAGTGGTCGCCGTGCGCGTGCGTGACGAAAATGGTGGTCACGTTCTTGCCGGTGGCCACCACCCAGTCGGCCAGGGCACGCGACTCGTCGATGGTCATGAGCGGGTCCACCAGGACCGCGTCGTGCGCGCCGTAGATGAGCGTCGACGTGGTCGGCGACCACATCCGCCTTGCCGTCTCGCCCGGGGGAAGGTCGTCGGAGATCTCGACCTTCTGCGGTGCCACATACACCGAATATCCCAGCACTGCCATGGAAAACTCCCTTGATCGATCGGCTTCGGTTGGTTGGTCAGCCGGCGACGACAAGTCCTTCGACGGGGCCGGACAACGCGGACTTGAAGTGGCGGCTGTAGTCGTCGACCAGGAGTTCGGTCTCGCCGTTGGCCAGCGCTGCGACGATGGCGGCGGCCACGGCGGCGGGGTCGTTCTTCGGGCCGGGCAGCGCGCGGACCAATTCGGTGTCGGTCAGGCCGAGTTGGACGCCGAGGACCTGGGTGCCCTGGTCGGCCAGTTCCACCCGCAGGGTGTTGGTCATGGAGATCAGGGCGGCCTTCGCGGCGCCGTAGGTGCCGGAGCCGGGGAATCCGGCGATCCATGCGGTCAGCGAGTGCAGGTTGACCAGCGCACCGCCGCCGTGGGCATCCAGTGTCGGGGCGAACGCCTTCGCCACGCGCAACGGGCCGAATGCCACGGTCCCGAAGACGTGGTCGACCTCCTGCTGGGTGTCGGCCAGCAGTGGCGAGAAGGTCATGATGCCGGCGTTGTTCACGACGATGCTGACGTCGCCGGTGATCTGGGCGAGGTCCGCGGCGGCGTGCGGGTCGGTCAGCTCGAAGGGGAGGGGCACGATCCGGGGGTCCGCGGCGGCCGTTGGTGTGCGCGAGGTGACGTACACCTTCACGGCTCCGGCCCGGAGCAGCTCCTGCGTGATCTCCTTGCCCAGTCCTCGCTGTCCGCCCGTGACCAGGGCGGTCGCTCCGGTGATGGTGGTCATGGGGTGCTCCGTTCGAGGGGCTCAGCCACTTTGTGACTGAGATGTAGTTGGTTTAGCATATGTCAGGATGCTCGCGTTGGCGACCGGAGTCAACTAGGATTTGCCTATGTCGTGGATGGCGACCGAGAGGTTCGGGGCCCGCACGGCGCCGGGCGGGCTGGCGCTCGTGCAGGAACTGGTCAACACCCACGCGGTCGCCCGTGACGGGACGGACCTGTTGGCCGACCACGTGACCGCTGAGCAGTGGCTACGGGCGGCCGCCGATCAGTGGGCCCGCGGCTACGGGCTGGCAGCACCCGAGCTGTCCTTGTCCACGACGGACCTGCACGCACTACGCGAGCTGCGGACCGTTGTGCGGGCGATGCTCGAGATCCCGCCCGACCAGCGGTCCACCGAGCCGTTCCGCGCGACGGACGGCGTACTGCCGCGCGCACAGGCGCAACTCGTCTCCGACGTGCGGGGCCGTGTGGCCATGGTCCCGCTGGGCACGGATGCGAGCTGGCTGGCGTCGGCGGTCTGGTCGGAGATCCTTCTCGCCCAACGCAACGGTGCCTGGTCGCAGCTGAAGCTGTGTCGTGAGCCCGGTTGCCGATCGGCGTTCTACGACGCGTCCCGTAACGGCAGCGCGGTCTGGCACAACGTCAGCTCGTGCGGCAACATCGCGAACCTGCGCGCCTCACGCGCCCGTCGGAAAGCCGCGCCCTGACCGAACAGGTCGCGTAGCCGGCCCTGATGATGACAACGATGTCAGTGGCCGGATTTCCTGTCTTGCTTGTCGTATTGACACAGTCGCAGCCCTGACGCAGGGTCATGGCAACGTTGTCAACGCCGCCGCGTGATCGGGAGGAGTGCCATGACACAGGTCGAGGAAGACGGGGTGTCGAGGAGGGGATTCCTGTCCGCCGGGGTCACCCTGCTTGCCGGGTTCGGCCTGGCGGCCGTGCTGCCCGACCTGGCGGCGGCCGCACCCGACACGGCGCCGGCCGCCGCCTCCGCGCCGTCCGATCTGGCCCTGTTCCGGCCGGTCGCGGTCTCGTCAACGGACTACGCGGCCACCCCGGCGAAGTTCGCGGTGGACGGCGTGGCCGAGGTCGGCCTGCGCGGCACCGGCTGGCGGGCGGTCCAGGGCGACCCGCAGTGGCTGGTCGTCGACCTCCAGGGCCGGTGTCAGATCAGCAAGATCGTGCTGACCTTCGACGCGAAGCCGGGCGACCCGCCGTTCGACCCGAGCAGGTCGCGCAACCAGACCACCGGCCTGGAGATCCAGTCCAGCTACGCGGTGTCGTACGCGCTGGACGTGTCGACCGACGGCGAGGTGTGGACGACGGTCTACAACACCACCGCCGGCACCGGCGCGGTCTCGACGATCCCGCTGGCCAAGCCGGCGGCGGCACGTTGGGTGCGGTTCACCGCGTTCAGCCGTTCCACGACGAACCCGTTGGGCCTCAACGGGTTCCAGGTCTACGGCACGGCTGGGGGCGACCGGGCGCAGGTGCGGGGCTGGACGAGCTGGCCGTCGCAACACCGCACCCCGCCCGCGCTGCGGGTCGCGGGCGACGGCACGGTGCCGATCGAGTCCGGCTGGGTGCTGACCATGGACGACTTCGCGCCGAGCCAGGACGGCACGGTGCTGTCGGGCCCGTCGGTCAACACCGACGGCTGGGTGCCGGCGACCGTGCCCGGCACGGTGCTGGCCTCGCTGGTGGCACAGGGTCACTTCCCGGACCCGGTGTCCGGCATGAACAACATGGTGATCCCGGAGGCGCTGTCCCGGCACGCCTGGTGGTACCGCAGGAGTTTCTCCGTTCCGTCCGGTTTGGACACCGGTGCCGGCCGGTTCGTCTGGCTGGAGTTCGACGGCGTCAATCACCAGGCCGACGTGTGGCTGAACGGCACGTCCGTGGGCACCCTGTCGCACCCCTTCGGCCGCGCCGCGTTCGACGTCACTGCCGCGCTGCGCCGCTCCGGTGACCAGGCACTGGCCGTCAAGATCTCCCCGATGCCGTTCCCCGGCAGCCCCGGCGACAAGGGCCCCGCCGGCCAGTCCTTCGTGGACGCGGGCGGCGGGATGTTCGCCAACTCGCCCACCCTGGTTGCCGCTTCCGGCTGGGACTGGATGCCGGCCGTCCGGGACCGGGTGTCGGGCATCTGGAACCACGTCCGGCTGCGCTCGACCGGCGCGGCGGTGCTCGGCGACGCGCGCATCGACACCGTGCTGCCGAAACTGCCCGACCTCAGCGCCGCCGAGCTGACGATCACGGTGCCGGTCGGGAACGCGTCGTCGGTCTCGCAGCAGATCACCGTCACCGCCGCCTTCGACACCGTGCGTCTGAGCACCACCGTCACGGTCGCCGCCGGCCAGCAGGCGGACGTGAAGTTCGATCCCACGGCCTACCCGCAACTGCAGCTGACGAATCCGAAGCTGTGGTGGCCCAACGGCTACGGTGACCCGGCCCTGCACGAGCTGCTGCTGACCGCGACCGTCGGCGGGAGGACCAGTGACCACCGCGTGGTCAACTTCGGCATCCGCAGGATCAGCTACGACTACGGCCTGCCGATCACCGTCGAGAACGACGTGGCGTCGCAGACCGTCGACTTCCCGGTGCAGCAGGCCCGTTACGTCCGGCTACAAGGTGGCAGGCGCGCCACCGGCTGGGGCATCTCGCTGTGGACGCTGTCGGTCGTCGACAGCGCGTCGCCGGCCACCGATCTTGCGTTGAACAAGACGGCAACGGCGTCCTCAGTGGACAATTCAGGCAACCCGGCGCAGAACGCCGTCGACGGCAACCCGGGCACCCGCTGGTCGTCGGGCTACACCGACAACCAGTGGATCCAGGTCGATCTCGGCTCCGCGCAGACGTTCGACCGGTTCGTGCTGTCGTGGGAGCAGGCTTACGCGACGACGTTCACGGTGCAGGTGTCCAACGACGGCACCACGTGGACCGACGTGAAGTCGGTGGACAACTCGCCGGTCCCGTTGACAATCCTCGTCAACGGCCTGCGGGTGTTCATCCGCGGCGGCAGTTGGGGCTGGGACGAGTTGCTGCGCCGGATGCCGGCGGACCGGATGGACTCGGTGGTGGCGATGCACCGGGACATGAACTTCACCATGATCCGCAACTGGATCGGCACCAGCTACCGGGAGGAGTTGTTCGCGGCGGCCGACCGCAACGGCATCCTGGTGTGGAACGAGTTCTGGGACGGTTTCTCCACCGACCCGGCCAACCACGACATCTTCCTGGCGCAGGCGAAGGACACGGTGCTGCGTTACCGGCACCACCCGTGCATGGTGGTGTTCTTCGGCTGCAACGAGGGCACCCCGCCGGCAGTGATCGACAACGCGCTGCGCGACATCGTCACCGGTAACACGGACCTGCTGTACCAGAGCAACTCGGCGGGCGGCGTGATCAGCGGCGACGGCCCGTACCACTGGCTGGACCCGAAGCAGTACTTCACCGGCGACGCGACCGGCGGGAAACACGGGTTCTGGAGCGAGATCGGCATCCCGACGGTGTCGGTCGTGGAGAGCATGCGCAACCTGGTCGGCGCAGGCGATCCGGGCTGGCCGATCGGCG
>DASXXM010000239.1:0-15205 GCA_036503065.1 Pseudonocardiaceae bacterium | reverse complement strand
GTGGTCGGGCCGAGCGAGATCAGGTGATAGTCGGCGTACTCGGCTTTGGTGGCCTGCTCCCGCTGTCGCATCAGGCTGACGTCGTAGGCACTGGTGATCGTTGCTGGTGCGGTCGCGCTCGGGAAGACGACTCGTTGCAGCTGAACGAGCACCTGTCCGGTCGGGTCGCGGTAGTCGGTCCTGTCCCGGTCCGGCGACTTTGTCCAACCGGCCGGCACCGGCACCCTGAGGGCCGAGCCACCGGCACCAGCCTGGCCAGCCGCCGGCGGCGGTGGGTAGTACCAGTCGAAACTGGCATAGGACGCGGGGGCGACCGGCGGTTGCGGTGCCGCTGTCGTGGGTGTCGGCGCGGTCGGGATGGTCACCGGAATCCAGGACGTGTTCGGCGAGTCGGTCGTGGTGGGGCCCGGCGCCGCGGCTGGTGTGCCCTGGGTGCAGCCGGCCAGTGCGACCATGGCGACCGCGGCGATGGGCAGCACAAGGATGAGCTTCACGGTGATCCCCCCGGAACGAAGCAGAGTGTCTCTGCTAGGGGAGACGTGCCGTGGGTCGCCAGGTTGTGGGCGAAACTCGACCGTTATCGTCGGCGTAATCGCAGGGTGCCGGCGTGGCAGGCGCCGGCACCTCCGGGACTCAGGCGGAGCCGGAACGCCAGAGCACCGGGCAGAACTGTGGGTCCGAGTAGTCCGGGAAGCCGTCCTCGGTTCGCCGCACGAGTACGTCGTGGTTGTAGACCACCGGATCGCCGTTGGGCCGCTGGTACGGCCGGTACACGTTGGCTCCGTCCTGCATGTGCAGCGAGACCGCCCGACGCGGCCGGTCACTCAGGTTGGAACCACTGCCGTGATACGTCTTGCAGTGGTGGAAACTCAGGTGGCCCTTCGGAATGATCATCGGGATCTTGTGCACTTCCGCGTTGTTGTAGTGCGCGTTCTCGGTCAGCAACTCCTCCAGTTCCGACTTGTCACGATGCGCGAAGTGGCGGGTCGAGTCGTCGCCGGGGACCTCCGACCACAGGTGGCTGCCGTCCACCATGGTGATCGTGCCCATCTCCTCGTCACAGTCGTGGAACGGGATGAACGCGGTGAGCATCCGTTCCGACGAGCAGATCTGCCAGTAGTGCCGGTCCATGTGCCACGGCACGTGGTTGGTCGGCTCGTCGGGGCGCGGCGGCTTGTAGATCAACGTCGACTGCCAGACGCGAATCTCGTCGGCCTCGGCCAGCCTGGCCGCCACCGCACCCAGCAGGGGCTTGCGCAGGATCGAGCCGATGATGTCGCTCTCGTACATGATGTAGTCGTTGTGCCGCTGCACCGGACCGTCGGCCTGGGTCCAGTAGGCGAGGTGCGGCGGCCGCAGCGGCAGGCCCCGGTCCTTGTCGCCCTGGTAGAACCGTTCGGTCTCCTCGACGACGGCGTCGATCTCGTCGTCGGTGAACAGTTTCTTCGTCAGGTACCAGCCGTGCTCGGCGTACCACTGGACGTCCTCGTCCGACGGGAGCAGCGCGCGCTCCGCGTCGGTGAGCGCAAACGAAATGCTGACAGTATCGCTGGACACGTTGTTCCTTCCACGTCAGACGGCAGTGTCAGCCTGAAACGGCGGCGCCGGGGCTGGTCCGCGCCCGCTCGCGTTCCACTGCCTGGTACAGGGCCTTGATGTTCGCGCTGCCGAAGGTCAGCGCGTCGCGCCGTTCGATGACCTCGAAGAAGAAGGTCCGGCGAGAATGGACGGACTGGGCGAAGATCTGGAACAGCTCGCCCTCGTTGTCCTGGTCCACCAGGACGTTCAGCTCGCGCAGGGTGTCCACCGGCAGGCCGACGTGCCCCAGCCGCACCAGCAACTCGTCGTAGTAGCTGACCGGTGTGCTGAGAAAACCGACGCCACGCTCGGACAGCGTGCGGACGCTGGTGGCGATGTCGTCGGTGCGCAGCGCGAGGTGCTGCACGCCCGCGCCGTCGTGCGCGCGCAGGAAGTCGTCGATCTGGCCGGGCATCCGGCTGGTGTCCGGCTCCAGGATGGTCAGGGTCACCCCGGCGGACGGGCTCTGCACGACCCGCGAGTTCATCGCCTGCACGCCGACCTCGATGTACTCCTCGAAGATCTGCTTGAAGCCGAGCACCCCCTCGTAGAACTGGACCGTCGGGATCAGCTCGCCCGCCGGCACGCACAACGCGACGTGATCAAGAATGTCCAGCAGTGCCAACGGCTCCGCGTTCGCGGTCGGCTCGACCGGGACCAGTCGCTCGTCCAGCTCACCAGGGTGCACGAACGTGTGCGCGACATCCCCGAACGCGGTGATCCGCACCCGGCTGGTCGCCGACACCTCGTCCAGCGGGATCGCGGACAGCGGGACCGCGCCGGCTGCCACGGCCTCGGTCAGCGCGCCGTCCGGGTCGTCGGTGGACAGCGCGATCGTGGCAGGCCCGTCGCCGTGCCGCTGCACGTACACCGTGGCCGGATGGGTCTCGGTTCGGCCCTCGGTGAGCAGCAGCCGGATGTCGTTCTGCCTGATGAGTATCGAGTGATGGTCGATCCCGCCGACCTGTCCCTGGACACGGAAACCATAGGCGGCGCACAGTTGTGCCGCGACCTCGTCCGCGTTCGCGACGTAGAACTCTACGTGGTCGATCCCTTTTACCTGCATTGTCAACCTCTTGGGATGCTGGCTGTGCGGCTGATTGATGGGTCGTCGACCATGTGCGCCGGCATGGTCGTCCTCGTCGATGTGGTGCTCGGCCGGCCGAAGGCCAGCGTGACGTTGTGCCCGCCGAAGGCGAACGTGTTGGAGAGCACGAGCCGCACGGGTCCAATCCGGGGCGTGCCGCGTACGTGGTCGAGATCGCAGGCCGGGTCCGGGTCGTCCAGGTTGGCGGTGGGCGGCAGGATGCCCCGGCTCACCGACAGGGTGGCCACCGCCGCCTCCACGACACCGGACGCGCCGAGCAGGTGCCCGGTCAGCGCCTTGATCGAACTGACCGCGGGCGTCCGTGAACCGAACACCGCGTGGATCGCGACAGTCTCGGCCACGTCGCCCAGCGTCGTGCTGGTGCCGTGCGCACTGACGTAGTCCACATCGGATGGTTCGCGGCCCGCGTTGGCCAGTGCCCTGCGCATCGCGCCTGCCGCGCCGGAGCCGTCCGGGCGTGGCTTGGTGGGGTGGAAGGCGTCCGTGGTGCCGCCCCAGCCGAGCAGGTCCGCGTAGCCGGTCGCGCCGCGCGCGTCGGCGAAATCGGACCGCTCCAGCACCAGGATCCCGCCGCCCTCGCCGAGCACGAAACCGTTGCGTGCCTTGTCGAACGGCCGGCTGGCCGCGGCCGGATCCGGCCAGCCGTGCGCCAGTGCGCGCGCGTTGGTGAACGCGGCGCTGATGGTGGGATGCAGCGACGCCTCACCGGCGCCGCAGATCACCACGTCCGCATCGCCGCCACGGATCAGCCGCAGGCCCTCGGCCACCGCCTGGGCGCCTGCCGCGCACGCCGTCACCGGCGCCGAGCTGTAGCCGCGGATGCCGTACTTGATGGCGATCCGCGCGGCCGCCATGTTGGACAGCATGCCCGGCAACAGATACGGGCTGATCGCCGGCCGGCCCCGGTCCCACCGCTGCCGCGCGTAGTCCTCATAGGTCTGGAAACCGCCCGCGCCGGTCGACACCACCACCGCGACCCGCTCCGGGTCCACGTCCCGGCCGACGTCGAGGCGCGCGTCGCTGATCGCGTCGTCGGCCGCTGCCATGGCCAGCAGCACGAACCGGTCCACACAGCGGATGTCGGTGGCCGGCAGCACCTCGATCGGCTCGATGTCCGGCGCGATGCCGACGGTGTCCAGCCAGCCGCTGACCGGATGCCCGTCCGGCGGCCTGCGCAGGCCGGACCGCCCGGCGCACAGCGCGTCGAACACGTCGTCCAGCTTCCGCCCGACCGGCGTGACCAGACCGATCCCGGTGACGGTGACGGCGGTCATGTCGTGCCCTGGGTTTGTAACTGACGCAGCCGGAACTTGCGGACCTTGCCCGTTGGGCCGACCGGGATCGACTCGTCCGGCACCTCCGCCACGTTGCGGACCGTCGCGGCCACGTCCGGGTCGAGCGCGGCGAGTACCCGGTCGGTCCGGTCCTCCGCGGGGTCGGCGTCCCTGGTCAGCTGGAGCATCACGTCGGTGACGACGCGGCCGTCCTCGTGCACCGCGCTGACCGTGCAGTCCACCACGTCCGGGCAGGCCGCCAGGATGCGTTCCTCGGACATCGCGGTGTAGAGGCGCTTGCCGTCGCCCAGATCGACGGAGTCGACAAGGCGGTCCATGTGGTAGAAGTAGCCGTCGTCGTCCCGGTAGACCAGGTCGCCGGTGAGGAAGTAGCCGTTCTGTCGGGTGCGGTAGTGCTGCGTCGCGTTGTTCCAGTAGCCAAGGGCCAGGGTGGGGGACTGGGTGGCCAGTTCGCCGACCTGGTAGTTGGGCAGTTCGTTGCCGTCGGGGTCGACCACTCTGAGGTCGCAGAACGAGTACGGCCTGCCGACGCAGCGGCCGTACCGGTCGGTCTCGCTCGTGTGCGTGATGAAAAAGTGCGAGTGGCCCATCTCGCTGGACCCGAGGCCGTCGATGAACACCGAGCCCGCCTGCCGGACCCGGCCCTCGGACGTGGCCACGGTGCGGTTGCCCAGCGCGACCAGCCTGCGGATGTGGGCCTCGTGCGCGCAGTCGCCGGTGTTGAACCACATGGACACCGAGTCGATGTTGCGATCGGACAGGTCCTGCTTGGCCAGGTCCGCCCACGTGGTGGCGAAGCCGAACACGCTGGTGGGCTGCCAGCGCTCGATGGTGTCCACAACGGACGGTCCGGTCTGCTGGGACAGCGACAGCAGCTCGGTGAGCTGGGACAGCGCCGAGTTGATCACGATCAGCGTCGCCACGTGTGGCGCGGGCAGCGCGTTGAGCATCCGCTCGGTACCGGCCGCGATCGGCATCCGCAGCTTGTGCTTGACCGCCGCGAACAGGCTCTGGTGCGAGTGCACGACCGCCTTGGGCACACCGGTGGTGCCGGACGAGTGCGTGATCGCGACCGGGTCGTCCCGGTAGTGCCGGTAGGGCGCGGGCGCGTCAGCGGGATCGGCGGCGCCGAGTGTCTCCGCGTCGATCACCAGGTCGATGCCGAAGTCGTGGCCCGCCAACGCGAAGCGGCACCGCTCGTCGGCGATCAGCGCCACGGCCTGCAACCGGCTCAGGTACAGGGCAGCCAACTCGGCCGGCACCCGCGGGTTCACCAGCGCCGGGATCGCGCCGAGCCGGTTCAACGCGTAGAACGCCAACACGGTGTCCGCGGCCGACGTGCTGACCACGGCGACCGGGTCGCGGCGGCCGATGCCCAGCGCGTGCAGGCTCGCGGCCCGCGCCCGAACCCGTTCGTCCAGTTCGGACACTGTCATCGCCTGCCAGGCCGGGACGCGAGCGTCGATCGCCGTGTCGAAGGTGAACACCGGCTTGTCCAGGCCGAATCCGCGTTCGACCAGGGTGGTCAACACGTTGCCGGCACCAAGATTCGGATCGACGGCCAGTTGGGCCCGGACGCTCTTCGCGGTCATCCTGTCCTCACTCCTCACCCGACTGTGTGCCCGCCACGAGCACCGCGACGGCGTGGTCCCGCTCGTCCGCGCCGTCCGCCGTGTCGGCGACGATGACCAGCACCTCGGTCGCTGCGTCGTCCTCGATCAACAACGCGGCGACCGCGAGCCCGTCGGCCAGCGGATCGCCGGACGGGCTGGTGCAGACGACCGGCCCGGCCAGTCCCCACCGCGCGGTCACGTGCCCGACCACCGCGTTCGGATTGGACTGGAAGAACAGCAGCGGCGGCACCCGCCGTCCTGCGCGCAGAGACTCGGCCACGGTGTCGGCTGTGGTCACGTCACCGCGCACGCTCGCGAGCACCACACCCGTGGTGGCGCCACGGACCGGATCGGCCGGTGCGGTGCCGTAGTGCGCGCGCAGGCAGCGCTCCGCGACCTCGGCCACCAGCGGACTGAAGTTGGACATCACGAAGCCGGCGATCTGCGGGAACGTGTCCTCGTCGCCGACCGGCCACTCGGCCCTGGCCAGCACGGCGAGTTCACCCACGCTCGTCACCGCGCTCATGCCGCACCGACCAGCAAAGCCGTGTTGGCGCCGCCGAAAGCGGCATTGACCGTGAGCGCGTAGCCGGTGTCGGTCGCGCGTGCCTCGCCGAGCACCAGGTCCAGTTGGCACGCCTCGTCCGGCTCGATGAAGCCGGCGTTCACCGGCAGCCTGCCGGCCCGCAGCGCGAGCACGGTGAGCGCGAACTCCAGCAGCCCGGATGCCTCCAACGCGTGGCCGTGCACGGATTTCGTCGAGCTGACCGGGAGCCGTGCCACGTCCGCGCCGAACACCCGGTGCAGCGCGGCCGATTCGGCGCAGTCGCTGAACACCGTGCCGGTGCCGTTCGCGTTCACGTAGCCGACCTCACCCGGCGCCACCCCGGCCCGGTGCAGCGCCGCGTCGATCGCCCTGGCCAGGCCGCTGCCGTCGGGCCGCGGCTGGCAGACGTGGTAGGCGTCGCCGGTACGGCCCCAGCCGGCCAGCCGGGCCAACGCGGGCGCGCCTCGTCGGGTTGCCGCCCCGGCCGACTCGAGCACCACGGCGGCCATGGCGTCCCCGAGGACCATGCCCTGCCGGCCGGCGCTGAACGGCCGGACCCGACCGTCGCGAGCCAGCGTGCGGCCTGCGTCGAACAAGGCGAACGTGTCCTCGTCGACGAGGTACCCCGCCGCGACGGTGACCCGGTCCAGCCGGCCGGTCGCGATCATCGTGGCCGCGTCCGCGACCGCGCTGGTCGACGCGACACAGGCGGCGGTGTATGTCCGGCTCGGCGGCCGCAAACCCGTGCGCCGGGCCAGTTCCACGGCGGTGGCCACGTTGGTGCGGTCCGCGTGCGCGGCCAGCAGCAGCGGATCGTCCGAGTCTGCGGCGAGACCGGCGTCGTCGCGCGCTTCATCGATCACCGCGGCCAGTTCGGCGACCAGCACCGGGGTGCCGGGCAGGGTCGCGGCCACCCTGGTCCGCCGTCCGGACGCGTCGAACCTCGTGACCGCCTCGAAAACGGGGCTGCCGGCGCACGCCCGCGCCAGTGCCGCCGGTCCGCTCCCCGCGGCACAGCGCACGGCGAGACCCGAAACCACGACAGGCGTCCGGGATGGATCAGCCATGGCCGGCGCTCTCATTGATGCTCACCTGCGCCGCGATCGCGGCGCGCAGCACGGTCACCGCGCCGGTCACCGTGCCCATCTCGGCGAACATCTCGTCGGTGAGGTCGAGCAGCACCGAGTACCGCTGCTCGGCCTGGGCGATCAGCCAGGTGAGTTCCAGCGAACCCAGTTCCTCGTTGACGTCCTCGGCCAGCCGCTCGCCGTAGCCGGCGAGCATGTCCAGAACGTCCGTGCGGGTGGGCAGGTCCGACGTCATACCGCGCTGTCCGCGGCCACCGGCGTCGCGGCGGCCTCGACGTTGGCGTCGATCCGCTCGCGCATGGCCTTGGTGAACTCGGCCAGCGTCATCAGGGCGAGAGTTTCCATGTCGTCGTCGTTGAACTTGACCTGGAAGTGGTCCTCCAACTGCACGGCCAGGTCGGCCAGCGCGAGCGACTCGAGGTCAAGGCCGGCCGGGCCCAGTTCGGTGTCGTCGTTGATGTCGCTCACGTCGTAGTTCATCTTGCGCAGCGCGTCGACCGTGAACTCGCGAATGTCGTCTGTCATCTGGGTGTTCGGCTCCCGGATCGGGTGGCCGAGCCCTCCTTCCAGGTTCGGTTACTTGCCGGATGCCGGATCGCTGGTCGCGGCTTCCCGGAGGACGGCCGGATTGCGGACGAGCTTGCCGGTGGCGGTTCGTGGCAGCCGGTCGAGCACGTGCAGCCGGCGCGGTCGCTTGAACGGCGCCAGTTCGCGGGCGATGGCGGGCTGCACCGCGGCCGCGGTCGCGTTGTCGTGCAGCGCGACGTATGCCTCGACGTCGCCGTCGAAGACCACGACCACCTCGGCCACCTCGGGCAGGTCCGCCAGCGTCTGCTCGACCTCGGTGAGATCGACCTTCAGGCCGCCGACGGAGATCTGCGAGTCCAGCCGGCCCAGGATGGTGACCATGCCGGTGACCGCGTCGACGGTCGCGGCATCCTTGGTGCGCAGCCAGCCATCCGCGAAGCGCTTGGGGTCCGCCAGTCCGATGTAGGGCGACGCGGGCATCGCGAGCCGCAGCTCGCCGCCCTCGGCGCTGACCTCGACACCGTGCGCAGGCTCGACGGACGGCCAGTTCGCGCCGGACAGGTCGGTCGCGATCATGCCGTACTCGGTCATCCCGTACATGGTGCCCAGCGGCACGCCGAACCGGTCCAGGAACCGACCCGGCACACCGGGCCGGACCAGTTCGCCCGCCACGATCATCCGAACCAGCTGCGGCAGCTCGGGCGCTTCGGTGACCGCCGCGAGCAGTTCGGCGTGGAACGGCACGCCCAGGATCGTCGTCGGCTCGGGGCCCGCCGCGACCGCGGCCAGGATTCCGTCCGCGGTAAGGCGTTCCGCGAAGATCAGCTCGACACCGGCGTGCAGTCCGTTCAGCAAACCGCCGACCAGACCGAGCACGTGCACCACCGACGCGAGCACGACCATCCGCTCGCCACCGTGCGGGTAGTCGGCCAACCGGTCGTAGCGGTCCAACTCGGCGACCAGGTTGGCCGCGGTGCGCGCGATGACCTTGGACGCGCCGGTCGAGCCGGAGCTGAACTGGATCAGCGCGTGGTCCGTCGCGGCGGGACGGCCTGCCGGGCGCGCGGTGGTGGCGGTGGCCACGACGTCGGCGTAGCCACGCAGCCGGTTGCTCCGCACCTCGGTGGGTGTCACCACGAACTGGGCGGCCACGCGGTCCAGCGCGCGGTCCACCTCGTGCTCGGTGAGCCGGTGGTCCAGGAGGCTGACCTGGGCGCCCAGGCGCCAAGCGGCGAGCAGCATGGCCACGAAGGTCAGCGAGGGCGGCAGTCGCAGGGCGATGGTCCCGCCCTCGGCCAGGCCTGCGTCGGTGAACATCTGCTGGTGCTCGGCCACCATGGCGCGCAGCGCGGCGCGATCCACCGGCCGGCCGAACCGCAGGCACGTGTCGGAGTCGTCCCCGGCGAGCAGGACGTCGTCGACCCAGTCGGTGGCGAGCCGGGATCCGGCCGACACGGCAGAGCCCTTCATGAGCGCCCCGGCATTCGTTTGCTTTGTATAGACGGATTGGTCTTATTCGCCGCGTGGCGGCGACGCCCGGAGAATTTCACACGGGCCAGGGCCGGTCAACCCCCGCCCCGCCCGTTTATACCTTTCGGTGGCCTTTTCGAAATCTGGTCTAGACCGGTTAGGTGCACAGTTTCATGTCATCATCTCGCGCCCGGTCACACTGTGCTGGACTGGCGGACAGGCAACGGCTGCCAGTGGCTACGCGCAGTGTCCCCGCTGATCCGCTGCGCTGGTACCAATCGGGCGTCCGGCACGAAAGCACTGGCGTGCGCAAGTAGGGGAGGGCCACTGACGTGGAACCATTGCGAGTCGACGACTACGCGGAGTTGGCGCAATCCAGACTCCCGGTGGACGTGTGGGGATATGTGCAAGGCGGCAGCGGCGTGGAATGGACCGTTGCAGAAAACCGTGCCGCATTCGACCGCGTTGTGGTTAGGCCCCGGGTGCTCGTTGACGTGAAACAGTGCGATCCGGGAACCGCGCTACTCGGCGCGCCGATCACGACACCGATCGGTGTCGCGCCGATGGCTTATCACCGACTCGTACATCCCGACGGCGAACTCGCCACGGCCGCGGCGGCCGGCGAGGTGGGCGGCCCGTTCGTGGTGAGCATCTTCGCCAGCCAGACCCTCGCGGACATCGCGAAGGACGCCACCGGCCCGCTGTGGCTGCAGGTGTACTGGCTGCGACGTCGCGACGCGCTGGTCGAACTGGTCGGCCGGGCCGAGTCGACCGGCTTCGGCGCCCTGGTCCTGACCGTCGACACCCCCCGGGTGGCCCGGCGCCTGCGCGACATGCGCAATTCGTTCGCCATCCCGGACCGGATCCACGCGGTGAACCTGGACCTCCCCGTGATGGCGTCGACACACCAGGCCACCGCCGGCACGTCCGCCATCGAACGCCACTCCCGCGAGGAGTTCGACCCGACGATCACCTGGCCGGACCTGGCCTGGCTACGCGAAAGGACGATACTCCCGCTGGTACTGAAGGGAATACTCACCGCGGAGGACGCACGCCTCGCGGTCGACCACGGCGTCGACGCGATCGTCGTGTCCAACCACGGCGGCCGCCAACTCGACGGCGCCGTCCCAGCTCTGGAGGCACTGCCGGAGGTGGTGGCGGCCGTCGACGGCCGCATCCCGGTGCTCATGGACGGCGGAATCCGTTGCGGCACGGACGTTTTCAAGGCGCTCGCGCTGGGCGCCAGCACCGTCCTGATCGGCCGCCCGGTGCTGTGGGGCCTCGCACACAGCGGCGCCACGGGCGCGGCGGCGGTCCTACGCCTGCTGCGCGACGAACTCGTCGACTGCATGCGCCTGGCCGGTCGCCCGACCATCGCCGACATCGACCCGTCGGCCGTCCGAATCCGCACGTAGCATGGCTCCCACCCGTGCCACTTGAACAGGCTCCCAACCCGCAATGAGACCGCTCGGGGAGGCAGCGCCCACCAGACCGCGGGAGGCAGCCCAACCACTCCGTTCCAGAGGCAGGCCCATCCACCGTTCCAGAGGCATTTCCCATCACACCACTCAGAGGCAGCCCCCCACTCAGAGGCAGCCCCCACCACTCCACGGGGGACGTCCCATTTCCAATCTACCGTTTGTCAAGCCCCAATTGGGTGTTGCACCGAGAGGCTGTGGACAGCTTTATCCGCTGTGGACAGTCGCTTGACTTCCCGAGTCCCTTGTGGTTGGTGCCTGGCCTCAGCGACCGGCCTGGTCGAGGATGAACGCGGCCAACCGTCGGACGCCTTCGTCAAGACGGTCCGGTTCCACGTAACTGCAAGACAACCGCAGCTGATGACGGCCGCCGCCGTCGAAGTAGAAGGCGTCCATCGGTGTCCACAGCACGCCGTACTCGCGGGCCGACCGGGTCAGCGCCGCCTCGTCCGCCACGAACGGCACGGTGACCACGACGAAGAACCCGCCGCCCGGTGTGTTCCAGTTCACGCCGAGCGAAGCCCGGAGCGCGGCGGGGAAGTGCCGGTCCAGTTCGCCGAGCAGCCGTTCCAGATTCGCCCGATAGAACATGATCGTGTCTCGATTGGCGGCGCGCAGCCGGCAGTCGTTGGCGGCCAGGATGCCGCCGATCACCGCCTGGCTCAGCGACGGCGTGTTCACCGTGATCATGCTCTTGATCTTGGCGAACTGGTCGGCCAGCAGGCTGTGGTTGCCGGCCGCGTCGACCACGTCCTGGTCGGCGATCGCGTAACCCAGCCGTGCGCCCGGGAAACACGTCTTGGCGAACGAGCCGAGATAGATCACCTGCCGCGACGTGTCCAGCGACTTCAGCGTCGGCCGGAACACGTCGTCCCTGGTGAAGAAGCCGTACGGGTTGTCCTCGATGATCAGCAGGTCGGCGTCCCGCGCGACGTCCAGCAGTCGCCGCCGCCCACGCACCGACATGCTCGCGCCGGACGGATTCGCGAAGTCCGGCACGACGTACAGCGCACGAGGTCGCCGACCGGACGACCGAACCCGCGCCGCCACCGACGCCACCAGGTCCGGATCGAGGCCATCGGCACCCTCCGGCACACCGACGACCGGAATATCCAGCAACCGCGCGGCGCCGGTGATCCCGATGTAACAGGGCGCGGTCGCCAGCAGCACGTCATCGGGCCCGGCGAACAGCGCGCGCAACGCGAGCAGCATCCCCTCCTGCGCGCCGACCGTCACCACCACGGATTCCGGTGGCACACGCAGGTTCTCGTCGTTGGCCAGGGTGCGCGCGATCAGCCCGTGGATCTCCCCGTTGGTCCGGCCGTACTGAAACAACGCGGTGCGCACCTGATCCGGCCGGTACCCGCGGTCGGCGACGAGATAGTCGGTGTACGCGGTGAGGTAGTCGTGGATGCGGTCCGGTTCGAACAGTCCCTCGTACGGCCGGCCGGGCGCGAACGAGATCGCGTCCGGGAACCGCGACGTCACCTCGTTGAGGAACGTCATCGCGTCCAGCAGCGGATCCGACAGCGAGCCGTGCAGATCGCCGAGCGCCAACGCACCCGGGAGGGTCACCGTCATGGCACCGCCTCGAATGCCTTCCGCAGGCAGGCCGCCGCCTCCGCGACCGCGTCCCGTGCCGCGTCCAGCACGCCGGACATCGTGAAGAAGCCGTGCACCATCCCGGCATACCGGCTCAGGGAGACCGACACCCCGGCCAGCCGCAGCCGTTCCGCGTACTCCTCGGCCTGGTCCCGCAGCGGGTCGTACTCGGCGGTGACCACCGTGGCCGACGGCAGCCCGGCATGATCGGGCGCGCGCAGCGGCGACGCCAGCGGGTCGACGCCGTCCTCGGGCGACGCGAGGTAGTGCCCCCAGTACCAGTCCGACGAGTTCCGGTTGAACAGCAACGGATCGGTGTTCTCCCGCAGCGACGCGGTGTCCGACAGGTAGTCGGTGTTCGGATAGACCAGCAACTGGTGCGCCAGCCGCGGACCCCCCGAACGCGCCAGCAACGTCACGGCCGCGGCGAGATTGCCACCCGCGCTGTCCCCGCCGACCGCGATCCGATCCGGATCGACACCCAACTCGACCGCGTGCGCCGCGATCCACTCGGTCGCGGCATAACAGTCGTGCACCGCGGCCGGGAACTTGTGCTCCGGCGCGAGCCGGTAGCCGACGGTGATCGTCACGCAGCCGACCGCGTTGGTCAGCGTCCGGCACACGCCGTCCGACGTATCGATCGTGCCCAGGGTCCAGCCACCGCCGAAGAAGTAGACGAGAACGGGCAGCGGCCGCTCGGCCGACGGCCGGTAGATCCGGATCGGGATCGGCCCGCCCGGTCCCGGAATCTCGTCGTCGCGCACGTCGGCGACCGGTTCCGGCTGGCCGCCCGCGTCCTGGATGGATCGCAGGTCCTCAGCCCTGGCCTCGGCAACGGACATCAGGTACAGCGGTGGCGTCGCCGACTTCGCGCGCTCCGCGCGCATCGCCGCAACCTGCGGGTCCAGTGCCATGGAGGCATTCTGGCAGCGCGGCGCGGTGACGGACGGTAAGAACAGTGCCGGGTTCGGTGTCAGCGTCACCTGATGCTATGCACTGACCATGCGCGTACTGCTGCCCCTGCCGGACCACGACTTCGACGTCACCGAGGTCGCCGTTCCGTGGCGCCTGCTCCGCGACGCGGGCCACGACGTGGTGTTCGCGACCGAGAACGGCAACACACCGGCCGAAGCCGATCCGCTACTGCTCACCGGCGTGCTGTTCGGGCAACTGGGCGCGGCACCCGAACCACGGCGGTTCTACCGAGAACTGATCGCCGCCGACGCCTACCAGGCCCCGATCGCCTGGGCCGACCTCACACCGGCGGACTACGACGGCCTCATCCTGCCCGGCGGCCACGCGCCCGGCATGCGGCAGTACCTCGGCTCGACCGTGCTGCAACAACAGGTGGCCAGGTTCTGGCAACTGGGCCGCCCGGTCGGCGCCATCTGCCACGGCGTCCTCGTACTCGCCCGCACCCCCGACCCGGCGACCGGCCGCAGCGTGCTCGCCGACCGGCGCACCACCTGCCTACCCCGGTACATGGAACGGAGCGCCTTCTACCTGACCGCATGGCGACGCGGCCGCTACTACCGAACCTATCCGGCCTACGTCCAGGACGAGGTCACCGCCGCCCTCGGCGACCCGAACCAGTTCCGGCGCGGTCCCCTCGAACTGTCCCGTCGCGGCACCGCCACCGACGACACGCTGGCCTTCGTGGTCGAGGACGGTAACTATCTGTCCGCCCGCTGGCCCGGCGACGCCTACCTCTTCGGCCGGCGCTTCATCACCCTGCTCGGCTAGCCAGCACCAGATAGCGGTCGTCCCCGTCGTCGACGCTCTCGCAGACCCAGCCCGACGAACCGAGCGCAGACCGGATGTGCGGCTCGGCCCGGATGTCCGACGGGTCCGGCTCATGCCCATGCCGATGGGCCAACGCACGTCGCCCGATCGGATGAAACAGCGCCAGCCGAGCCCCCGGCCGGCTGACCCGTGCCAGCTTGACCAGCCCAGCGACCGGGTCCAGCAGATGCGGCAGCAGACCGGCGGCGAACACGGCGTCCAGGGCCCGATCAGCCAACGGCAGCCGCAGCGCGTCGGCCAGTACCAGACCGCTACGCCCCAGGCGCCCGGCCTCCGCGAGCATCTCGACGGTCAGATCGAAGCCGACCACGGTGCCCGCCGCGCCGACCGCGGCCCGGAGCTCCGGCAACGCCCGCCCGGTCCCGCAGGCCACATCCGCGACGACGCCACCGACCGGCGGCGCCAGCTCGGCCACCGCCCGCCGATAGGCAGGCCCGTCATCGGGAAACCGCGTCTCCCACCCGGCCGCCCGGGGACCGAAGAACGCACGCGTACGAGCGATGTCCGACATCAGCCCCGTCCCGGCAGGCAGCAGGTGGCGAACATCATATCCGCACCTGCGGACCGACTCGCGACATCAACCACGGCCCTGCGGAGCCCCGTCTCGCGGCCACGGCGCCGGGCGTGCCGAACAGCTATCGTCGCGAACACGACAGTCTGATGTGGAGGCACCCAATGCGTTTGTCCGCGCGTAATCAGCTTGCCGGCACCGTCTCGGCCATCGAGGACGGCGCCGTGATGACCATCGTGAAGGTGTCGCTGGCCGGCGGCCAGGAGGTGACCGCGTCGGGTGACGAAGGACTCCGTCGCCGACCTCGGTCTCCGCGTCGGCTCGCCGGTGACCGCCGTGATCAAGTCGACCGAAGTGATGCTGGGCACCGATTGACACGGACCGGCCGCCACGCGTACGTGGCGGCCGGACCCCCTGCGTTACTTCAGTTGAACCGCGTTGACTCAGTTGAACTCGATGAGCGGGAAGGACCGCACGGGCCGTGGCGGCACCAGGAAGTTCTGCCGCCGGGTGGCCGTGATGAACCGCTCGAGGCCGTTGTCGTCGGGGTCGACCTTGAACTGGACCTGGAGGTCCTGCGCGGC
>DASXXM010000238.1:0-7786 GCA_036503065.1 Pseudonocardiaceae bacterium | reverse complement strand
AAGCTTCGAGGCTCGATCGTGGGTTCGGCGAACTGATCATCAGGACCATCGCCCGCGAGCACGCCGACCGCGTCCGCTCCTGCTAATTGCTCGCCGAAGAATGGGCCAACCCGCTGATCGGGCCCGTCATCACCGAAAAGCATGTATGCTGCATGCTATAGCAAAGTCCTCGCCGAAGGCCTAATACGAATGAGTGGCTGACCCAACTGGCCGGCTCGACGACGCCACGGACGCGGAGCCAAGTAAGGCGACAAACGCCAAGTAAGCTGACCATGGCCATCGCCCGTAGTCACGCCGATCGCGTGCGCTCCTGCTAACTGCTCGCCGCGGAAAGGGCCAACCGCTCATCGCTTCTATCACTATGCTATAGCATGCTTGCTGCATGCTATAGCGCGGGCTGGGCCAGGACCAGATCCGCTCGAAGTTGATGTGCTCGCCCGCGTAGCTGGCCTCGTCGTTGGTCCAGATCTCCTTAGTAAGATTTGCCCGGCTGGCAGGCTCCAATGACGCCACGGGCGTGGAGCCAAGTAAGGCGACGACACGCCAAGTAAGGCGACGACACGCCAAGTAAGCTGGCGACACGCCAAGTAAGCTGACCATGGCTATCGCCTGTAGTCACGCCGATCGCGTGCGCTACCGCCAACTGCTCGCCCGGGGAATGGGCCAACCGGTGATCGCTTCTATCGCTATGCTATAGCATGCTTGCTGCATGCTATAGCAATTGTCGAAGACGCGATGTGTGGATTAGTGGCTGACCAGGCTGGCAGGCTCCACGACGCCAGGGACGCGGCACCGAGTAAGGCGACGACACGCCGAGAACGTGCTGTGGGTTCGGGCCGCGTTCGCTCTGCTCGCGGCGTGTGCCGGGGCCGGGTTGTAAGCGACCATATGTCCGGCAAGCTGATCATCACCAGTACCCGTAGTCACGCCGATCGCGTGCGCTCCTGCCAACTGCTCGCCCGCGGAATCCGCAGAGGGGTGTTCCTGGCTACAGATAGCATGTTTGCTACATGCTATAGCAGTTGTGGAGTCTTGAAATTTTAATGGTCTGATCGAATGGCCGGCTGGTAATAGGCTGCGGCCGTGACTGGACCGTCGGACGAGGTGTTGAGCTGGGTGGAGTCTGCTGTCAAGCAGCACGTGGTCGGTTCGCGCGGTCTGCGTGAGGGGGGCGAGCCGTGGCTGTTGCGGTTCGGCGACGGCACGGCGGCGGTGTTGCGCAGCGGTTATGCGTTCGATACCGAGGTGGCCGCGTTGCGGTTGGCCGAGGCTCGCGGGATCTCGGCGCCGCGGCTGGTCGCTGTCGGTGACGGGGTTATGTTGCAGTCGGTGGTGGCCGGCACCAGTCGGGTTCCGCTGACGCCCACGTCCGCGCGGCTGGCGTCGCTAGGCGCTGCGGCGGCTGAGTTGCACGCCGTGGAGTTGGTGCCAAGCAAGGACTTGCCACTTCGAAGCCGTCCTATTGAGAGGGTGGACTTCGCGGAGTCGCGGGAGCGCGACGGCACGTCCACGTTGTTGCGTGAGGCGGTGGACGCTGTGGCGCGGCTGCCCATGCCGTTGTCCGGTCCGGTGTTCGTGCACGGGGACCTGTGGCAGGGCAACACGATGTGGGTGGCTGACGAGTTGGTGGCCGTCATCGACTGGGACGCCGCGGGCGCCGGTCATCCCGGCATCGACGTAGGCTCGATGCGCTGCGATGCGGCTATGTTGTTCGGCGACGGCGCGGCCGATGTCGTGACGACGGGCTGGCAGGAACGTGCCGGACGACCGCCGCCGGACCTGGCCTACTGGGACGTGGTGGCGGCGGTGAACACGCCACCGGACCTGGCCGAATGGGAGTCGGTGATCCAGGACCAGGGACGACCCGATCTGGACGCCGCCACATTGAACACCCGGCGCGACAGTTTCCTGCGGGCGGCGCTGGACCGGTTGGCCGGCGCGTGAAAGGCGCATAAAAGCGGCGCATAAAGTGTGGTTGCATAAAGTTGTGCATTAAGGCGGGCAAAGCGGTGCATAAAGTTGTGCGTCAAGGCGGGCGTAGAAAAGCGGTGCATAAGGTTGTGCATCAACGCGGCGCAGGAAAGCGGCCGCACGGGAGTGGATCCGGCGGCCGAGCGCGCCACGACCAATAGTCAGCGCGAATTTCGCCCTCGGTTCCAGAGCCCGTGGCTCACGGGGTGAGTTCGAACGCGACCGCCTTCCGCGGATTTGAGATCTGTACCGGGGTACCGACGATGTCGCCCGCGTCGTTGATGCCGGTGGCGGTCCCGAGCCGGTAACCCGAGTTCGGCGGAATCAGTGTGTTGAGGTCGGTCGCCTGACTGTTCTGGTAGATGAACGCGTCACCGGCACCGTCGGCGCCGACGATCACGCTGCTGTTGTTGATCGCGTTCGCGCTCGCGGCCGAAGCGCCGATCCCGGTGCCGCGGACGTTGAGATCGGTCACGGCCCCGTTGGCGAACAGCACCGCGTGGCGGGTGCCGAAGGTGCCCGCGTCGTTCGACGACGCGCCGACCACCTCGCCCGCGAGGTTGACCGCCAGAGCTTCGGCGAACCCGCCGCCGGGCAGCGCGCCGAGTGTCGTGAGCCGCCCGTTCTGCCACGCAACGGCGACGTCGTCGCCGTTGGCCAGGTCGGCGTTCCCCACGCTGAGCCCGTTGTCGTTGATGGCCAAGGGTTCGGCGTCGCCACCCGTGAGCGTCGGGAGGTTCGTCACCTTGCCCGATTGCAGCAGCCACGGCGTGGTCCGCGGCCCGATCACCACACCGATGGTCTGGCCGTTGTCGTTGAGCCTGGTCGCCTTGACGTCGAGGCCCGTGTTCGAATCCACGCCGAGATCGACGCCTGTGGTGCCTGCGCCCCTGCCACACCAGCGGTCGGTACGACTCGTCGAGCATGTTGCCGACCAGTTGGCCGGTGGGGAAACAGAAGCCGGCTGCCTGCCCGTTGTTGTTCAGCCCTTGCGGATCGGTGGTCGAGTGCATGTTCCCCGGGTCGCCGGGCGCCGCCAGCCAGCCGAGCGTATTCGTCCCGGCCTTCATGATGAAACCCTCCTCGGTCTGTGCACCGGGTTCGGCGCCCAGCCCGAGAATGTCGCCGTGCGTGTTGATCGCCAGGTACTCCATTGCCCCGGCCGGCCCGATGGTGAGCTTGTACTGGTGTGGCGTCACAGCCGCAGCCGCGGATGTGAGGCCCATCGCGCCCGTCAGGACGATGGCACCGGCCAGGCCCAAGGACACGTACGCGCCCTTCCTCGAATGAGTCCGCCGAAAGGGATATGCGCACGGGTTACGGCACGACACCGTGGAGGTGGCGACGTACTGATCCGGCACTTTAGTCTGGGTCGATGACCGATCGGCGGGGTTGGTCCCGTTGGTCGAGTTCGACTCAACTGGGAGGAAAAGTGCGCGTCTTACCACGGAGTCTGATTGCCGTCGCGGCGTTGGCGCTGTCGTTCGGCGGGTTGGTGGGCCTCGCCCATGCGGCCCCGGCGTCCTCGATCGGTGGGGTGACCCAGCACAGCGGTGGACTGAAGGTCGACAACTACCAGGAGATCTGGGGTGAGGTCGTCGGCACCCCGGCGCACACCTTCCAGTTCACCTGCAGCGGTGGCGTCCCACCGTGCACCTGGACCGCCACCGGCCTACCGCCGGGCCTGGCCGTCGACTCCGCCGGCAACGTCAGCGGCACGCCCACCACGGCCGGGGTGTTCTCCTTCACCGTGACCGCGCGGGACACCCGCAATGCGACCGCCAGCGGATCATCGTCGTGGTACGTCTACGTGGCTCTCACGGAGGTCAACCCGGGCAACCAGACCGGCACCGTCGGCACCGCGGTCAACCCGCCGCAGTTGCGCTGCTTCGGTGGCATCCCGCCGTGCCGCTGGACCGTCACCGGCCTCCCGCCCGGCCTGGGACTCACCAGCAACGTGCTCGACGGCACGCCGACCACGGCCGGCACCTTCAACGTCACGGTGACCGCGACGGACACCCGCACCGTGACCAGTCCGCCCGTGACGTTCACGTGGACCATCAACCCCTGACAGCAGGCGCGAACGCGGCTCGGGTTCGGTCAGCGCACCGCGCGGTAGCGCTGCTCCGGCCGGCCTGGGCCGCCATAGCGCAGCCGCAGTTCCAGCACCCCCTGACTGGCCAAATAGGACAGATACCGCTGTGCGGTCGGCCGGCTGATACCCAACTCCCCGGCCACCTCGGCAGCGGACACGTCGTCCTCGGCACCACGGACCAACTCCCGCACCAGACCCATCGTCGGCGCGGAGTGCCGTTTGGGCAGTGCACCGGGCGACGGCGGCGTACGCAACACCGCATACAACCCGTCCACCTGCTCCTGATCGGCCTCGCGACCTGAGCCGATCGAACTGATCCGCCGACGCAGGTCGCGATAGGACTCCAGCCGCTCACGAAGCTGTCCGAAACCGAACGGCTTGACCAGATAGTGCACCGCACCGAGCTGCATCGCCCCGCGCACCGTCGGCACGTCACGGGCGGCGGTGATGACCAGGAAGTCCGGCCGGTCCGGACGCGCGTCCAGGGTACGGATCAGATCCAAACCGTTGCCATCCGGCAGATACAGGTCCAGCAGCACCAGAACCGGCCGCACCCGATCGACCGCCGCGCCGGCCTCTGCCGCCGTATGTGCCTGCGCGACCACTCGGAATCCCGGCACCCGTGCCACGTAGCTCGCGTGGATCTCGGCGACCCGATAGTCATCGTCCACCACGAGGGTGCTGATCATACGAGCACCGACAACGGCAGGACTACGGTGAAGACCGGGCCCGCGCCGTCGGTCACGGTGATCCGGCCGCCGAGGCGGGTGGTGACCTGGTGCACGAGGGCGAGGCCGATCCCGCGCCCCAAGCCCGCGATGTCCTGTTTGGTGCTGAAGCCGGCCCGGAAGATGGACTCGGCGGCGCCCGGCGGGATGCCGGGGCCGGTGTCGCTCACTCGGATGGTCAGTTCGTCGCCGACCTGGCGCAGCCGGACCGTCACGTGGGCCGGCGACGGGCCCCGGCCCGCTGCCTCGATGGCGTTGTCCACCAGGTTGCCCAGGATCGTCACCACCGCCTGCGCGTCCGCGGGGCGGTCGGTCAGGCCGGAGTCCTCCGTCAGCAGCAGGGTTACCGCGCGTTCCGCCGCCACCGTGGCCTTGGCCACGATCAGCGCGGCCACCACCGGGTCGGCGATGCGGGCGCCGACGGACTCGGCGAAACCGTCGACCGCGCCACTCGTCTCGGTCAGGAACGCCATTGCTTCGTCCGATCTGCCCAGTTCCAGCAGGCCGGCGACGGTATGCATCCGGTTGGCGAACTCGTGTTGCTGGGCGCGCAGCGCATCCGTCATGCCTCGGGTGCTGGTCAGTTCCCGCATCAACTGATCCACCTCGGTTCGGTCGCGCAGGGTGACCACGGCGCCGAGGGGGCGGCCGGTCAGTGCGACCGCCATCCGGTTCACGATCAGGTGGTGGTCGCCGGTGAGCACGATCTGGTCCGTTCCGTCCTGTTCGCCCGACAGCACATCGCGTAGCCTGCCGTCGGGCAGCAGTTCGTCCAGCCGCCTGCCGACCGCGCCCGCCCGCATGTCGGTCAGTCGGAGTGCCTCGTCGTTGACCAGGGTGACGTTGCCCGCCGGGTCGAAGGTGATCACGCCTTCGCGGACACCGTGCAGCATCGCCTCACGTTCCTGCAGCAGCCGGGCGATCTCGTGCAGTTCAAGGCCGAACGTGGTCCGCTTGAGCCTGCGGGCCAGGAACAACGCGGCCACCGCGCCGAACGCCAGCGCGGCCACCGTGTAGAGCGCGATCAGCGGCATCTCGTGCCAGAGCGCCCCGGTGACCTGGTCCTCCTGGATACCGGCGGACACCTCGCCGACGACCTTGCCGGCCGACGAGAACACCGGCGCCTTGCCGTTCGCGGACGGGCCGAGCACTCCCGGGTCGAGGCCGGTGTGCGACCGGCCGTCCATCGCGACCACCGGTTCGGTGACCCGCTGGCCGATCAGCTCGGGCCGGGGATGCGTGAGCCGCACGCCGGACGGGTTGATCACCACGATGAACCTGGCGCTGGTGGCCTGTTGCAGCCGCAGTGCCAACGCCTGTATCGCGCTGTCCCGGCCGATGTCGTTGCGCAGCAACGCCTGTTGCACTTCCGGCATCGCGGCGACCGACTGCGCGATGGACAGCGCGCGGGCCCGGTACTGCTGGTCGAGTTGGTCCCTGGTCAGGCTCGCGTAGAGGGCCAGGCCGATGCACATGGTGACGACCAGGATCACGAGTTGGCTGACCAGCATGCTGGTGGACAGCTTTGTCCGGCGACTCACCCGACTCAGTGTGCACCACGCGCACCGGATCAGCCGGGCTCAGAAGGCTCACAAGTGGCGGGAACGGCCGATAAGCGCGTAACCCGTGGAAATCTGGTCGTCACGTGCCGGCACTCATAGCGTACGCCGGCATGACGACCAGCAAAGGCGCGATTGAACTGCGCGGGGTCACGAAGAGGTTCCGCACGCCGGCCGGCGGAGTCCACACCGCACTCGCGGACCTGAACCTGACCATCGAGCCGGGCGAGTTCTGCGCGATGGTCGGCCCGACCGGTTGCGGGAAGTCGACCGCGGCCACGCTGATCGCCGGGCTGGAGCGCCCCTCCGCGGGTGTGGTGCTGGTGGACGGGGAGCCGGTCGACGGGATCGGCGCGCACACCGGTTTCGTGTTCCAGACCGACGCCGTGCTGCCGTGGAAGAGCGTGCTGGACAACGTGGCCGCCGGCCCGCTGTTCCGGGGCGCCCGCCGGGCCGCGGCACACGAACGGGCGCGGGACTGGCTGCGCCGGGTCGGCCTGGCCGGCTTCGAGAACCGCTACCCGCACCAGCTCTCCGGCGGAATGCGCAAGCGGGTCGCGCTGGCGCAGAGCTTCATCAACGAGCCCGGCATCCTGCTGCTGGACGAGCCGTTCTCCGCGCTGGACGTGCAGACCAGGTCGATCATGTCCGACGAACTGCTGGCCCTGTGGCAACTCACCCGGCCGTCGGTGGTGTTCATCACGCACGACCTGGAGGAGGCCATCGCGCTGGCCGACAAGGTCGTCGTGCTGTCCGCGGGCCCCGGCACCGTGAAGGCCGTCTACCCGATCGACCTGCCCCGGCCGCGCACCGTCCAGGAGATCCGCTTCGACCCGCACTTCATCGACCTGTACCAGCGGATCTGGGACACGTTGCGAGACGAGGTGCGGGTGGCCTACGCCCGCCAGACCACGGCAACACCGCTCGCGAGCTGAGTCGAGCCGAGTCGCCGAGTCGAGCTGAGGAGGTGTGACTAGGACGTGGTTTCTTGCTCATACCTGACTGGACATCTCCACTGTGGAGCACGTATCGGGTTGAGGAGTTCGCCCGGCGTGCGACTTCGGCTCCTCCGAGGTTGCCTGTCGAATAGCCACAAGCCGGCGACTGCCGACTCCGGTCGCTATCACTCGTTCGGTCACTGTTGCTTGCGCACCATCGACACTCCGAAGTTAACTGGTATCGAACACATGTTCGAGCCGGAGGGGGATATTCGTGGGCGACACCGACCGATGCTGGTACACCACGCTGGTCACCGCAGACACGCCTGGCGTGGCCGGGTTCGAGGGCCTGCGGTGAGGGTCACCCGGATCGCCTACTCGATCAGCCTGAATGCGGGCAAGTGGGCGGCGTTGTCGGAGCAGGCGGCTCGTCTGGGTCGGGTGCGGTCGTTGGTGTGGCAGCGTTACGGCTCCATCGCCGGGGTGGGCCTGTCG
>DASXXM010000237.1:0-1813 GCA_036503065.1 Pseudonocardiaceae bacterium | reverse complement strand
ACCACCCGGATCGTGGCGGGCGTCGTGGCGATCATTCCGCTGTACGGGATCGGCCTGCTGTCGTCGTACCTGGCGTCGCGGGAGATCACCGTGCTGGTCAACCATCAGTCGGCCGGTACGTACGACCACTACTTCGCGCTGTTCCTGCCGCCGCAGGACGTGCTGTGGTCGTTCGTGAAGGTGCTGATCTTCAGCACGATGGTGGTGCTCGCGCACTGCTACTACGGCTATCGCGCGACCGGCGGTCCGGCCGGGGTCGGCATCGCGGTCGGCCGGGCCGTGCGGACGGCGATCGTGACCATCAGCATCACGGACTTCTTCCTGAGCCTCGCCATCTGGGGTGCCACGACGACGGTCAAGGTGGCGGGATGAACGCGTTCACCGTCCGGCGACGGCTCGTCGGCATCGTCTTCCTGCTCGTGTTCGCGTTGCTCGTCTGGCTGTCGATCGCGTTGTACGACAAGCAGTTCACGCCCGTCGCGCTGGTCACGCTGACCACCGGGAGCGCCGGCAACGAGCTGCATGCGCACGCCGACGTCGAGGCGCGGGGGGTGGTCGTCGGCGAGGTGCGGTCGATCTCGTCGACCGGCGGCACCGCCGTGCTGCGGCTGGCGATCCAGCCGGACAAGGTGCGCCTGCTGCCCGCCAACGTGTCCGCCGAACTGCTGCCCAAGACGCTGTTCGGCGAGCGCTACGTGGACCTCGTGCTGCCCGCGCGACCGGTGGCGGCGCGGCTGGCCGACGGCAGTTCGATCGCGGAGGACCGCTCCGGCTCGGCGATCGAGCTGGACCGCGTGCTGGCCGACCTGCTGCCGACACTGTCCGCGGTGCAGCCGGAAAAGCTGGCCACGACGCTGACGGCCGTGTCCACCGCGCTGTCCGGGCGCGGCGCCGAACTGGGCCGGACGCTGGCCGAGCTCGGCGACTACCTCGGCCGGCTCGACCCGCAGCTACCGGCGCTGGACCGGGACATCACGCAGCTCGTCAGCGTGGCCAACGCCTACGACCAGGCGACGCCGGACATCCTCGGTGCCCTCGACGACCTGACGACGACATCGAAAACCGTGGTGGCCGAACAGAACCAGCTCGCCACGCTCTACTCGACGGTGGTGTCGTCGGCCGGCACGATCACCGATTTCCTGCAACAGAACCAGGACACGCTGATCCGGCTGGCCGCCGACAGCAAGGACACGCTGGCGCTGCTGGCGCGCTACTCCGACGAGTTCCCCTGCACGCTGCGCGCCCTGGTGGACTTCGAACCGGCCGTGGACAAGGTACTCGGCAAGGGCACGAACCAGCCCGGCCTGCACATCACCGCCGATGTGGTGCCGGACAAGGGAAAGTACGTCTACCCCAAGAACCTGCCGGTCTACGGCGACAAGACCGGCCCGCACTGCTATCCGCTCGGCCGGCCGTTCCCCGGCGTCGCACTGGACGACGGCGCGACCGCGGGCGTGGCCACGACCGTGAACTCAGCCGCGGAGAACGAGTTGATCACCGAACTGGCATCGCCGGTGGTCGGCAGGCCGCCGGCCGCACTGCCGAACTGGACCGGCATGCTGCTCGGCCCCATCTACCGCGGCACGGAGGTGACGGTCAAGTGAGGAGCCTGGCCGGACCGCTGATCAAGGGCATCGTGTTCGCCGCCGTCACGGTGGCCGCGACGGCGACCCTCGGCATCACGATCGCCAACACCGATGTCGGCGCCACCACCGGCTACTACGCCGTCTTCACCGACGTGACGTCGCTGAACGTGGGCGACGACGTGCGGATCGCGGGCGTGCGGGTCGGGCAGGTCGAGCAGATCGCCGTC
>DASXXM010000236.1:0-2139 GCA_036503065.1 Pseudonocardiaceae bacterium | reverse complement strand
CCACTTGGCTCCACAACGTCGATTGACGGCGCCCGGGCGAGGTGCCGGCGTGAGGTGCCGCCCTGAGGTGCAGCTGGCGGACCGGCTCCAATCAGGCTGGGCGAGCGTTGACTTTGTGCCGCAAAGTACGCTAACTTTGCGACACAAAGTCAACGGGGAGGCACTCATGAACACCACGATCACCGCTTCGGCAGCACCCACCATGACGGCAGCCGCGCGAGACAGGGCCGTGAACGGCCTGGTCCTCGGCTTCGCAGGCGCGATGTGGCTGAGCTGGGCACAGCAGGGACCGCCGGCAGGCTGGCCGCTCCCACTGGCCGTCGGCAGCGGTCTCGGCCTGCTGGTCGCGGTGATCGGTGGCGTGCTGGTGTGGCGTCGCCGGCACGGTGCCTCCGCCATGTCCGACCCGCGTGGCCTGCGCACCTACTACCGGACGGTCGGCATCGAGAGCGCCGCGATCGCGGCCGGTTCGACCGCGCTGGGGATCACCGGGCACTCGGCGTACATCGCGGTGTGGATCCTGTTCGTCGTTGGCGCGCACTTCGTGCCGCTCGGTCGGCTGTTCCGGATTCGGAGTCTCGTCGTGGTCGGCGTCGTGCTGATCCCGGTTTCGGTGGCGGCCGCCGTGGTCGGTCTGGTGTGGACGGTCGCGCCGAGCGCGGTTGCGGGCGGGATCGGCGGGTTGCTCCTGGTCGGCTTCGGTGCCTGGTCGCTGACCGCGTCATGACTGACGATGACGGCTTCGACTCGGCCGCCGCGGCCGCGCTGCTCGAGCAGACGACCGCCGCGACCCGGCGCTCGCTGACCGCCAGGGCACCGCTGCTCTACGGCGGCTGGGGGGTCGCCTGGCTGGTCGGTCTCGGCGCGATGTGGCTGTCGGTGCGCGGCCAGGTGCCCTATCAGGGCCCGAGCGCGGGCGCGGCGATCCTGCTCGGCGTGCTCAGCGTCGGCGCGATCGTCATCACCATCCGCACCGTCGGCCGCGCGACGGAAGGTGTGCACGGGCAGTCCGAGGTGCGGGGGCGGATCTTCGGAATCGCGTGGCCGGTCGGGTATGCCGCGTACTACGTCATGCTGAGCGCGCTGGGCCGGCAGGGCGCGAGCGCACAAGTGCTCGGGCTGGTCGGCGCGGTGGGCCCGTTGGTGATCACCGGCCTGATCTATTTCGTCGGCTCGGCGATCTGGCTGGACTGGGCGATGCTCGCGATGGGCCTGTGGCTCGAGGTGGTGGCGTCGGTCGGTGTCTGGACCGGCCCGGTCACCGTCCTGCTGGTGAACGCGGTCGCCGGTGGCGGCGGCTTCCTCGTGGTGGCCGGCTACCTGCTGTGGCGCGGCCGTCGGTGAGCGCCGACGAGCCGGACCTCGATCCGGTCATCCACGCCCCAACCCGCCTGCGGATCGTGGCCGCACTCGCCACGCTCGCCGACGGTGACAGCCTGTCGTTCTCCCGGCTGCAGAGCCTGCTCGACCTGACCCCCGGCAACCTCATCACCCACCTGCGCAAACTGGAGGAGGCGGACTACGTCCAGAGTGTGAAAGCAGGCGCCCGCACGTCGGTCCACCTCACCCACGCCGGCCGCGCCGCGTTCGAGCGGTACTCGACGGCCCTGCGTCAACTGCTGGGACCGGCCTGACACTCACCTGTGAGTTACGCTCGGCGCGGAGGCGGATGCGATGCGCCTGGCTGGTCGTGCGCTGCGACTGACGGTGTTCGTCGGTGAGGACGACACCTGGCATCACAAGCCGCTCTATCACGAGATCGTCCACCGCGCGCACAAGGCCGGGCTGGCCGGCGCGACCGTGCTGCGCGGCGTCGAGGGCTACGGGGCCGGGTCGGCGATCCACACCACTCGGCTGCTGTCGCTGGCGGAGGACCTGGCCGCTGTGATCATCATCGTCGATGCGGCGGAGCTGGTGCGGGCGTTCCTGCCGCAGCTGGACGAACTCGTCGACGAGGGCATGGTGATCCTGGACGAGGTCGAGGTGATCCGTTACGTCGGCAGGTCGCACGGCGGCTGACGATCACCCTTCGCGGCGCGGGACCGGGACCGACTCGAGTGCGTCGACGATGTCCTGGATGTTCCGGTAGGGCTTGCCGCGCAGCGGCAGCCTGCGCAGCAGTTCGCTGGTTGCCGCGTC
>DASXXM010000235.1:0-3331 GCA_036503065.1 Pseudonocardiaceae bacterium | reverse complement strand
GGCCCGCGGACGGCTACGCGCCGGGCCGCGCACAGCCGGCGTTCGACAAGCAGTACGTCCGCGACTGGCTGCTCTCCCCGGACTCCGGCTGGGACCGCGCCGGCACCGAGCCGCCCCCGCCGCTGCCAGCCGACGTGGTCGAGAACACCCGAGCCCGGTATGTCGCGGCGTACGAACGCATCACCGGCAGGCGGTTCGCCGACTGGCTTGAGGCGTAAGCAGTTCCTTACGTATCGTTCGGCAGGTGCCCGCCACCGAGGTGTACGCGGCGATCGCCGACCCGACCCGTCGCCGCATCCTGGATCTCCTCGCCACCGAGGAGCGGTCCGTCACCGACCTGGCCGCGCCGTTCCGGATGAGCAGGCCGGCCGTCAGCCAGCACCTCCGCGTGCTGCGCGAAGCCGGCCTGGTCAGCGAACACCGGTCCGGCCGGCAGCGGATCTACCAGCTGGAACCGGCCGGGCTGCGCGAGGTCGACCGGTGGCTGCGCAGCTACCGGCGGTTCTGGCGGACGAAGTTCGCCGCACTCGGCGACTACCTGGAGGCCACCGATGAGCAGGACTGACACGGCGATCCGAACCGAAACGCACTAGCGGCATGTCCGGCGGCCGCGGAGGCAGGAAGATGGTCGCCGCGCCGGACCGGGTGCTGACCGAACTGGCCGCCTGAACAGAAGCCACCGGTCGTGCATGCCAGCGGGAATTTCCCCGGATCTGCGTCCTGCGGACACCTTGGTGCCGCCTGACCGTCACCGCCGTGCGGCGCACTGGAGTACGTGAGCGCACGACTGATCGTGTCGGTGTCCGGTCTGGGTAGCTGCCCACCCGACGTACCCGCGCGGCTGGCGGCCGAACTGGACCGCCGCGAGGTGCCGCTGTCCCTGGTCGTCACCCCGTCCCGGCTGGCCGCCGCACCCGCGATGACCGAATGGGTACACAAGCGGGTCGACGGCGGCGACGCCCTGCTGCTGCGCGGTTTCGACCACCTGGCCGGCCACCTGAACCCGGCACGCTGGCCGAAGCGAACGGCGGTACTCCCGGCCCACGAGACCCGGCTACAGCTGATCGCCGCCCGAACCGCACTGAACCAACTGCACCTGACCACCGACGGCTACGCCCCACGAGGCTGGCTGGTCCCACCCGGCACCCTGGACGTCCTGCGCCGCAACGGCTTCCGAGTCTGCGCCGAACTACGCGGCGTCCGCGACCTACAGTCCGGCGAGCTACTGCCCGGCCGCGTGCTCGGCCCTGGCACGACGCCATGGCAGGGCGAACACACCGAACCCTGGTGGTGCCGGGCCACCGTTCTCGGTGCGGCCAGGGCCGCCCGTCTCGGCCGCCTCGTCCGCGTCGCCGTGCCGGCGGCCGGCCTGACCCGCCCCGGCATAGCGGCGGCGATCCTGGACGCCGTCGACATAGCGCTGCACCACGACGCGCGCCCCACCACGTATCAGGGCCTGATCACGCCACCGGCCCTGCCAAGCCCGCGCCCGGCCACCCGACGGTCGGTCACCGCCCGACCCTGAAACGCTCGGTCTCACAACCGATCCCCAGGGTTGCTGCTCGCGGTCAGTGGGTCGTCGCCAGTACCGCCGCCTCCTCGGCCGCGCTCATGCCGGCCTTTCGCTCCCGGTCCAGCCCCAGTAGCCGTTCGGTCTCCAGCGCGCCGGCAACCGTCTCGGCGAGAGGTCGGATGCGCAGGCCGGCGGCCAGTGACGGTGTCGCGTCGTGGGCGGCCATGCCGACGTGGGTCGGCGGCAGCCACAACGGCAGCGACTTCGGACCGGCCCAGTAGTTGACACCGGCCGCGACCAGCGCGTCCGGTGCCATCGGCACCAGCTCCACGTCCGTGCCCACCGCCGCCGCGATGTCGCGGAGCAGATCGGGTAACGGCTCGGCCGGGCCGATCCCGTCGTACGTGCCGCTCAGGCCAGTCTCCCCGGCCGCCACGATCCACGTGGCCAGATCCCGCACGTCGATGTGCTGCGTCAACAGATCCGGCGCGGCCGGCACGACCACCCGGCCGCCGCGGGCGAACCGGGCCGGCCAGTAGCCGAACCGGTCGCTGGCGTCGGCCGGACCGGTGATCAGGCCGGGACGGACCACGAACGCCCGGTCGCCCAGCTCGTCGCGAACGGCGTTCTCGCAGGCCACCTTGATCGAGCCGTAGCGGTCCGGGTCGGCCTCCGGCCCTCGGCCACCCTCCGCCAGCGGCGGCAACAGCCGCGCGCCCGGCCGCAGTCCGGGTGTCTCGTGGTCGGCGTAGACGTTGCAGGTGGACACGAACGTCCAGTGCCCGGCCTTCCCGGCGAGCAGCGCCAGCGCGTCGGCCACCCACGGGTACGAGATGGTCGACACGTCCACCACCGCGTCGAACCCGTCACCGGCCACCTCGGCCAGGGCGGCCAGCCCGTCCGGCGCGTCGCGGTCGACCGGCACCAGGGTGGCGCCGTCGGGCACCGCGCCGGACATGCCGCGCGCGGCGCAGGTCACCTGGTGACCGCGGGTGATCGCCGTCGCGGCGACCGCGCGGCTCAGGAACACCGTGCCGCCCAGGACGAGTAGTCGCATGATCACAGAGTCCACCCCGGTGACCTGCGTCGCCACCCGTCTCGCTGAGGGCGAACACCCAGCTCAGGTAGTATCCGGCAGTACCGCCTGCCCCTCCTCCGTTCTGGGAGTACACCCGTGGCCCGTGTCGTCGTCGACGTCATGCCCAAGCCCGAGATCCTCGACCCGCAGGGACAGGCGGTAGCCAATGCCCTGCCCCGCCTCGGTTTCACCGGAGTCACCGAAGTCCGCCAGGGCAAGCGTTTCGAGCTGGAGGTCGACGACTCGGTCGACGACGCCACCCTCGCGCGGATCGCCGACGGCCTGCTGGCCAACCCGGTGATCGAGCAGTGGACCGTCCGGCGGGTCGACTCGTGACTGCGCGGATCGGTGTGATCACGTTTCCCGGCAGTCTCGACGACTCGGACACCGCGCGCGCGGTCGGCCTCGTCGACGCGGAACCGGTCGGCCTGTGGCACGGCGACGCCGACCTGCGCGGCGTGGACGCCGTGATCCTGCCCGGCGGTTTCTCCTACGGCGACTACCTGCGGGCCGGCGCGATCGCCCGGTTCGCGCCGGTGATGGGCGAGGTCGTCGCGGCGGCCCGGCGCGGCATGCCGGTGCTGGGCATCTGCAACGGCTTCCAGGTGCTGTGCGAGGCCGGGCTGCTGCCCGGCGCGTTGACCCGCAACGAAAGCCTGCACTTCGTATGCCGCGACGAGTGGCTACGGGTGACGAACACCACGACGGCATGGACCTCCCGGTTCGGCGACGGCGCCGAG
>DASXXM010000234.1:0-7629 GCA_036503065.1 Pseudonocardiaceae bacterium | reverse complement strand
CCCGACGCTGTGACATTGGCTCGCTCCGCTCGCGGGACAGGCCGCCTTTACGCAGTGTCTTCCCTGCGCTGCACTCCGCGCCGCTGGCGCGTCGCTGCACTCCGCGCCGGGCTGTGTCATGGCAATATGGCACTGCGGCGGCCCGTCCGCCGCACCGTGGCAGGTGGTCAGTCGCCCCAGCGCGAGGTTGCTGCGGCCTGCTCGAGCTGTGTCAGGTGCGGTGGTGTCCGCCGTTCCCTGGTCAGCTCGCTCGCGATCGAGTAGCGCGGCCCCTTCGCCGGCGCCTTCTCGCACTGCGCCACGATCGCGTCGACCAGCGAGACCGCCATCGACAGCCGCGGATACGCCTGGTGGATCCGCCTCGCCTGCTCGTCGTCGACGATCTCGGTGCCCCACCCGAAGTCCATGCCCACGCCCGCCCTGGTGAGCATGGCGACCGGACCGCGACGTTCCGCGATGCCGGAGGACGTGTGCAGCGCGATCGCCTCCCACACCACGTCAACCTCCGGTTCGCCGAAACCGTTGGCGCGCAGGAACTCCGCTGCCTGGTCGGCACCGTCCACCTCGAACCGTTCCCGACTCGTGGTGTCCGCGCACAGGCCGATGTCGTGCAGCACGGTCGCCGCGAACAGCAGCCCGGGATCGACCTCGGCGCACATCCCCTCGTGCTCGGCCAGCAGCCTGGCGAAAAGGTAGCTGCGGATGCTGTGGTTGGCCAACGGACGGTGTTCCCGCGTCACCACGAGGTCCAGGGCGGCCAGGGCCCACGGCGCCGTGGGCAGTGCCAACAGATCGTCGTGCTCCGTCATGGCGAACAGCATGGCGCGCTTCATGCGGCGAGGCGATCCGGCGGGAAGACAGTGTTCGATATATTCGCGCCATGGCCTTCCCCGTGCACCGGGTCGCGGTGCTGGCACTCGATCGCCTGATCCCGCTGGACTTCGCCATTCCGGTGCAGCTTTTCGGGGGCAACGGTGACAGCCGGTACCAGGTGCGGGTCTGCGCCCCGAAGCCGCAGGTGCGGACCACCGTCGGCTTCGGCATCACCGCCGACGCGGGTCTGCGTGGCCTGGCCCGCGCGGACACCGTCGTGGTGCCCGGATTCGCTCCGCACGACGTGCCCGTCGACCCGGCGGTGCTGGCAGCGCTGCGGCGAGCCAACGCACGCGGTGCCCGCCTTGTCTCGATCTGTACCGGCGCGTTCGCGTTGGCGCAGGCCGGACTGCTGGACGGCCGACCGGCCACCACGCACTGGGAGTACACCGCGGAACTGAGCCGAGACCACCCGGGCGTGCTGGTGCGGCCGGATGTGCTCTACGTCGACGACGGCGACATCCTCACGTCCGCCGGGGTTTCCGCCGGCATGGACCTGTGCCTGCACATCATCCGCGCCGATCACGGCGTCGCCGAGGCGCGCCGTGTCGCCAGGAACGTCGTCGCGGCACCGCACCGCGATGGCAACCAGGCGCAGTATGTCGACCGGCCGGTGCACGCCGACGAGGCGGGCGTCTTCGCGGCCGTGTGTGCCTGGATCACCCGGAACCTGGACGCGGACATCTCGCTGGCCACCATGGCACGCCAGGCCGCCATGTCCCCGCGAACCCTGTCCCGCCGCTTCAACCAGAGCACCGGTGTCACCCCGATGCAGTGGGTCCTTGCCGCCCGGATGGACGAGGCGCGCCGACTGCTGGAGTCAGGGCCGCTGTCGGTCGACGAGATCGCGACCCGGTGCGGCTTCGGCACCGCGCTCAACCTCAGAACACACTTCCGCCGACGGCTGGACACCACGCCCACCGCCTACCGCCGCGCCTTCCACCACCAACGACGAGACCCGGGCTAGCGACCGGTCGAGGACAGCTGCCGGACCCCGGTCGGCGTCGCGGGGTCGAACGCGGCGGCCACCAGCACCGACTCGAACACGTCCAGGAACGCCTGCATGTCGCCCGGCGGCAGGCATCGGGTGTCCGCCTGCGCGAGCACGTCCAGGGTGTCCGGCGTGTCCTGGATGTGGACGAAGAATCGTTCGATCGGCTTGTCCGAATGCGGGCCCCAGCGCACGGTCGTCTCGGCTTGCGCGGCGGTTATCCGGTCCGGTGTCGGCAGCGGGTTCGTCGAGTCGCGGTACTGCTGGTCGCGCCGGTCGTTGAAGAAACAGCCGAGGTCGAATTCCGCGCCGCGTTCCCGGCCGGCTTCGGCGATCAGCGCCGTCATCTCGTCGCGGTTGTAGTAGGCGTTCAGATAGGTGCTGGCCGTGCTCTGCCGCGCTCGTGCCACGGCCTCGTCGAACGTGATGCCGGCGACGTCGATCACGCACAGGCCGGTCTGCGCGATCGGGCTGACCGTGTCCGCGAGGCCGTGCCGGAACCGGTTGTGCACCACGACCTGCAACGCGGTCGGGTTGCGCCCGGTGACCCTGGCCAGCGCCACCGCCACGGCGGCCAGCACCACCGGCGACGTCTCGATGCCGGTCCTGGCCACGATCGCCCGCATGCCGAGATAGGCGGCGGGGGAGTGGAACCAAGCCTGCCAGTGCCGTGGCCGCCGCTCGTCGTCGGTGTCGCCGAACCGGCGCGTGGACACCCGGGCGAGTTGGCGCCGCCAGTGCCGCTGGGTGGCCCTGTTCAGCCGTTGACCTGCCGGGCTCTGCTGCCAGGCCGCCTGCGCCAGCGGCGGCAGCGACGTGACCGGCGGCGCGTCGGGCCCCATGGTCGCCGCGTCCGCGATGAGCGCCTTGGCGCCGGTGCCGTCCACGGCGAAGTGGCTGTAGAGGGCCACCAGATGGGTCGAGACACCGTGTTGCCGGACCACCGCGATGCGGACCGGCCACTCGCGCTCGTAGTCGAAGTCGTTCTCGTGGAACTCGTGCCGCAGTGCCTCCGCGGCCAACGCCGGGTCCTCGCCGTCCGGCACGTCGAGGACGTGTAGCGGGATCTCGCCCCGGTCGGCGACGACCTGCCGCACGCTCCCGTCCGGCTCGAAACGCAGTCGGGTGCGCAGCGACTGGTGCCGGCTCACCATGAAACCGAGCGCGGCGACGAAGTAATTCACATCCTGTTCCGGCGGGATCGGTCCGGCGCCACCGATCGGGATCCACGATTGTTGTGTCCGCATCGCGGTCCAGATTTCCCGCTGGCCCCAACTCAATTCCGCGACACCCGCGCCGGCACCGTGGAAGGGCACCATAATGATCGAAGCCACGATGCCTCCGCTGCCGCACGTGGTCGAGCCCGAAACGCGGACAACCTCCCATGATCGCCGCGCGACGGCAAGGCGACCGCCGTGGTTGCCACAAACACCGGCCGTTCCTCGCACGGTTCGCCAGGAATGTCGCCCGTTGTCCCAAGAAAATTCCCAGCGGCCACGTCGCAGACTGGCGAGATGGACCAGCCGACCGACGATCGCGCCGTTGAGCACGTCATGGGGCTGGTGGTGTCGTATGACGTGCGGCGTTACGAGGGTGACAAGCGGCCGGTGCTCGGCAGGGCGGTCGCCTGGCTTCGGGATGTGGATGAGCGGTTCAGCCCGTTCCTGCCGACCAGTGAGGTCAGCCGGTTGGACCGGGGCGAGTTGACGCAGCACAGTGCGGAGCTGGTCGAGGTGTTGGCGCTGTGCGCCGAGTACGAACGGCGGTCGGGTGGCGCGTTTCGGGCCCGGCTGCCCGGTCGGGGGCTGGACCCCAGCGGCGTCGTCAAGGGTTGGGCCGTGCAGCGGGCGGCTGACCTGCTGGTTGCCGCCGGTGTGGCGAATTTCTGTATCAACGCGGGCGGTGACGTGGTGACCAGGGGCGAACCGGACCCGGGTCGTCCGTGGTGGATCGGTGTCCGGCATCCCGAGCTGGCCCACCAGATGTGCGTGACGTTCGGCGTGCGGGACGGCGCCGTGGCGACTTCGGCGTGTTACGAGCGGGGCCAACACATCCTGGACGGCCGCACCGGCCGCCCGGCCACCGGGCTGCTCAGCCTGACCGTGCTGGCCGACGACCTGACCACGGCGGACGCCACCGCGACCGCGGCGTTCGCGATGGGCGCGGAAGGCATCGCGTGGGCGGCGAGCCAGCCGGGCTGCCTGGTGTTCGCGGTCGACGCCGAACACGAGGTCCACCGTTCCGCGGGCCTGGACGCCCTGATCGTTGAGCGCTGATCGTTCCGCGCTGATCGTTCAGCCGTGTGAGTGGTCGATGGCGTACTGCACCGACTGGGCGTAGCCGTCGGAGGTGTACGTGGCGCCGGACACCGTGTCGACGTGGGCCGACTGGGCGCTGAGCACCTCCTGACGCAGGATCGGCGTTGCCAGTTCGGCGAGCCGCACGCTGCGGCCGTCGATGTCGGGTGTCTGTTTGGTCTGTACGTCGGTGATCTTGGTGCCGTCGAACACCACGGCGACCTGAACGGACCCGTACGGCGTGTCGATGACACTGCCGTCAACCGTGTGCGGTCCGGCTGGCGGCGCCGTGGTGCCGCCGGTCGGCGGGGGAGTGCCCTGCGTTGCCGGCTGCGTGGTCGGCGGGGCCACCGGGAGCAGGGCGGCCTGCTGCTGGTGCGCGGGCTGGCCGCCGGCCGCCTTCGCGGCGACGAGCAGGCCGATGCCGGCGAGCAGCCCGGCCAGCCCGGCGAGGCGTCGATTGCTCATCTCAGGCTGAACTCCTCGGTGTGGATGTGGCTCGGCGGCACGCCCAGCCTGCGCAGCGAGGCCAGCACGGTCGTGGTCATGCCGGCCGGGCCGCAGACGTAGATGCTGCGCTGCCCCAGGTCGGGCACCAGCCGGCGCAGCGGTCCGGGGGCGAGTGGATCGCCACGGCGTTCGGTGCGGCGGCCGATCACGTAGTGCACGGTCAAACCCTTGGCGGCCATGGCATCCAGTTCCGCGCGCAGCGGTACGTCCGGGGTGCTGGCCCGGTGCAGCAGCACGACGTCGGCCCGCTCGCGCAGCAGTTGTTCCGCCAACGCGCGGATCGGCGCGATGCCGGAACCGCCGGAGATCAGCAGCACCGGACCCAGCCGTCGAGTGTCGGCGGTGAAGTGACCGAACGGCCCCTCCGCGAACACCGGCACACCCCGGCGCAGCCGAGCCAGCCGCGCGGAGTGGTCGCCCGCGTCCTTCACGGTGATCCGCATTCGATTCCGCAGCACGGGCGCGGACAGCGAGTACGGATGCGCCGACCACACGTGCCCCACAGTCACGAACCGCCACAGCAGGAACTGCCCCGGCCGCGCGGCCAAACCGTCGAGGTCGTGCCCGCGCAGCCAGACGCTCACCGTGTCCGGCGTCTCGCGCACCACCTTGTCCACGGTGATCGCGTGCCGGAACCACCGCCGCACCGGCACCACGAGCCGCCACCAGGTCACGCTGCTCGCCACGGCGGCGTACAGCGCGATCCACATCGCCCGCGCGGCCGGGTCGGTGATGAAGTCGCCGCCGCTGGAGATCTGGTGGAAGAAGGCGAGCGCCACCGCCAGATACGCGCTGACGTGCACCAGATACCAGGCCTCGTAGGACAGATGCCGGCGGGCGAACCGCGCGCTGGTGATCGCGACGACCAGGAACAGCCCCATGCCGATCAGCGCGAGGATGATGTCAGGGTACGTCGTGATGATCTCGACGGCCGCCGACCACGGCGCGTGGTGCTCGGTGAACGACAGACCCGCCGTCACGAGCAGCACGTGCGTCACCAGCAGGACCACCACATTGGTGCCCAGCCCCCGATGCCAGGCGGTCAGCCGGTCGAACCCGACCGCGTGTTCCAGCCAGGGCAGCCTGGCCAGCAGGAGCAGTTGCACCAACGCCAGGTAGGCACCGAGCAGTCCGGCCAGTCGGCCGGCCGCGGTCAGTACCGGCCCTGGTGCGTTCAGTGGCGCCGATACCGGGGCAAACCACCAGAATCCGCATGCCGCGAAGCCGCCCGCCACCAGAGCGACGCGCACCAGCCAATGCGCCGCGCCACGGCGCACTCCGGCCGGGGCGGCGGCCGCCGTGCGGCGGCCCGCCGTCTCGTAGGTGCTGGACATGCCGTCAGTCTTTCCGGCAAATCTTGGCAAACCATTTGAACGTCCGAGGACCGCCCGGCCGAGGCCGGACGGTCCTCGTCAAACGCAGCCGATCAGCAATTATGGATGTCGCTGGTCGCCGACGCGAGTACCACGTCCAGCAGGCCGAGCGCGCTGACATGCACGGCGTTCACGGTCAGGCCCTGATCCGCGCCGGGCACGGGGGTCTGCTCGTTGAGCACCAAGGTGATCCCGAGCACGCTGATGGTCGTGTTCGGTGCCGGGTGCAGCGAGATGTTCACCGGGATGCCGCCGACCGAGATCGACGTGACGATCGCGTCACCGGTCGAACCGGCGCACGTGGTGTGCGAGGTCGCCTGTACCAGACCGATCTTGATCACCGGCAGGCCGAGCACGCCGATCGTCGCGTCCTGCACCGACGCCGTCGCTGTCGACGCGCCGGGGTTGACGGTGGTGGTTACGTTGGCGCACAACGTATGCGCCGAGATCAGCCCGCCGATGGTCAGCACGCACGGCGGTGCCACCGTCGTGGCGGCGGCCGTCGCGACCGAACCGGTGTCCGGCACCGGCGAGATCGTCACCAGCCCGCTGGTCTTCAGGCCGAACGCCCGTCCGGTCATGAACAACAGCTTCAGCGTGGCCGACGCGGACGCCGGCTGGTAGAAACTGTCACCGGCGAACACGGCGGCGACCGGTATCGACGTCAGCGATCCCGGCTGGTTCACCGACGCGATCGTGCACGATGCCGAACCGGCGGCGTTCGTGGTGCCGGCGCAGGACTGTGCCGCGGCACCGCTGCCGAGGGTGAACGTGACCGTCCGCCCGGCGATCGCCGTGGTGCCGTCCTCCTTCAGCACACCGGACAGCGTGATCGGCTGGCCGTCCGCCGCCTTCGTCGGGCCGGTGTAGGTGAGCGTGGTTTCCTCGTGTGTCACGGTGAACGTCGAGGACGCCGACGTGCCGTTGTGCGTGGCGTCACCGGCGAACGTCGCGGTCAGCGGATAGCCGCCGGCCGCTTCGCCGGGCGTGATGTCGCAGGCCGCGAAGCCGGTGGCGCTGGTGGTCGCCCCACAGGTTTCCGTGCCGTTCAACGTGAACGTCACGAAACGCCCGGGGAGCACGCCGTGGCTGTCGCTGAGCGTGGCGCCCACCACGGCCGCGTCGTTGAAGTCGGAACCCGCCTGGCCGCCGGTGATCACCAGTTGCGACGATGCCTTCTGCCAGACCACCGACACCGAGTTCGACGTGATCGTGCCGGCCGGGTTGGTGGTGGACGAACTCACCGTGTCCGTGCCCACGACCGTGCCGGTGTACGTGAAGGTGGCCACGCCGTTGGCATCGGTGGTGCCGGTGCCGGTGACGCCGGCATTGGGCCCGGCCGTGACGGCGAAGTTGACCACCGCGCCCTGCAGGCCGGTGCCGCAGGAGTTCTGCAGCGTGGCCTGGACGGTCGCGGGCGAGCCGACCGTCTGGGTCTGGGTGGGTGGCGTCAGCGCCAGCGTGGAGCCGACGCACGGCTGGCTGCCGGCGGAGGTCCACTGGGTGGACTCGTTCGGGCCGCCCACGCAGGACGCCCGGTCGATGCCGCCGGTGTTGAGCACCTGGCCGCTGTCGGCGAACGTGC
>DASXXM010000233.1:0-12142 GCA_036503065.1 Pseudonocardiaceae bacterium | reverse complement strand
CCGCCGCGCGGTGCGGAAGGCCTTGCCGATGTCCCGGGTGAACACCCCGGCGCCGAGTCCGTAGGTGGAGTTGTTGGCGGTGGGGAGGATGTCCGTCTCCGCATTGAACGGGGCCGCGGCGAGGACCGGTCCGAAGATCTCCTCCTGGACCGCCTTCATCTCCTCGCGGGTGCCGGTCAGGATCGTCGGCCCGACGAAGTAGCCCCGGCCGCCCACGCTGTCGCCGCCGATGATGCCGGCGCCCTCGTCCCGGCCGGAGTTGATGTAGCCGGTGACCCGGTCGAACTGCTCCTGCGACACCAGCGGGCCCATGCTGGTCGTCGGGTCCAGTCCGTTGCCGACCTTGATGTTGCGGGCCTGTTCCGCGACGCCCTCGACGACCTGGTCGTACACCGACTCCTCAACGTAGAGGCGGGAGCCGGCCACGCAGCATTCGCCCTGGTTGAAGAAGATCGCGCTGGCGGACCCGGCGATCGCCTTCTCGATGTCGGCGTCGGCGTACACGACGTTGGGGGACTTGCCACCCAGTTCGAGGGACACCTTCTTCAGGTTGCCCGCGGCCGCCTTGACGATCTCCTTGCCCACCTCGGTGGACCCGGTGAAGGCGACCTTGTCCACGTCCGGGTGCGCGGCGATCGCGGCGCCCGCCTCGCCGAAACCGGTGATGATGTTCAGCACACCCGGCGGCAGGCCGGCCTGCATCGCCAGCTCGCCCAGCAGCAGCGCGGACAGCGGTGTCTGCTCGGCGGGCTTGAGGATGATCGTGCAACCCGACGCCAGCGCGGGCGCCACCTTCCACGCCGCCATCAGCAGCGGGAAGTTCCACGGGATGATCTGCCCGACGACGCCGACCGGTTCCCGCAGCGTGAACGCCAGGTAGGCGTCCGGGGCAGCGCCCGACATCGGGATCGTGTTGCCCTCGATCTTGGTGGCCCAGCCGGACATGTAGTGGAACACGTCCGCGGCCAGCGGCACGTCGGCGACCCTGGCCACCGCGTAGGGCTTGCCGTTGTCCAGTGACTCCAGCAGCGCGAACTCCTCGAGATGATCGAGGATCAGGTCACCGAGCCGGTGGATGATCCGGCCGCGCTGCCCGTGTGGCATGGTGCGCCACGCCGAACCGTCCGCGAACGCCGCCCGTGCGGCGCGGACCGCCCGGTCGACGTCCTCGGACTCGCCGTGTGCCACCGAGCCCAGTACCTCCTCGGTGGCGGGGTTGAGGCTGTCGAACGTCCTGCCCGACGCGGCATCCACCCACTCCCCGTTGATCAGCATCTTGTGGCTCAGCGAGCCCACCACTTCCTTGATGCGGGGCTCATCGAATGCCAGGGTCACCGTCGGCCTCCTTGATTCGGGCGCGTGATAGCCCGCCGCTACGGCGTGCGACACGTCACACCCATACAAGCACCGCACCTGCGGCCCGTCCATGGCATCTTCGACGCATTTGCGGATTCAACAGCGGCCGACAGGGCCTGACCTGGCGCGACGTGCGCTGCTATGCGCACCGATCCTGGAGGTAGCCCAGCGTGCCGGTGAACGCGTCGGCCAACAGGTCGATGTCCGGGAGCGCGGCGCCGTTCGCGTGCAGTCCAACATGGACATTGTCCCGATACGTGCTGAACGCCACCCCGAGGGCATGGCCCGGCGCCAGCGGCACGACCGGATACACCTCCTGCAATGCGGCTCCGTCGAACGACAGCGGCACGTTGGGCAGCGGCACGCTCGTCACTACCGTGTCGCACAGCAGCGGGGCGCACTGGCCGACCATCGGCATCACCAGTCGGTGCAGCGCGGCGGGCACGCGGTCGGCCAGCACCGGGATGGCGCCGGGGCCGCGACCGGGGCCCGCCTCCTTGTTGCCGTCCATCACGGCCCGCACCGCCGCGAGGCGACGAACCGGATCGGACTCACCGACGGGCAGGTCACACAGGTAGCCCGACAGTTGGTTGCCGGCCGAGCCGCCGCGGCGGCCGCGCTGGTTGACCGGGATCAACGCCCGAGGTGATGGGCCGTCCGCCCGGTCGCCGCGGGCGATCAGCCAGTCGCGCAGGGCACCGGCCAGCACCGCGAGCAGCACGTCGTTGGTGGTGCCGCCGTGGGTGCGGCGGACTCGTTTCACGTCGGCCAGGTCCAGCCGGACGGTGGCCAGGCGCCGGTCGGCCGACGTCGGCGCGAGCAGCGGCGATGGCGGGGGAGTGGGCCGGGCACTGCGCAGCACCGAGCCCGCGATGTCCACGGCCTGCTGCGCCGACGAGCCGAACGACCGCAGCGACGCGCCCAACCCGAGCGCGGGAGCAGGCGGCGACGGCCGACTGGCCGGCCAGCCGTCGATGGCGTCGAGCAGCGCGAGGCCGAGCACGACCGCGCCGGCGCCGTCGGCGAGCGCGTGGTGCAGCTTCGGCAGGATCGCGAACCGGCCACCGGGTAGGCCGGTGAGCACGTGGATCTCCCACAGTGGACGGCGCGGGTCCAGGCGCCCGCCCATGATGTCGGCCGCGCGGTCGGTGAGTTGGGCGTCGTCGTGCGGCCGGGGGAGGTGGTGGTGGTGAATGTGGTCCGCCGCATCGAACCGGGGATCGTCCACCCAGCCGACCTTGCCGAAGGGCAACAGCGAGCCGCGAATCCGTTGGCGCAGACGGGGAATCTGTTCGGCCCTGCCGCGCAACAGCTCGACCAGCCTGGTCGGGTGCACCGGCCGGGGTGGCGAGAACAACGCCAGCGCGCCGATGTTCATCGGCGAGGACGTGCTGTCCAGGCTGAGAAACGCGGTATCCAGCCCACTGAGCGCGGTAGCCGCCATCAGCAGATCCCTTCGTGCGTCGTTGGGTTGGTGTGGGTACAGCGAACCCGGCGACGATGGCGAAGGCGTGGTCCCGAGGTTACGAACACGCGTCGGGCTCACCTGATCAGGTGAGTTTTGACACGATCCTCAGTGGCACGTGCCGAAGGACAACGGCCAGCGGCCGCCACGGCCATGGCGGTACGCAGGCGTTGGCCACCTCGCGTTCGATTGCCTTCACCATCGATCGGACACCGGTCGCTGTGTCCGTCATCAGCCGGCTCACCGACGGATCGGGGTTCATTTCCGAACTGATGAACCCAGGATAGAGGGTCGTGACGGTGATCGGCCTGTCGACCACGTCCGCCCGGATGCCTTCGGCGAGCGTCGCGATGCCGGCCTTCGTGGCGCTGTACGTGGTGGTATGACCCGGGAACCCGCGAAACGCGCCGACCGACGAGATCACCACGAGGTGGCCGCTGTCCTGGGCGCGGAACACGGTGAGAGCAGCTTCACACTGCGCCAGCGCGCCAAGAAAGTTGGTCTGCGCCGTCACGAGGTTGGCGTCGAACCGCCCGGTGCCGATCGGTTGGCCCTTGCCGATTCCGGCGTTCACGATCACCCGGTCCAGTGACCCGAGATCGCCGGCGAACTGGTCGAACGCGGCGAACACGTCGTCGTGGTCGGTGACGTCGAGCCGTCGGATCAGCACGGTGATGTCGGGGTGCCGGGACGTGAGTTCGTCTCGCAGTTCGACCAGCCGGTCGGTGCGCCGCGCGCACAGCGCGAGATTTCGGTCACGTGCCGCGAACTCCCGCGCCATCTGCGCGCCAAGACCGGAACTGGCACCGGTGATCACGATGTTCGTGCGCACCCGCGTAGGCCGCCTGCGAAAAGAAATCGTCACGGGCCGCCGCCGATCAGAACGCGGCCAGCGTGTGCCAGGCGAGTCCTTCGTCGGTCGCGTCGTCCCGCACCACGCTGCCCTCGATCAGCCCGTACGGCCGGTCCGCCGCGTGGAACACCTCGTTCGGGTTGTCCAGGCCGAACGGGCTCAGGTCGACCACGAAGTGGTGCTTGTTGGGCAGCGACAGCCGCACCTCCGCGACCGAATCGTGCCCGACCAGCACCGCTTCGCCCATCGCGTACAGGGTCTGCTGCAACGCGAGGCTGTGCGTGGTGGCGAAGGCCCGCAACAGCGCGGCACGCACCGAGTCGAACGTCGCGGCCCAGGCCACGTCGGCAGGCCGCTGGTAGCGCCAACGCGCGGTGACCGCCGTGGCCAGCACGCGGTCGGTGGTCTCGGGCAGCGTGGTGTAGCGGTCGCGCGGGTAGCCGTGGAACTCCGAGCCGGTCGTCTTCAGCACGACGAGGTCGGTCAGCCCGGACACCACCCAGGCCCGGTCGCCCGCGACGGTCACGGCCGTGGTGCGCTTCTCGTCCGACGACCGGCCGAAACTGTGCGGGTGGTCCTCGATCCGCGCCCAGGCGTACTGGTCGATCATGACCCGCGCGCTGGTGATGTGGTCGAACGAACCGACGAAGTGCCGGCCAAGGCGCAGCGCGAAGTCCTCGATCTCGCCGACCGGTGCCTCCCGCGCGAACGCGAACACCGTGTTCTTCTGGGTGTCCGTCGGCACCACGAGCGCGTTGTCGCCGTCGAGGTGCGACGCGGTCATGTCGCCGCGCAGCGCGATGCTCACGTTCAGGTCGGTGATGTGGTGCCGATCCCCGTCACGGCGCACCGTCACCAGGCGGGTCTCCGCCTTGCCGTACTGGTTGGCGCCGAGCCTGATCGCCACGGTCAGCTCCCTCGATAGGTGGAGAAGGCGAACGGGGACAACAGGATCGGCACGTGATAGTGCTGGTGGGGATCGGTCACCGTGAACGTGATCGTGACCTCGGGGAAGAACGACTCGGCGAAGTAACCCGCCGTGTCGAAGACCAGTCGATATCGCCCGGCGGAGATCGTCTCCGGACCGAGCGTGCGGACCCGGCCGTCGCGATCGGTGACCGCGTCGCCGAGCACCTCGCCGCCCTGTCCCTCCAGCCGGACCGCGATCCCAACCGCGGGCCGGCCCGCCGCCGTGTCCAGTACATGCGTTGTGACAGCGCTCATGCCACTACCATCCCTGCCAGCCGCAGATGAGCGATCCGGCCGAGTTCCCGTCGTACCACGGACAACTCGGTGACCGGGTCGTTGCCCAGCCGGGTGGCCAGGTCGGCCAGCAGGTCCTCGCCGTCCCGGCCGCTGGCGCAGACCAGGTAGATGTGCCCGAACCGCGCTTCGTAGGCGAGGTTCGCGGCGAGCAGCCGGTCCGCCAGCGTCACACTGTCCACACCGGACTGCTCGGTCGCGGACATGGTGCCCGGCGCGGTGCGCTCGCCGATTCGGGGATGCTCGTCCAGCGCGTGCCCGACCTCCGCGTCGGTCAGGCCGGCCGACAGCTCGTCGGCCCTGGTCAGCAGCTCGGCCGGCCCCGCGTACGGCCGTCCGTCGGCCAGGTCGCGGGCCCACCGGTCCACCGCGACGCACTGCCGGAACAGGCTGGTCAGCCGGTCCGCCCCGAGCTCGTTGACTGCTGCGATGCGGAAATTGTCTTCCATTGCGTCCGAACCTACAATACGGAACCAGGATTCCACAATATGAAATGAGACGACCAATGCGCTGGGCGGCCAACATGTCGATCCTGTTCCCCGAGTTGGCCGTCACCGAACGCCCCGCGGCCGCCGCGGCAGCCGGGTTCGACGCGGTCGAGTCCTGGTGGCCGTTCCCGACCGCGACCCCGGACCCGACCGAGGTCGACCGGTTCGTCGACGCCATCCGGAACGCGAACGTCCAGTTGGTCGCGCTCAACTTCTTCGCGGGCGACATGGCAGCGGGTGACCGGGGCGTGGTGTCCTGGCCCGGCCGCGACGACGAGTTCCACGCCAGCGTGCAGGCCGCGGTCGACATCGGGAAACGGTTGGGCACCATGGCATTCAACGCCCTCTACGGCAACCGCATCCCCGGCGCCGACCAGGACGACCTGGCGGTGGCCAACCTCCGCCACGCGGCCCGGGCAGTGGCCCTGATCGGTGGGACGATCCTGATCGAGCCGGTCAGCGGCGCCCCGGCCTACCCGCTGCGGACCGCTGCCGACGTGGTCGCGGTGCTCGACCGGGTCGGCGCCGACAACGTGGCGCTGCTCGCCGACCTGTACCACCTCAGCGTCAACGGCGACGACGTGGCGAAGGCCATCGATGTCCACTTCGGACGGATCGGCCACGTCCAGATCGCCGACGCACCGGGCCGCCACGAGCCCGGCACCGGCCAACTCGACCTGGCCACCTGGCTGCACACCCTGGACCAACGCGGCTACACCGGCTACGTGGCCGCCGAATACCAGCCCACTGGCACCGGTTTCGGCTGGCTGGCACGCCTATGACCACGATCGGATTCATCGGTCTCGGCATCATGGGCGATCCGATGGCCGCCCACCTGGCCACCGCAGGTCACCAGGTGGTCGGCTACGTACGCCGCCCGAACGCAGGCAGACGCCTGATCGAGGCAGGCGGCACCACGGTCACCACCATCGCGGCGGCGGTCGCCGCCGCCGAAGTCGTGATCACCATGCTGCCCAGCGGTGTCGAGGTCGAGGACGTGGTCCTCGGCGAGCACGGCGTGCTGGCCAACGCCGCCGCGGACACACTGCTGATCGACATGAGCACGACCCGTCCGGAAACCGCTGTCCGGCTGGCGGAACGGCACGCCCACAGCCTGGACGCGCCGGTGTCCGGCGGCCAGGCAGGCGCCGAGAACGCCACGCTCGCCATCATGATCGGCGGCGACACCAACGATGTCGAAGCTGCCCGACCACTGTTCGACGTGCTCGGCGCGACGATCGTGCACGTCGGTCCGCACGGCTCGGGCCAGATCGTCAAGGCGGCCAACCAACTCGTGGTCGGCGGGATCATCGCCCTGGTCAGCGAGGCCATAGTGCTGCTGCAAGGAGCCGATGTCGACGCCGGCGCCGGCCTGGACGTACTGGCGGGCGGCCTGGCCGCTAGTCGCGTGCTGGACCTCAAACGCGAGTCGATGCTGCGCCGCGAGTTCACCCCGGGCGGCCGGCTGGAGCTCCACCACAAGGACATGGGCATCGCCCTGGACGCGGCCCGCCGGGCCGGCGTGGCCCTCCCGGTCACCGGCCTGGTCGCCCAACTGATGGCCGCCGGGTGCGCCATGGGCTTCGGTGGCGAGGACCACACCGCGCTGCTGCGCGTGATCGAACAACTCAGCGGCGTGAGGAGCGGACTGTGACACATGTGGTGGTCGCACCGGACAAGTTCAAGGGCTCGCTGACGGCCGCGGCGGCGGCCGCAGCGCTGGCCAGGGGCATCGGCCGGGTGCGCCCCGACCTGCCGGTCCACCAGGTCCCGGTGGCCGACGGCGGCGACGGCACGGTGGCCGCGGCCCTCGCCGCCGGCTTCCGGCCGGTCACCGCGACCGTGGCCGGTCCCACCGGCGAGCCGGTCACCGCGACCATCGCGCTGCGTGCCGACCTGGCCGTCGTCGAGGCCGCCGCTGCGTGCGGTCTGGCCCAACTGCCGGCCGGTCCCGCCCCGCTGACGGCGTCCAGCTACGGCGTCGGCCAACTCGTGCGCGCCGCCGTCGACGCCGGGGCGCGCACGATCGTGCTCGGCGTCGGCGGCAGCGCCAGCACGGACGGCGGTGCCGGCATGGTCCAGGCGCTGGGCGGCCGGGTACTCGACGCTGCGGGCTCATCGCTGCCGCCCGGCGGCGCGGCCCTGCTCGACGTGGCCACCGTGGACCTCACCGGCCTGGACCTGCACGGTGCCAACGTGATCCTGGCGTCCGATGTGGACAATCCGTTGCTCGGCCCCGATGGCGCCGCGGCCGTGTTCGGCCCGCAGAAGGGCGCCGATCCGGCCCAGGTCGAGTTGCTCGACAGGGCCCTCGGCAGGTGGAGTCACCACGTCGACCCGGCCATGGCCGACGCCCCTGGCGCGGGTGCCGCGGGCGGCATCGGCTTCGCCGCGCTGGCCGCGCTCGGCGCGACCCGCCGGTCGGGCATCGAACTGCTCCTGGACCTGGTCGGCTTCGCGGCCCACCTGCCCGGCGCCGTCCTCGTGATCACCGGCGAGGGCTCGCTCGACGACCAGAGCCTGCGCGGCAAGGCCCCGATCGGCGTGGTCGGCGCGGCGGTCCGGGCCGGTGTCCGTGCCGTCGTGGTCGCCGGCCGCTACCGCCTGCACCATGAGACCCTGGCTGCCGCCGGCATCACCGCCGCCTACTCGTTGGGCGACATCGAACCCGACCAGGCCCGCTCCATGGCCGACGCCGACCGGCTGCTGGAGGAACTGGCCGTCCGCGTCGCCCAGGACTGGCTGTGAGATACGACCTGGCGATCCGCGCCCGCCGGATCATCACGCCGACGGGGGAGCGGTCCGGCGTGGTCGGCGTCCGCGACGGCCGGATCGCCGTGCTCGCGGACACGGTGCCGGACGCGGCCGACCACGTCGACCTGGCCGACGACGAGGTGCTGCTGCCCGGCCTGGTGGACAGCCACGTGCACGTCAACGAGCCCGGCCGCACCGAATGGGAGGGCTTCACCAGCGCCACCATGGCCGCCGCGGCCGGTGGCGTGACCACGCTCATCGACATGCCCCTGAACAGCGTGCCCCCGACGACCGACACGGCCGCGCTGGCGGTGAAACGTGCCGCCGCGGCCGGCCAACTCCACGTCGACGTCGGTTTCTGGGGCGGTGCGGTGCCCGGCAACACGGCCGACCTGGCCGCGCTGCACGAGGCGGGCGTGTTCGGCTTCAAGGCCTTCACGTTGCACTCGGGCGTCGACGAGTTCGGCCACCTCGACCACGACCAACTGGCTGCGGTGATGCGCCGCCTCGCCGACCTGGACGCGATGCTGATCGTGCACGCCGAGGACGCGGCCACGATCAACGCCGCACCGCCGCCGACCGGCCCGCGTTACGCGGACTTCCTGGCCTCCCGCCCACGCGCCGCCGAGAACACCGCGATCGCCGACCTGCTGTCACTGGCGCGGCGATTCGACACCCGCCTGCACATCCTGCATCTGTCCAGTTCGGACGCACTGCCCATGCTGCGCGACGCCAGGCTGGCCGGCATCCGCGTCACCGCGGAGACCTGCCCGCACTACCTCACGTTCGCGGCCGAAGACATCCCGGACGGTGCCACCCAGTTCAAGTGCTGCCCACCGATCCGCGAGGCGGCGAACCGGGAAAACCTGTGGCAGGGCTTGACAGACGGCACGATCGACCTGGTCGTCAGCGACCACTCGCCGTCCACCAGCGCCCTGAAACGGCTCGACGTGGGCGATTTCGGCCTGGCCTGGGGCGGCATCGCCGGCCTCCAGGTCGGCCTGTCCGCCGTCTGGACCCAGGCCCGGCAACGTGGCATCGGCCTGACACAAGTGCTCCGCTGGCTGGCCGAACACCCGGCCGACCTGGTCGGGCTGGGCACCAAGGGCCGAATCGCGGTCGGCGCCGACGCGGACCTGTGCGTGTTCGCCCCGGACGCGGAATTCACCGTGGCCGCCGCCGACCTGCACCACCGCAACCCCGTCAGTGCCTACCACGGCGCCCGCCTGACCGGCACGGTCCGCGCCACCTGGCTGCGCGGCGTCCGCACCGGCGCCGAGCCGACCGGGATTCTGTTGCGCAGAGGAGAAGCATGACCGCGGACTGGACCCAACTGCCCGACCTGGCCGCCCGGCGCGTCGGCGGCAGTGTGCTCGCGGCCAGCGACGAGTTCTTCGCCGAGCGGGAGAACCTGATCAAGCCGGCACCGCCCGAGTTCCGCCCGGACAGGTTCACCAACAAGGGCCAGGAATACGACGGCTGGGAAACCCGCCGCAGGCGAGCCGAACCGGGCGACCACGACTGGGCGGTCGTCCGCCTCGGCATTCCCGGCACGATTCACACGGTGGTCGTGGACACCGCGTTCTTCAAGGGAAACTACCCACCGTTCGGTGCCGTCGACGGCTGCCACGTGGACGGCTACCCGGCGCAACTGTCCGGCTGGGAGGAGATCGTGCCCCGGTCGCCGCTCGCCGGTGACACGGCCAACGTGTTCACCGTGGCCGGAAGCCGCCGTTACACCCACGTCCGCCTACGAATCGTCCCCGACGGCGGCGTCGCGCGTCTCCGCGTCCACGGCACCCCGGTACCCGACCCGCAGTGGCTGACCGATGTCCCGTTCGACCTGGCCGCACTGGCCAACCGCGGCAAGGTGGTGCGGTGCAGCAACTGGTTCTACTCGCCGCCGGACAACATGCTCCAGCCGGGCGAATCCCGCTACATGAGCGACGGATGGGAAACCGCCCGTCGCCGCGACGACGACCACGACTGGGCCGTCATCCGGCTGGCCGCCCAGGCGTTGCCGCAAGTCCTGGAAATAGACACCACCCACTACAAGGGCAACGCCCCGGCGAGCGTGTCGGTGACCGGGACGGACGCGGACCTCGACGACGAATCGGCATGGCACCCGGTGCTACCGGCCACGAGCCTGCTGCCGGACACCCCGCACCGCTTCCGGGTCACGGCCGACACGCCGGTCACCCACCTGCGGCTGGACGTCCACCCGGACGGCGGCATCGCCCGCTTCCGCGTCTACGGCCGGCTGACCGACAAGGGCCGTGACCAGCTCACCGAGGCATGGCACGCAGCGCGGCCCTGATTCGGATGAAACTCCCAGGGATCGCATACTGCGTCGTCTCGGGTTGATGCGCTTACGCTGGCGTCATGGGTGCGGTGGGCCAGGTTTCGACGCGATCGTTCGACTGGGTGGACGGTGCGGTGATCACCCTCGATCAGCGGTTGCTGCCCGCCGAGCACCGGCTCATGCGGCTGACCACCGTCGACGAACTGGTGGACGCCATTCGCACGCTCGCCGTACGCGGCGCACCCGCACTGGGGATAGCGGGCGCCTTCGGCGTCGCGTTGTCCGCGCGGCACAATCCGACCGACCCGGCACAGGTCGGAATCGATGCGGACCGCATCGCGAATGCCCGGCCGACAGCGGTCAACCTGGCCTGGGGTGTGGCCAGAGCACTGCGCAAACTCGCGGATGGCCCGGATGCCGTACTGACCGAAGCCATCGCCGTCCTCGACGAGGACGAGCGGGTCAACCGCGCCGCGGCCGCCCGCGCCGCCGACCTCCTGATCCGCCTCGGCCCGGACCGGCCGTTGCGGGTGCTGACCCACTGCAACACGGGACGTCTGGCCGCGGGCGCGTGGGGCACGGCACTGGGCGCGATCCGCGACCTGTCCGCCAGGGGCGCGATCGAACTGGTCGTCGCCACCGAAACCCGCCCCCTGCTCCAGGGCGCCCGCCTGACCGCGTGGGAACTGGCGGAAGCCGGTATCCCGTACCGAATCGCGGTCGACTCGGCCGCCCCGGCCCTGATCGCCCGCGGCCTGGTCGACTGTGTCGTGGTCGGTGCCGACCGGATCGCGGTCAACGGCGACACCGCCAACAAGATCGGCACCTACTCGCTGGCACTGGCCGCCGCCAGAGCCGGCATCCCCTTCGTCGTGGTGGCACCGGAATCCACGGTCGACCCGGACCTACCCGACGGCACCGGCATCCACATCGAGGAACGCGCCGCCGACGAGGTCACCACCTTCGCGGGCCGCAGTACCGCCCCCGCCGGCACCCAGGCGTTCAACCCGGCCTTCGACGTCACCCCGGCCGACCTGATCACGGCCGTCGTCACCGAACGACGCACCCTCCTTGACCAGGATCGTCACGATCCGGCGAGGTAGGCCCGCCAGTCACCGATTGCCGAGATGTCCTTGAGGTCGACGGCGCGGGCGAACTCGGCACGCAGGACGGTGGCCAGACAGGCCGTGCCGTCGTCCAGTTCGATGACACCCAGTTCCAGTTCCGGTGGCTCGGCCGGCAGCAGGTGGTCGCGCAGGGTGCGCAGCGGCAGGTCGTACACCTCGCCCAGCACGGCGTGGCCGCCCACGGCGACCTCGCGCATGGCCGGGAAGCGGTCGCCGACCGAGTAGTACCGGTATTTCGGTGCGCTGTAAGCGATCCGGACCAACGGAGCGCCTTGCAGCTGGTGGTGCAACGGACCGCCGCGCATGCCGCCGCCGTTGAGGAACATCAGGGCCATGTTCAAACTCCACCAAGTAACCGGTTCAGTTGTCCACAGGTCGGCGCAACTCGCTGGAGTCCCGCTCCAAGATCAACTAGAATTAAAACAAGGGGACCCCCTTCGAGGGGGACCCCTACGTGAGCTCGCCACCTTAGTCGGTTCGTCAACGGGTTTTCGTCAAACACCTGTGATGTGCTCCGGCCGGACCGGTGCCCTG
>DASXXM010000232.1:0-5246 GCA_036503065.1 Pseudonocardiaceae bacterium | reverse complement strand
GCACACCAGCAAACCCCGACGGCCACCGGCGGCGCGGGCGCGCCCGGCGCGACACAACAGGGCGCGACCCCCGGCACGCACCCGGACCAGCCGACCGCAGAGCCGACCGGGACCGAACTGGCCAGACTGTACGACCGCATTCACACCCGGCTGTTGCGCGAACTGCTCGTCGGTCGCGAACGGGCCGGGACCCTGATGGATTTCCGATAGGGAGGCTGGAGGAGTGCCAGCGCTGAACGACCAGTCGAAACTCGGCTTGTCCAACCGGTTCCACGTCACGATCGACAGTCATGACCTGGGCAGTTGGGCGAAGGTCGACGGGCTCGACGTGTCATGGGACATCGCGGAGTACCGCGCCGGGGACGGCGGCAACTACCGCTGGTACTTCCCCGGCAACACCAAGTACTCCAACATCAAGCTGGCCAGGGCGGCGTGCCAGGACTCCAAGAGCGTCAAGGACTGGCTGAAGAGCAACTCGTTCGGGCACAAGCTGGGCACCGGCAAGATCACCCTGAACGACTCCGGCCACAACCCGGTCATCGACTGGACCATCGAGGGCGCCTACCCGGTGAAGTGGTCGATCTCCGGTTTCGACGCGGGTGCGAGCAGCGTCGCCGTGGAGACGTTGGAACTGGTGCATCTGGGCTTCCTCGACGACCACAAGTCACCACAGGTGTGAGGAGTACCGGATGACCGCACCACAGGTGGAGAACCTCGGGCTCCAGATGCGCTTCAAGGTGACCGTGGACGGGCTGTCGCTCGGCTACTGGTCCTCCTGCAAGGGCCTGTCCATGACGTTCAAGGCCACCAGGGTCGACGGCAACGTCTACGACTCGTACGACTACCTGCCGGAACGCGTCGACTACTCGGACGTGACGCTGGTGCGCGCGATGAACTCGAAGGACTCCACCGCCGTGTGGAAGTGGCTGGCCGACTGCCGCAAGCAGTGGTACGGCCCGGAACCGGGGGACTGGTCGGACAAGACCGCGGTGATCCAGCTGTTCGACGCGCAGTACCAGCTCGTCACCGGCTGGACGCTGTCCAATGTGTACCCGAAGCAGTGGCACGGGCCGGAGCTGGACGCCGGTGGCGCCGGGATCGCGCTGGAAACGCTCGTGCTGGCCCACCAGGGGTTCATGTGACCAGCCTCGAAGGCGCGATGACCGGCGCGAAACTGGTCTGCCTGGTGCCCAGCGCGCTGGGCACGGTGTGGTTCGACTTCCACCCGGACGCCATCACGATCAGCCGCCAGGCGCAGACGTCCTACCGGCCGTCCGCCAGCGCGAACGGCGGCAAGCCAGGCGGTGCCAGCGCGAGCATCTTCCAGGGCTCGGCAGGCTGCACCATCCAGATCCGCAACGCGCTGCTCACCGGCCTGACGACCAAGCCGCGTGTGGACACGATGCTGGACTGGATGAGCCCCGGCGGTGGCATGCTCGGCGCCCTGATCGGCGGTGCCATCTCGGCGGTCACCGGCGGCAAGGTCAACCTGCTGTCCAGCCTGCCGGTCGTCACGTTCACCTACGGCCCACCGGAGATGGGCTTCCTCTACATGACGCAGGTGACCAACGTGACCGCCAGGTACACCCGGTTCACCAGGGAGGGCATCCCGGTCCGGGCGTCGGTCGACCTGACCATGAAGGAACAGCCCAGCCTGCTGGGCAGCCTGCCGACCAACCCGACCAGCGGCGGCCTGCCCGGCCGTAAGCAGCACACGGTCAGCGCCGGGGAGAACCTGCAGAGCGTCGCCGTGGACAACTACGGCGCGCCCGGCCTGTGGCGGCGGATCGCGGAGACCAACGACATCGACGACCCGTTGCGCGTGCGGCCCGGCCACGGCGTGTACCTGCCCAATCCGGACGAGCTGTTCGAGGGCACGTCGTGACGGCCGCACTGGGTGTGTCCACGGAGGCCACGGTCCGCGCGTCGGTCGCGCTCGGGCCAGGTGGCGTCATGCCGCTGTCGCCGCTGGTGGAACCGAAGCTGGTGCGGGTGATCGTGGACACGCACCTGCACCTGCCGGACATGTTCGAGCTGACGTTCCTGGACGAGGACGGCAACGTTCTCGACGACGCCGGCATCAAGATCGGCACCGCGGTCCAGGTCTCCGGCGGCGCGCCGGACAGCTCGTCGGCGGGCGAGCTGATCGAGGGCGAGGTCACGTCGATCGAGGCGGTGTGCGCGGAACTGCACATCCTCACCGTGGTCCGCGGCTACAGCAAGGCGCATCGCCTGCAGCGCGCCAAGAACACCAGGACGTTCGTCAACCAGACCGACGCCGACATCGCCCGCACGATCGCGCTGGCCGCCGGGCTCGTGCCGGGCACCATCGACGACCCCGGCGTCACGCACGACCACATCGCGCAGGTCAACCAGACCGACTGGGACTTCCTGCGGCAGCGCGCCATGGAGAACGGCTACGAGACCGGCGTGTCCGGCGGGCAGTTCTACTTCCGCAAGCCGTCCGGCCCCGATCCGGGCGGCGGCGGGTTCGGCAGCTCGCTGGTGTCCGGCGCCACCGCCATGCTCGGCGGCGGCCCGCCCACGTTGACCTTCAAGGACAACCTGGCCGAGTTCTACCCGCGGCTCACCGCCGGCAACCTGACGCCGAACGTGGAAGTCCGCGTGTGGGACCAGGATCAGGCCCAGGTGGTGACCGCGAAGGAGAACGCGGCAACGCACACCGCCAAGATCGCCGACCAGGACCCGGCGGCGCTCGCGACGGCGTTCGGCTCCGCGCTGCCCATCCCGATCCCGTCCCTGCCGTCCATTCCCGGCCTGCCCAGCCTTGGTGCGCTGCCGACGCCGGGCGCGCACGTGATCACCGACCGGCCGGTGGCGTCCGGCTCGGCCGCGTCCACCGCGGCCGACAAGCTGGCCACCGGGGTGGCGGAGCACCTGGCCGGCACGTTCGCCGAGGCTGAGGGGTTGGCCGTGGGCAATCCGGCGATCCAGGCCGGCGCCCAGGTCACGGTCGCCGGCGTGCCCAAGGCGTTCGCCGGCACGTGGACCGTGACCAACGCGCAGCACGTGTTCGACGAGACCCACGACGGCTACAGCACCCGGTTCTGGGTCAGCGGCCGCGCCGACCGCACGCTCGCCGGCCTCACCGGCGCCGGGCCGGCGGCCGGGCAGCCGTACCGGATTCCGGGCCTGGTCTGCGGTGTGGTCACCAACAACAACGACCCCAACACGTCCGGCCGGGTGAAGGTCGCGCTGCCGTGGCTGTCGCCGCTGTACGAGTCGGACTGGGTTCGGGTGGTGCAGGTCGGCAGCGGCGCCACCAGCGGCGCGCTGTTCGTGCCGGAGACCGGCGACGAGGTGATGGTCGGCTTCGAGTTCGGCGACCCGCGCCGGCCCTACGTGCTGGGCGGCCTGCGCAACGGCAACACGTCGTTCGACCTGGGCGGTGCCGCGGTGCAGGCCAGCGGCATGGCCGGCACCGTGGTGCGTCGGGGCATCGTCGCGCCCACCGGCACGGCGTTGGTGTTCCAGGACCAGCTCGCGCCGCCACCGCCGATGCCCGGCGGCATCCCGACCACGTCGTCGGTCCAACTCGGCACCGCGGACGGCGCGCTGGCGCTGACCATCGACCAGGTCGGCTCGACGGTCACGTTGAGCTGTAATCCCGCTGCCGGGCCGGGAAAGTCGCCGATCGGCACGCTGAAGATCGAGTGCGGCCAGGCCGGCACGGTGGAGATCAAGGCAGGGGCAGGCGGCTCGATGACCATCGACGGCGGCGCCAGTCTCAAGCTCACCGCCACCGCGTCCATCGACATCGAGAGCGACGGCGTGGTGAGCATGTCGGGCAAGCCGATCAAGCTCAACTAACGGAACGGAACGAGCATGGCGCAGGACTTCGTCGGGGCCGGGTGGTCCTTCCCGTTGGGGGTGGACTCCACCGGCGGTATCGCGCTGGCCCGTGGCGACCAGGAACTGGTGCAGGCCATGCAACTGATCCTGATGACCTACCCGGGCGAGCGGCCGATGCGGCCGCAGTTCGGTTCCCGGCTGCGCGACTACGTCTTCCGCAACACCACGCCGCAGACCGCGGGCGAACTGGCGCAGGAGGTGCGCACCGCGCTGCTGCGCTGGGAACCGCGCGTGGACATCGAACGGGTCGACGTCACACCGGACGCGAGCGAGCGCGGCATGCTCTACATCGACATCGCCTACACGGCAAAAGGCACCAACGACCGGCGCAACCTGGTCTTCCCGTTCTACACGATTCCAGCCGACGGGAGTGACTACTAAATGGGCCTGCCAGCGCCGAACCTGGACGACCGCCGGTTCCAGGATCTCGTCGACGACGCCAAGCGGCTCGTGCAGCGCCGCTGTCCGGAGTGGACGGACCACAACGTGTCCGATCCCGGTGTCACGCTGATCGAGACGTTCGCGTTCATGACCGATCAGCTGCTGTACCGGCTCAACCGGGTGCCGGACCGGATGTACGTGAAGTTCCTCGAGCTGATCGGCGTCCGGCTGCTGCCGCCGCACCCGGCGTCCGCACCGGTCACGTTCTGGCTGTCCGCGCCCGCCGCCGTGCCGATGAACGTGCTCGCCGGCACGTCGGTCGCCACCGTGCGGACGGAGTCGGAGGAGTCGGTCGTGTTCACCACGGTGGACACGCTGCCGATCGTGCCGTGCGAACTGGCCGCCGTGCGCACCAGGACCGTCGACGACGACAGCTCGACCGACCGGACCGAGCAGATCACCTTCGGCACCGCGTTCCCCGCCTTCGGCGCCGTTCCCGCCGCCGATGACGCGCTGTATCTCGGCTTGTCCGATCCGGTGCCGCGCTGCGCGGTGCGGGTCGAGTTCCGTGGCGAGGTCGAGGGCATCGGCGTCGATCCGCGCGATCCGCCGCTGGTGTGGGAGGCGTGGCACGGCGATGGCTGGACCCGCTGCGAGACCAGCGGTGACTCCACCGGCGGCCTGAACCGGCCCGGCTCGATCACCGTGCACGTGCCGCCGACCCATGTCGCCAGCGTCATGGACGGCGTGCGGGCCGGCTGGCTCCGGGCCCGGCTGCGTTCGCCGGATGCCGATGAGCCGTTCTACTCGGCTCCGCCGATCGTGCACGGCCTGTCCGCGTGCACCGTCGGGGGCACGATCGACGCCGTGCACGCCGAGGTCGTTCGCGACGAGGTGATCGGCGCGTCCGAAGGTGTGCCCGGCCAGATCTTCACGCTGGCCCGTGGGCCGGTGCTCGGTGGGGCGGGCGCGCCGGTGCTGGCGACGAGTTC
>DASXXM010000231.1:0-4056 GCA_036503065.1 Pseudonocardiaceae bacterium | reverse complement strand
CAGCGACCGGCCCAGCAGCAGCGCGATCCGGCTCACCGGCGTCACCCTGGACCGCTCGATCACCCCGGACGCGAGTTCCGCCATCAGGCCGAAACCGGTGAACGCGCCGCCGAGCAGCACCATGATCACCAGCAGGCCGGGCACGTAGATCCGGTACGCCTCGGTATAGGTGGACGCGCCCAGCGCCGACTTCAACAGCGGCGCGAACAGCAGCAGGTAGGCGATCGGCTGGGCGACGCCGATGGCCAGCCGGATCGGCGTGCGGACCACCAGCAGCATCTGTCGCTGGAAGATCAGCCACGTGTCGCGGAGCAGCTTCACGATTTTCCCTTCACGGAAGCCAGAAACGGATAGCGATCAGCGCTCGCGCAGCGTGCGGCCGGTCTTGGTGAGGAACACGTCGTCCAGGCTCGGCCGGGTCAGTTCCATCCCGTCGAACGCGATGTCCGAACCGTCCAGGACGCGAATGATCTGCGGGATCGCGGCGGCGCCGTCGTCCACGTAGAGCCGGAGTCCCTTGTCCTGCTCGACTTCCATCTTCCGGACGAACGACCGGTCACCGAGCAGTTCGGCCGCGGCGGGCAGCGTGCCGTTGAGGCCGACGCGCACCACGTCACCGGCGATCTCGCGCTTGAGGTCGTCCGGCGTGCCCTCCGCGACGATCTCGCCGTTGTCGATGATGGCGATCCGGTCGCACAGCGCGTCCGCCTCGTCCAGATAGTGCGTGGTGATGAAGACCGTCATGCCCTCGTGGCGCAGCCTGCGCACCTCGTCCCACATTCTGGCGCGGCTCTGCGGGTCGAGGCCGACGGTCGGCTCGTCCAGAAACAGCACCTTGGGTTCGTGGATCACGCCCAGCGCGATGTCCACCCGCCGACGCTGGCCGCCGGAATAGGTGCGGCACCGGCGATCGGCGAATTCGGTCAGCTGGAAAGCCTCCAGGGCCCTGGCCGCCCGCGCCTGCGCCTCCGCCTTGTCCAGGCCGTACATCCTGGCCTGCAGCACCAGTTCCTCGCGGGCGGTCGCGTCCTCGACGGTGCCGCCGCCCTGTGCCACGTAGCCGGAGAGCTTCCGTACCCGGCCGGGGTTCTTGCGCAGATCGGCGCCCGCGATGACGGCCTCGCCGCCGTCGGGAATCAGCAGTGTGGTCAGCATGCGCAGCGTCGTGGTCTTGCCGGCGCCGTTCGGGCCGAGAAAGCCGAAGATCTCGCCGCCGCCGACTTTCAGGTCGACGCCGCGCACCGCTTCCACCGTCGTCTTTTTGCGGCCCTTGCCGACCTGGAACGATTTGCGCAGTCCCTTGGTCTCGATCATCGTTTTCTCCGGTTGCCGGTAAGGCCGGCGTTTTTGGCCAGCGTCGGGCTGCTGGGCGTCAGGCTAGAGCGTGGGGTGAGTGCTGGACAACGAACGACGTGCGGTCGGACATGGTTTGCTGCAATCGTTCCAGCTGCCGGACGGCTTCCGTTGCGCCGCCGGCAGTGCGGAAGGATTCGGCAATCGCGGCGGCACCGGCCCGGTAGGACGGATCGCCGAGCACGGTGGTCACCGCGGCGGCGAGTTCGGCCGGACGGACCCGACCGAACTTCACGCGCAGCCCCGCCCCCGCGGCGGCGACCTGGGCGGCCACCACCGGCTGGTCGTGTCGGATCGGGGCGATCACCATCGGCACGCCGTTGCTCAGCGCCTCGGCCACCGTGTTGATGCCGCCGTGCGCGACCACCACGTCCAACTGTGGCATGAGCTTCAGCAGTGGCACCGACCGCGTGATCATGACACAGGCCGGCGGCGATGGCAGGTCCTCCGGTGGCGCCACCACGATGGTCTGGACCTGTTCGGCCAGCGGCGCGAGTCCCGCGATGGCCCGGCCGTAGAAGTCGGTGGCCAGTTCCTTTGCCAGGGTGCCCATGGTGACCAGGACGTGCTTGCGGTCGGGATCGAGCCAGTCATCAGGGAAATCGGGCAGGCCGGGGCGTTCGGTCATCATCGGGCCGACCAGTCGCACCCGGTGGTCCAGTTCGATCGGGCCGAGGAGTTCCGGTGTCGTGTACGCCAGCACCAGGTACGGCGAGTTTCGCGGGTCGACGAACTCGTCGGCGGGCAGGCCCGCGTTGGTCCACAGTGTGCGGAGTTGGTCGTCCATCCAGCCGGTGATCCGCGGCAGCGACCGGTACGGCGCTGTAATTTCCATCGCCGACACCGCCAGCGTGACCCACGGCAGGCCGTGCCGGTGCGCCACGAGCGCGCCCGCCGCCGCGTGCTGGTCCACCAGCAGCACGTCCGGTTCGTAGGCCTGCACCGCCTTTGCCACGCCGGGCAGGATGAACTTCCCGTACGGCACGATGAACCGCACCCACAACGACTTGATCGCGGCCATCCCGGAACCGCCCTGCTCGCGGAACAACCGGGAACCGGTCGGAAAGACGACCGCATCCGGGCCGACCAGCGGGCGCAGCATCATCTCCGAACCTGCCCACGCCACTTCATGGCCATGCGCGGCCAGTTCCCGCGCCAGGCCGAGCGCCGGATAGACGTGCCCGGCCAGCGGCAGCGTGACGATCAGGTACCGACTCACGCCGCCTCCACATAAGCCACCAGATCGCCGACGGTCAGGTCGATCAACTCGTCGATGTCTAGACCACCCACGTACGCCAGCAGGTCGACCCGGTCGCCGAACCGGTCCCGCAGCCGTGCGCCGACGTCGACCAGTTCCATGCTCTCCAGTCCGAGATCGCCCTCGAGGGCCGAGTCCGGTGCAATTCGGGCAGCCCACTCGTCGCACTGGCCGGTGACATCCCGGATTATCCCGGCAATCTCGGCGAACAATTCCGGACGCGTTGTCCGCGCGGCCGTTTCCGCCGTCATCGGATGAGCCTCCTCAACCGGGGTTGGCCTCCTCTTTCGAGGTCCTCAGCACGCTACGCCGAAGCCGGGTTGGTGGCACTGCTCCTTTTCCGGCAATGGTCACCGTCGCGCACGGTGCCGTCCAGTGGCACGCTGGGGCCCGTCGGAGCCTCGGTCTCCCGGTCAGCGACACGTTGTCACGAAAGGTGGCATCGGTGGCGTATTGACATGTTTGTGACGGGTACCAAGAATCCGACCGCGTAGTAATTCGATGATCTGATCAGGCAGTTGCGGTGTCGGCCGCAGGGAGAACCAAGATGGTGAATCAGATCCTTGTCCAATTTCGTGGCGAGGGTTCCGGCGTCGGTCGGCTCACCTGGGGTCAGCGCGGGGTCTGGCGCTCGATCATGCGTCAGGGTTCGTCCCAATATGTGAGCGGGGTAGTGCCCGCGCTGCCGGGCGTGACGGTCGACTTTCTGGCCGATTCGCTCGGGTTCCTGATGGGCCGGCACCAGTCGCTGCGCACCCTGCTGGTCTTCGACGCCGACGGCGACCCACGGCAGCAGGTGTTCGACTCCGGCGAGATCGCACTGGACATCGTGGACACTGGCGACGCGGACCCCGCGACCGTCGCCGAGGACGTCCGCACCCGTTACGAGAGCTACGACTTCGACTACGCGCGGGAGTGGCCGGTCCGGATGGCCGCGGTGTGCCGGCAGGGTGTGCCGACCCACCTGGTGGCCGTCTACAACCATCTGGCCATCGATGCTTATTCACTGCTGGCGCTGATGGACGACCTGACGGCCCGTGACCCGCGGACCGGTGCCGCGTCCGGTCCGGTCACCGCGATGCAACCGCTCGAACAGGCCGCACTGCAGCAGACCCCGGCCGCGCAACGGCAGACCGAGAGCGCCCTGCGGCACTGGGGCCGGGTGCTGCGGACCGTGGCGCCGGAACGGTTCGACCGACGCGACCACGACGAGGACCCGCGCTTCTGGGACCTCGCCTACTATTCCAAGGCCGCCGACCTGGCGATGCGGTCGATCGCCGCGCGGCTGGGCACCGACACCTCGCCGGTGCTGCTCGCCGCCTACGGGGTGGCCATGGCCAACACCATCGGTCGCAACCCGGTCGTGCTGCAACTTGCCGTCAGCAACCGGTTCCGGCCCGGTTTCGCCGGCGCCGTCTGCCCGATCGCCCAGTCCAGCCCGTGCC
>DASXXM010000230.1:0-1825 GCA_036503065.1 Pseudonocardiaceae bacterium | reverse complement strand
GGGATCAATGCTGGTCATCCGCTGCCGGCGGCGCGATCATGCAGACATGCCAACCGTCAAGGGGTGCGGGCATCCCCATCCGGTTCGCACCCGCGCACGTGAAGCGGATGCAGGCACCCTGGGCATGGGGATGTGACGGCGGCAAGACTGGCGGTACTAGCCACGGAACCGCTCGTCGAGCAGCGTGAGCACGGCGACCACGCGGCGGTCGACGTCGACGCTGTCGCCGAGGCCGAGTTTGGCGAACAGGGAGTTGATGTGTTTCTGCACCGCGCGATCGGTCAGGACCAGCGCCCGGGCGATGGCGGCGTTGTTCCTGCCCTGGGCCATCTGCTCGAGGACCTGACGCTCTCGTGGCGTGAGCGCGGCGAGCGGCGAGCCGGCAGCCCGCTCGTTGCGGGTGACCAGCGCTTCCACCAGTTGTGGGTCCAGCGCCGAGCCGCCGGACGCGACCTGGTGCAACGATCGTTCCAGTTCGCCGATGTCGCCGACGCGCTCCTTGAGCAGGTAGCCCGCGCCGGCCGCGCCGCCGCGCAGGAACTCGTGTGCGTACTGCGGATCGGCGAACTGGGTCAGCAGGATCACTCCGGTGCCGGGGAATCGGCGGCGGATCTCGGCCGCGGCGGTCAGTCCTTCCGTGGTGAACCCGGGCGGCATGCGAATGTCGGTGATCACCACGTCCGGGCGGTGCCGTTCCACGGCGACCAGCAGTTCGTCGGCGTCGGCGACCGCGGCGACCAGGTCGACGTCGGCGAGCGCTTCCAGCAGTGCCGACGTGCCCGCGCGCAGCAGGTAGTTGTCCTCCGCCAGCACCACGCTGATGGGCACGGTCGCTCCTCTCGGCGATCAGGAAGTCGCACGACGGCTGACGCCAGCAGGTCCCGGTGGCTATCAGCTTGTCACAACGACGCGGGCGTCGCGGCGTGTTGCCCCAAGGGAAGCGAAAGGTCGTGGACGGCACATGAACGCTGATCACGGCGCCGGAATGGCCGGGCGACTGCCGTCCGCGCCACTGCTGGTACGCCGGTCGGTGGAGTTACTGACGGCCGCGGCCTTCGCGGTGGCCGTGTACGAACTCGTCGTGGCCGGCGCGCTCGCGCTATGGCCCAATCTGACCGACAGCTGGATTCTGCTGCTGTGGATGACGTCCGCCACGATCACCGGCCTTGGCATGAACCGCTTGCGGCGACTGGTCGGCGCCGCGCTGCGACGGGTGTGGCCGGCCACGGCCGGCCCGTCTGAGGCACTCCTGGCCATGGCGGGTGTCGAAGCGGTGGCGACCAGCCCGGCTCGGGTGTGTACCGACGTGGCCTCGCTGTTGGCCGCGGGCACGGGGGCTCGTGCGGCGCAGGTATGGCTCGCCGAGCCGGACGGTCGACTACGGTGTGCCGGCAGTTGGCCGAATGTCGCCGCTACGACAACGACAGCGGCCACCCTCGGTGAGCTGCCCGGTGCCGATCAAGTTGTGCCGGTGACCGACGCGGATGGCCTGCTCGGCGCGCTCGCGCTGACCTCCGGGTCACGGCGTGGGGTGGCCGGTCGTCTGGCCGAGGACGCCGCCGACGCGGTCGCACCGCTGTTGCGAAATCTGCGGCTGACCGGCGAGGTGGCGGAGTCACTGGCGCACGAACAACAGCAGGAGCGGCAACTGGCCCGATCCCGGCATCGCGTGATCGTGGCGCGCGATGTAGCCAGAACGCGGCTGTCCGATGAGATCAATGGTCGGGTGGCAGGCGTGTTGGCGGCCTGCGCCGACGATGTCGACACCCTGCTCGCCAAGTCCGATTCCATGGCGGACACGATCCTCACGACGATGACCCATCGG
>DASXXM010000229.1:0-14521 GCA_036503065.1 Pseudonocardiaceae bacterium | reverse complement strand
CGCAGCCGGGGAGCCTCGGCTGGGGCACTGCGTTCTGGAAAGTGTTCCCGCCGTCGCTGATGGCGATGATCGCGTTCTGGTCGACGCTGTCGCTGAACATGCCGGACTTCACCCGCTTCGCGCGCAGCCAGCGCGGCCAGCGGCTGGGGCAGATCCTCGGCCTGCCCACCACGATGACGTTCTTCTCCGTGTTGTCCATCCTGATCACGTCGGGCACGATCGCTGTCTATGGCAGTGCGATCTGGGACCCGATCCAGCTGTCCGCCAAGTTCTCCAACCCGGCCGTCGTCATCCTCGGCCTGGTCACCGTGCTGGTGGCCACCGTGTCGGTGAACGTGGCGGCCAACGTGGTGTCCCCGTCGTACGACTTCTCCAACGCGGCGCCCCGCTGGGTGAGCTTCCGGACCGGCGGCATCATCACCGGGGTGGTCGCGGTGCTGATGCAGCCGTGGCGACTGCTGTCCAACCCGCACGTCTACATCTTCGTGTGGCTGGGCTTCTACGGCGGCCTGATCGGCGCGGTGGCCGGCGTGTTGGTGGCCGGGTACTGGGTGATCCGGCGGACCCAACTTGACCTGGCCGACCTGTACCGGGCGGGCGGCGGGCGGTACTGGTTCAGCGGCGGGTGGAACGTGCCGGCGGTGGTGGCGACCGTGCTCGGCGCACTGCTCGCCGTCGGTGGCGCGTACTCCGCGCCCGGCCAGGGCCCGTTCCCCGCGGACGGCTTGATCCCGATGCTCAAACCGCTCTACGACTACAGCTGGGCGGTGGGGTTCCTGGCCGGTTTCGTGGTCTACCTGGTGCTGTCCCTGCCGGCCCGCAGCAAGGCCCCCGCGCCGCTGACCCCCGCGGTCGCGACGCAGGAGTGAGATCGAACAACGAGGGAGTGGAGACGCTGTGGCAGAGATCGTCAGGGCCGGCCTGGTCCAGCAGGCGTGGACCGGGGACAAGCAGTCCATGATCGAGGCGTCGGTGCGCGCGATCGAGACGGCGGCGTCGGCGGGCGCCCAGGTGGTGTGCCTGCAGGAGCTGTTCTACGGTCCGTACTTCTGCCAGGTCCAGGACGCCGACTACTACTCCTACACCGAGTCGATCCCGGACGGCCCGACGACGCACCTGATGTGCGAGACCGCCCGGCAGCACGGCGTGGTGCTGATCGTGCCGATGTACGAGGTGGAACAGCCCGGCGTCTACTACAACACGGCAGCCGTGATCGACGCGGACGGCCGGTACCTCGGCAAGCACCGCAAGAACCACATTCCGCAGGTGAAGGGCTTCTGGGAGAAGTTCTACTTCCGGCCGGGCAACCTGGGCTACCCGGTGTTCGACACGGCGGTCGGCCGGATCGGCGTCTACATCTGCTACGAGCGGCACTTCCCGGAAGGCTGGCGGGCACTGGGCCTGGCCGGCGCGCGGATCGTGTTCAACCCGTCGGCGACCAGCCGTGGCCTTTCGCAGTACCTGTGGCGGCTGGAGCAGCCGGCAGCCGCCGTCGCGAACGAGTACTTCGTCGGCGCGATCAACCGGGTCGGCGTGGAACCGTTGGGCGACAACGATTTCTATGGCCAGACGTACTTCGTCGACCCGCGCGGGCAGTTCGTCGGCGAGCCGGCTTCCGACACGAAGGACGAGGTCGTGGTGCGCGACCTGGACATGGGCACGCTGGCCGAGGTCCGGGACCTGTGGGCGTTCTACCGGGACCGCAGGCCGGAGACCTACTCGTCGCTGGTGCAGGGCTGATGCGACGATGACCATCCTGATCAGCGGCGGCACGGTACTCACGTCGACCGGCGCCATCGAGGCCGACGTGCTCGTCGACGGCGAGACGGTCGCCGCGCTGCTCGAACCGGGCAGGCGGACGCCGGCCGACCGGGTGCTCGACGCGACCGGGAAATACGTGCTGCCCGGCGGCATCGACGCGCACACCCACATGGAGATGCCGTTCGGCGGCACCCACTCGGTGGACACGTTCGAGACCGGTACCCTGGCCGCGGCCTGGGGCGGCACCACCACGATCATCGACTTCGCGGTGCAGGCCAGGGGCACGTCGCTGCTGTCCACTCTGGACAAATGGCATGCCAAGGCGGACGGCAACTGCGCCGTCGACTACGGCTTCCACATGATCGTCTCCGACGTCAACGACACGTCGTTGAAGGAGATGGAGTCGTGCATCGACGCCGGGGTGAACAGCTTCAAGATGTTCATGGCCTACCCCGGCGTGTTCTACGCCACCGACGGCGAGATCCTGCTGGCGATGCAGCAGGCGCAGCGCACCGGCGGCCTGGTGATGATGCACGCCGAGAACGGCATCGCCATCGACCAGCTCGTCGCGCAGGCCGTCGCGTCCGGCCGGACCGCGCCCGTCGAGCACGGCCTGACCCGCCCGCCGGAACTGGAGGGCGAGGCGACGTCGCGGGCGATCGCGCTGGCGAAGGTCACCGGCGCGCCGCTGTACATCGTGCACCTCAGCGCAGCGCAGGCACTCGAAGCGGTGGCGGCGGCGCGGAACACCGGCCAGAACGTGTTCGCCGAGACGTGCCCGCAGTACCTCTATCTGTCCATTGAGGACCTGGCGCGGCCCGGCTTCGACGGCGCGAAGTTCGTCGCGTCTCCCCCGTTGCGGCCACGGGAGCACCAGGCGTCGCTGTGGCAGGGACTGCGCACCAACGACCTGTCCGTGGTGTCCACCGACCACTGTCCGTTCTGCTTCAACGAGGGCGGCGACGGCGGCAAACAGTTGGGGCGCGGCGACTTCTCGAAGATCCCCAACGGCATCCCCGGCGTCGAGCACCGGATGGACCTGCTGCACCAGGGCGTGGTGGCCGGCGAGCTGTCGCTGTCGCGGTGGGTGGAGGTCGCGTCCACGACGCCGGCCCGGATGTTCGGGCTGTACCCGCGCAAGGGCACCATCCAGCCCGGCTCGGACGCGGACATCGTGATCTACGACCCGACCGCGACCCAGACGCTGTCGGTCGACACGCACCACATGAACGTGGACTACTCGGCGTACGAGGGGATGTCGATCACCGGCCGGGTCGCGACCGTGCTGTCGCGGGGCCGCGTGGTCATCGACGACGGCGAGTACCACGGCACTGCCGGCCACGGGCGCTTCCTGTCCCGCGCCCTGTCGCAGTATCTGAACTGAAGGGGGACCGTCGTGGATTTCGGCATCGTCCTGCAGACCGATCCGCCGGCCAAGGCCGTCGTGGAGACCATGCGCGTGGCCGAGGGGCTGGGTTTCGGCTACGGCTGGACGTTCGACTCGCACGTGCTGTGGCAGGAACCGTTCGTGATCTACTCGCAGATCCTGGCGGCCACGGAAACCATGGTGGTCGGGCCGATGGTGACCAACCCGGCCACCCGGGACTGGTCGGTGATCGCGTCCCTGTTCGCCACGCTCAACGACATGTTCGGCAACCGCACGGTATGCGGCATCGGCCGGGGCGACTCGGCCCGCCGCGTGATCGGCCAGCCGCCCGCCAACCTGGCCACCCTCGCCGAGGCGATGCACGTGATCAAGGAGCTGGCGGAGGGCCGGTCGGTCGTGCATCACGACACGGCGGTCCGGATTCCGTGGGTGCGCGACGGCAGGCTGGAGATCTGGATGGCGGCCTACGGGCCCAAGGCACTGAAACTGGTCGGCGAGCAGGCCGACGGCTTCATCCTGCAGACCGCCGACCCGGACATCGCCCGCTGGACCATCGGCGCGGTCCGGGCGGCCGCGGTAGCCGCGGGCAGGCCCGCGGACGCGGTCACCATGTGCGTGGCCGCGCCCGCCTACGTCGGCACGGACCTCGCGCACCAACGGGACCAGCTGCGCTGGTTCGGTGGCATGGTGGGCAACCACGTGGCCGACCTGGTGGCCAGGTACGGCACGTCCGGTCCGGTGCCCCGCGCGCTGACCGACTACATCGAGGGCAGGGCAGGCTACGACTACAGCCACCACGGCCGGGCCGGCAACCCGTCGACCGACTTCGTGCCGGATGCCATCGTGGACCGGTTCTGCCTGGTCGGCCGCGAGGCGGCGCACGTCGAGCGGTTGCGGGAACTGGCGTCGCTCGGTGTCCAACAGTTCGCGGTCTACCTGATGCACGACCAACCGGAGAAAACCCTGGTGGCGTACGGCAACGACATCATCCCGGCGCTGCGCTGACTGCTCATTGGGTCATCGCAGGGCGGAGTGCACGCGGTACAGGTAGCTGATGTCCGTAGTGCTGATGTCGAAGCCGCTGCCCACTTCATGGTGGCTGGGCCTGGTCGAGTTGGTCGCGACGTTGATCGCCGCACCTGCGATCACGCCGAGCATCCACCCTGCCTCGGGTAGGAGTTTCTGCGCCGCCCAACTGGCGGCCAGGGCGATCGACACGGTGACCGACCGCCGGACCCAGGTGATACGGGCGGCGCGACCGGCGTGCTCCAGGTCGGCGAGTGCGGCTTCCAGTTCTCGTTGCACGACACGCAGCACGTCCTGGGGGTGGTCGAAGTTTCGTTGGATCCCGTGCACGAGAAGATCGATCGCTGTCATCAGGCGGTGTCGTTCGTCGTTGTAGCGCTCGCGGAACGCGATCAGATCCCGAACATCGACGTCATAGCCGGGAACCGGCAGGAGGCTGCCGATCTCCACGTCCCAGCAAGGCATCGTTCTAGGTCCAGGAAAGCTGAATCCATGGAGCCTTCGCGCGTAGGACCACTCACGTCCAGGAGCCTGATCGTCGGGCTCGCCAGGCGGTTGATAGTCGATCGCGAACGGCGTGTGTGCGAACCGGTGAGCAGCAGGGCTGTCGGTATAGGCGTAGAGCGCCTCCTGCTCACCACCCAGGTGCCGATGTCGGGCGGCGATGTCCCGCGCCGCCGCGCTGATCAGGCACAACTGAGTCGCCGCCGACACCTGAATCCGCAACGAGTCCCCGGCAACCTGCCGGGTCACTCCGCGGCGTGCCAACTCCGCGCGAATCCCCCGGGACAGCTTGGCGGTGTACAGGTAGCTGTCCGGCTCGGCATCGGGGATCAGGTCGTCGGCGGGAACCCTGCCCAGCAGATACGCCACCAGCCGCAGCGCCCGCTCCAGGTCCTCGGGCCGGCGGCCCGGCCAGTTCTCTGCCGGCAATCGGGTGTACAGACCGGCATCGTGCACCTGACGCATCCGATGGTCGAGGAACCCCTCCAGCGGGCCATCCGGTGCGACCGTCACCAGGTGATCCCAGTACAGCAAGGCTTGATGGATCACCGATTGCGGAGCGTTGATCTTCGGGTAGTAGAACAAGGCCGGCACGGTTCCCCTTCCCTGTCGTCGGACATCACCGAACGAACGAACTCATCTGTACCAGCGGCCGCAGGTATCGGTTCGCGCTATCGGATCGGGCGGGTGCGGCCGTCCCAGTTGCCGGCGAGCAGGGTCGGCAGGAACTCGGCGAGCTGTTCGGGGTAGATCGTGTCCGGTGTGGACTTCAGCTCACGCCGGGTCCACCATCGGTGGCCGTCGATGGTGTCCCGCTCCAGCTCGGTGAAACCGTCGTGTCGCACCGCGGCCACAGCCGACTGTGACACCCGCATCAGGAAGAACCACTCCTCGCTGAGGAACGCGTCGCCGTCGAACGGGAACGGCACCCGGCGCACCCACGCCGGCCCGATCAACTGGTCCTCGGTGGCCAGCAGGCCGGTCTCCTCGTGCAGTTCGCGGACCGCCGTCGCGCGTAGGTCCTCGCCGTTCTCCACGCCGCCGCCGGGGGTGAACCAGAACGAGCCAGGCCGGGCCGGGTCGCGGCCGTGGAACAGCAGCACCCGGCCGGCCGGGTCGGTGAGCACGAGCCGGGCCGAGCGGCGCCGCGACAGCGCGACGGGTGCCGCGGCCGGGTCGGGCTCGGCGATCTCGAAGTACTCCGGCCGTGCCGCCGTGCCGGCCAGTCGCAGCCACCGGACCAGCCTGCGGCGGCGCAACGCCCTGGTGTCCCGCACGGCATCGTTGTGTACCCGACGGGCCAGCATCACGCGCTGTTCCGCGTCGTCCAGCTCCTCGGCCAGCCCGACCGGGACCGCGGTTCGGTCCAGCTCGCCGAGCAGCCGGGACAGTTCGTTCTCAGCGGCCTCGCGCTCCACCCGGTCGGCCAGTTCGGCCCGGTCGGCGGCGGCGCGCAGCGCGTCCGCCGTTGCCGGTGGCAGGCAGCCCGCCGCCACCACCGCCCTGGCCACCACGGCCCGCCGGGCGAGCGCGGCGTCCATGCCGGCCCATGCCGCGTCGGTGCGCACGTGCAGCCGGTCCAGTCGGGTCGCGGTGCCCAGCAGCCACGGCCCCAGCACCAGCGCGACGAGCAGCACCACCACGAGCACCACAACGACCGCATGGTCCATCGGTCAATTCTCCCCGGCCTCGTGCACCCGCCCGGGGGTGGCCGCGATCGCCGTCTCGTACACGCGGAGGACCCGGGTGGTCAGCACCGACCAGTCGAACGCGGCGACCCGTTGCCGGGCCGCCGCCGCGAGTTCGGCCCGGCGATCGGGATCGGCCAGCAGGGCGCGGATACCCGCGGCCAGTGCGGCCTCGTCCTGCACCGCGGCCAGGGTGCCGACCGCGCCGTCGGCCAGGACGCGCCGAAACGCGTCGATGTCGCTGGCCACCACCGCGGTGCCGGCGGCCATGGCCTCGGTGAGGATGATGCCGAAGCTCTCGCCGCCGGTGTTCGGCGCGCAGTACACGTCCATGCTGCGCAGCGCCTGCGCCTTGACCTTGTCGTCGGCCTGGCCGAGCAGCACGATGCGGTCGGCGAGCGCGGGTCCGGCGGCCTCGCGCAGGTCGTCCGGGTCGCCCCGGCCGACGACCAGCAGTTGGAGGTCCGGGAAGTCAGGCACCAGCCGGCGCAACGCGCCGAGCAGCACCGCCATGCCCTTGCGGGGTTCGGTGAACCGGCCGACGAAACCGACGGTGCCGCCCGCGCGCGGGTAGCCGATCAGCGGCTCGGCGTCGGCGAAGAAGCTCACGTCGACGCCGTTGGGGATCTCCACCGCGTCGCCGCCCAGGTGTTCCACCTGGACCCGCCGGGCCAGTGCGGACACCGCGATCCGCGCGGTGATCTTTTCCAGGAACGGTTGCAGGATCAGCTGGAACGCGCTCAGCGCCCGCGACCGCGGGGTCGACGTGTGGAACGTCGCCACGATCGGGCCGTCCGCCACCATCAGCGCGAGGAAGGACAGGCTGGGCGCGGTCGGCTCGTGCAGGTGCAGCACGTCGAAGTCGTGGTCCCGGATCCACCGGCGCGCCTTGGCGAACGACCGGGGACCGAAGGACAGCCGGGCCACCGATCCGTTGTACGGGATGCCCATCGCCCGCCCGGCCGGCGTGACGAACGACGGCACCGGGCTGTCCTCGTCGGCCGGGGCGAGCACGTCGACCTCGTGTCCGAGCCTGCGCAGCGCTCTGGCCAGGTCCATCACGTGGGCCTGGACCCCACCGGGCACGTCGAGCGAGTAGGGGCAGACGATGCCGACCTTCATGCCGGGTCCAGTACCAGGTCGGCGCCGTCGGCGAGCCACAGCTTCTGGGTCATGTGCCAGTCAGCGGGGCGGGCCGCGATGTCGCCCGCGAACACGTCGGCCAGCGCCTGGGTGGCCGCCGGGACGCCTGCCTTGTCGGCCACCCGGATCGGCGGGTGGATCCGGAAACCCCAGCCGTCGTCGGTGAACCAGCTGCCGACCGGGAGCAGCGCGGCACCGGTCCGCGCGGCCAGCAGGGCCGGGCCGCCGGGCATCCGCGCCTGCTCGCCGAAGAACGTGACCGGTATGCCGGCCGAGGTGAGGTCCCGGTCACTGACGAGACAGATCACCCTGTTCGCGCGCAGTCGTTGGGACAGCACGACGAACGGATGCCGCTCGCCGCCGGTCAGCGGCAGGATCTCGAAGCCGAGCGACTCCCGGTAGGCCACGAACCGGCGGTACAGCGACTCCGGCCGCAACCGCTCCACCACGGTGGTGAACCCGCCGTAGCGGCGCGCCGTCCACAGCCCGGCGACGTCGAAGTTGCCGGCATGCGGCAGCGCGACAACGGCGCCACGTCCGGCGGCCAGCGCGGCGTCCAGGTTCTCCCGGCCGTGGATGCACGGGTCCACCCGCTCGTACATCAGGTCCGGGTTCATCGCCGGCAGCCGGAACGTCTCGCACCAGTAGCGGGCGTAGGACCGCAGGCCGGACCGGACCAGCTCGGCCAGTTCCTCGTCGCCGGCCTGGGGCACCACCCGGGCCAGGTTGCGGCGCAACTGCGACGCGCCCGGCCCGCCGCGCCGCGCGGCCCGGTCGGCGCCGAACCGGAACGCCGCACCCGCGACGCCTGCCGGCAACAGCCGCACCAGCCGCCAGCCTGCGCCGAAACCCAGATCGGCCAGCTTGCCGGTGAACGTCGTCACGTCGTGGCCTCCCGGTTTTCCGACGCGTCGTCCTGGTGTGCCGACCGCCACACCGCGACCAGCCGCTGCCCGACCGTGATCAGGGCGAGCACGGCGAGCAGCAGCAGTGCCACCCGTACGGCATGCGGCACGCCGAGGCCCTGGATGGCGGTGCCGGCCAGCGCGATGATGAACCGTTCTGCCCGCTCGACGAGCCCGCCGTCCGCGTCGAGGCCCTCCGCGTCGGCCCGTGCCTTGATGTAGGAGATGACCTGCGCGCAGACCAGGCACACCAGGGCCGCCGCGCCGGTCAGCCGGTCACCGGCCACCACGAACGCCCACCAGGTGATGGCGCCGAACAGCACCCCGTCGGCGATCCGGTCGCAGCTGGCGTCCAGCACCGTGCCGAAACTGGTGACCCGACCCGCGGTGCGGGCCATCGCGCCGTCCAGCAGGTCGAACAGCACGAACACGGTGACCAGGGCGGTACCCAGGAACAACTGGTTCAGCGGGAAGAACACCAGCGCGCTGACGACCGTGCCGACGGTGCCGACGACGGTCATCACGTTGGGGGTCATACCGGCGCGGACCAGCCACGCGCCGACCGGATCGGTCACGCGGGACACGGAGGCACGGGCGAAGATGTTGAGCATGACGCTGCGGTGCACCTGCCGGTAGGGGTCACTGGCTTCGGCAGCGTATCGGCCCAGTTGGCCTGCTGAACGAAGGCTCGGCCGGCCGCGTGGGTCAGGGAATCCAGATCCCGGCGAACGGATCCGGCCCGGCCTTGCGGATTGTGGCGCAGATCTCACCGAGTTGGTTGATCTGCTCGTCGGTCAGGTTGTCGAACAGCAGCGACCTGACCTGCTCCACATGGCCCGGCGCGGCGTCGGCGAGTACGGCGAAGCCGGCCTCGGTGAGCACGGCGAAGGCGCCGCGTTTGTCCGACGGGCACTCCCGCCGTTCGACCCAGCCCTCGGCCTCCATCCTGGCCACCGCGTGCGACAGCCGGCTGCGGGAGAATCGGTTGCGTTCGGCCAGTTCACTCATCCGGAGGGTTCGGTCGGGCGCTTCGGACAAGGAGACCATGATCTCGTAGTAGGTCGCCGGCATGTGGGAATCGCGCTGGAGCTGGCGTTCTATCCCCGTCTCCAGCATGCGCGTGGCCGCGAGGTAGTTGCGCCAGACGCGCTGATGCTCCTTACTCAACCAGCGAACCTCTGCCATAAGTGCAACTGTACTCCTATGGTTGAAAGCTCAACCATAGCGTGCTACGTTTCAGTTGAAAGTTCAACCTAGACTAAGGAGATCCGGCCATGAGCACTACGGCCGTCGTACCCCCCGGCTACGTCGCCGGAACATGGAACGTTGACCTGGCCCACTCCGACGTGTCCGTCATCGCACGGCACTTCATGGTCAGCAAGGTCCGCGGCCACTTCAACGACTTCGCCGCCACGATCGTCACCGCGGAGAACCCGCTGGAGTCGTCGGTCACCGCGACCATCCAGGCCGCGTCCATCGACACCCGCAACGAGACGCGTGACAACCACATGCGCAGCCCCGACTTCCTGGACGTGGAAAACCACCCGGAGATCACGTTCCAGTCCACCGGCCTACGCACCGCGGGCGACGACTTCGAACTGGACGGCAACCTGACCATCCACGGCGTCACCCACCCGGTGACCCTCCAGCTGGAGCTGTCCGGCATCGGCCCGGACCCGTACGGCGGCACCCGCATCGGCCTGTCCGCGCAGGGGACGATCCTGCGCAGCGACTTCGACATGAAGTACCACCCGCTCATGGAGACCGGCGGTGCCGTGGTGAGCGACAAGCTGGAAGTCCGTCTCGAGATCGAGGCGGCACTCGAGAAGCCGGCAGCCTAGTTCTCCCGGAGTTCCGCAGGGGTCCGGCAAAGTCGCGTTCAGCTGCTTTCGTGATGGGTGACGCCGGTCGTCACGCATTGCTTGGCCGCGACTGTGCCGGGCCCTGGGCTGTGGCTCTGCGTCCAGGCTCGTCGCCGGGGCGACGGACTACCTGATCGTCAGGCTGATGTTCACGTGATGCACGATGCTGCCGCTGGTGGCGTTGATGGTCATGTCGAACGTGCCGATCACGTCGTTGACCTTCGCGATCTGGATGGTGACACCGCCCGCGCCGAGCGGGCCGAATCCGGTCGGGTCGCCGATCCCCACCGTGCCGGTGGACGGGATGTTACCGGTCAGGGTCAGTGAGACATGCCCGTTGAAGCCGTTCACCGAGTTCACGGTGACGTCGTACGGGGCGCCGGTACCACGCTTGCGAGTTTGTGACAACGGGACCACCGACATGGTGAAATCGGGTGATCCGGACGTGATACCGGTCGCCGAGGCGTGCTGCGCGGGAAGCACCACGAATGTCGTCACAAATGCGAAAGCCAGCAGCGGGGCCATCATCAGGGATCGAATCCGAAGCGGCATGATCACGCCTTTCGTGTCGATTGCGTGGACACGAAAAATATATAGCGGTACGTGCCCGCAACACACCGGTGTGTGAATTGTGAATGCGGTCGGAGGGTGTCGGTCCGGCAGTGGGGCGCGCGCCGCTGCGCGCGGACCTCACGATTCTGTCGGCGGCGGCCAGGCGGCGGCGAGCATTGTTCGCGTTTCACCCAGTAGTTCGGGCAGTACTTTGGTGTGGCCGATCACCGGCATGAAGTTTGCGTCGCCACCCCAACGGGGGACCACGTGCTGATGCAGGTGGGCCGCGATGCCGGCGCCGGCCACCACGCCCTGGTTCATGCCGATGTTGAACCCGTGCGGCATGGACACCTGTCGGATCACGGCCATTGCCCGCTGGGTGAACTGGGCCAGTTCCACCGTTTCCGCCGGGGTCAGGTCGGTGTAGTCGGCAATGTGCCGGTACGGCACGACCATCAGGTGGCCCGGGTTGTACGGGTACAGGTTCAGCACCGCGTACACCAGCGCTCCCCTGGCCAGAATCAGCGCGGCCTCGTCCGGCAGGTCGACTATCCGGCAGAACGGACAGCCATCCGAGTCGGAGCCGACCGGCTTGTCCGCGCCCCTGATGTACGCCATCCGGTGCGGGGTCCACAGACGCTGCAACGCGTCCTGGACCCCGACCCCGTCCTGCACCACCATGTCCGGCGGGTCCGGCCGGTCGGCCTCGATCACTGACTCCATTCCCGCGATCCTAGGGCCGCGACAGCTCAGGCCAGCACGGACCGCAGCGCGTCCTCGGTCGGCGACTCGTTCTCGCGTCGTTCGATCCACGACACGATCGCGGCCACCGCCCTGGCCACCGGGACGCCGTTGATCTGGCCGCCGTCGCGGAAGCGGAAGGACACCGCGCCCGACTCGACGTCGTTCGCGCCCGCCAGCAGGAGGAACGGGACCTTCTGGGTGGTGTGCGTGCGGATCTTCTTCTGCATCCGGTCGTCGCCCGCGTCCACGTCGACGCGGACCCGGTGGGCGCGCAGCTGGTCGGCGACCGCCGTCAGGTGCGCCACGTGGTCCTCGGCGATCGGGATGCCCACCACCTGCACCGGGGCCAGCCAGGCCGGGAAGGCGCCCGCGTAGTGCTCGGTGAGGATGCCGAAGAACCGCTCGATCGAGCCGAACAGCGCACGGTGGATCATGACCGGCTGCTGACGGGAGCCGTCCGACGCGGTGTACTCCAGTTTGAACCGCTTCGGCTGGTTGAAGTCGAGCTGGATCGTGGACATCTGCCACGTCCGGCCGATCGCGTCCCTGGCCTGCACGGAGATCTTGGGCCCGTAGAAGGCCGCGCCGCCCGGGTCGGGCACCAGTTCCAGGCCCGAGTCCTCGGCGGCCTGGCGCAGCGTCTCGGTGGCTTCCGCCCACTCCCATTCCTCGCCGATGAACTTCTCCGAGTCGCCCCGGGTGGACAGCTCGAGGTAGAAGTCGGACAGGCCGTAGTCGCGCAGCAGGTCCAGCACGAAGGCCAGCAGCGAGCGCAGTTCGCCCGGCATCTGCTCCTTCGTGCAGTAGATGTGCGAGTCGTCCATGGTCAGGCCGCGGACCCTGGTCAACCCGTGCACCACGCCCGACTTCTCGTACCGGTACACCGTGCCGAACTCGAACAGGCGCAGCGGCAACTCCCGGTAGGACCGCCCGCGCGACGCGAAGATCAGGTTGTGCATCGGGCAGTTCATCGCTTTGAGGTAGTAGTTCTCACCCTCGAACGTCACCGGCGGGAACATCGTGTCCGCGTAGTAGGGCAGGTGGCCCGAGGTGTGGAACAGGCCTTCCTTGCTGATGTGCGGGGTGTTCACGAACTCGTAGCCGGAGTCCTCGTGCCGGCGCCGCGAGTAGTTCTCCAGCTCGCGCCGGATGATCCCGCCCCTGGGGTGGAACACCGCGAGACCTGAGCCGAGTTCCTCCGGGAAGCTGAACAGGTCCAGTTCGGCGCCCAGCCTGCGGTGGTCGCGGCGCTCTGCCTCGACCAGCAGCGCGAGGTACTCCTCCAGCGCCTCCCTGGACTCCCACGCGGTGCCGTAGATCCGCTGCAACTGCGGGTTGTGCTCGCTGCCGCGCCAGTACGCGGCGGCCACCCTGGTCAGCTTGAACGCGGGAATGTGCTTCGTGGTCGGCACGTGCGGGCCGCGGCACAGGTCGCTCCACAGCCGGTCGCCGGTGCGCGGGTCCAGGTTGTCGTAGATCGTCAGCTCGCCCGCGGCGCCGACCTCCATGACCTCCGCCGTGTCGACGTCGCTCTTGAGGTCGACCAGTTCCAGCTTGTACGGCTCGGCGGCCAGTTCCTGCTTGGCGGCGTCGATCGAGTCGACCACCCGACGGGAGAACCGCTGCGCGCCCTTGACGATCTGGTTCATGCGCTTCTCCAGCGCCTGCAGGTCTTCCGGCGTGAACGGCCGCTCGGTGTCGAAGTCGTAGTAGAAGCCGTCCCGTATCGGCGGGCCGATGCCCAGCTTGGCGTCGGGGAACTGCTGCTGGACGGCCTGCGCGAGCACGTGCGCGGCGGAGTGCCGGATCACGGCACGGCCGTCGTCGGTGTTGGCGGCGACCGCGTCGACCTCGACGTCCTCGTCCGGCACCCAGGCCAGGTCACGCAGCCGGCCACCAGATTCCCGGACCACGACGACGGCGTCCGGGCCCTTGCCGGGCAGCCCAGCCTCCCGTACCGCCGTACCGGCGGTAGTGCCGGCCGGGACCACCACGCGTGCGGCGGGGACGGCGGCAGGACGGAAGGGCTGGGACACGATGACCACCTTCTGTGTGTGACACGAACACGGATGGCCGTGATGTTATCGGCAAGCCCCGGTGGATTACCTGCGGGTTTCTCCGGCCTGTGGATACCTACGGATGCCCGGCCAGGACGGTGACCGTGCTGGCGGTCACCAACACCATGAACGAGCCGCGCAGGTAGATGCGGTCCTGCACGTCCGGGCCGCAGTCGTTGCCGACGCCCGCGGGCAGGCCGGAGCCGCGCGGCGTGCGGTACGTCCCGGTCGTCGTGTCCAACAGCAGCAGTGCGGCGTCCCTGGCGCAGTTGTAGACGTCGGGGCCGAGGGTGTGCTGGATCAGGTAGAGGCGGCCGCCCGCGGTGGCCGGCAGGTCCGCCTCCAGCGGAAAGTTCCAGTCGTGCTGCCACACCTGTTCGCCGCTGTGCAGGTCCATCGTGGTGACCTGGATGCCGGACGCCCAGGCCAGCCTGGTGCCGTCGGTGACGGTGGTCTCCGGCTCGAACGGGTCGCTCGTGCTCCACAGCTGTGCGCCGGTCGCGGTGGCCAGCGCGACGTACCGCTGCTCCTGCTCGGCCAGCACCACGTCGCCGCGCACGAACACCGGACCAAGGATGCCGGCGACCGTGCCGGGCTGCAGCGTCAGGGGGCTGGACCAGCGTTGCCGGCCGGTCAGGTCGTAGCCGACGACCTGCTCACTGCGCAGGTGCGGCTCCGGAGCACCGGGGCTCACGCACTGGTCGAGCACGTAGAGCCCACCGGCGTCGCCGCCCGCGCCGCGCAGCCGGCAGTCGGCGCCGACCGGGACCGGCCAGCTGCGGCCGTCCCGCGCGGACAGATAGGTGGCCGGCCCGACGATGTCGGGCGCGCCGACCGGGTTCGGTGCGCCGCCGGTGGCATAGAGGACACCGTCGCCGGTGATCAGCTGACC
>DASXXM010000228.1:0-2906 GCA_036503065.1 Pseudonocardiaceae bacterium | reverse complement strand
TTGCGCGACGCGTTGGGTACGGCACTGCCGGTCGGGCTGCCGGACGCGTTCGTCGAGCCGGTGGCCGACCCACTGGGCGACCTGCTGACCAGGTACGCGCGCTGCCGGGGCCCGTTCACGGCGGCCGAGGCGGCGGCCCGGTTCGGCATCGGTGTCGCCGTGGTGACCGGCGTGCTGGAACGGATGAGCGGCACCGGCAGGCTCGTGCGCGGCGAACTGCGGCCGACACCCGCTGAAGTGCCGGGTGCCGGCGGCATGGAGTACTGCGACGCCACCGTCCTGCGCCGGTTGCGCCGGGCGTCGCTGGCCCGGTTGCGGGCCGAGGTCGAGCCGGTGGAACGGGCCGCGTTGGGCCGGTTCCTGCCGGCGTGGCACGGCATAACCGGCCGCGCAGTGCAGTCGGATCAGCAGTCGGACCGACAATCCGACCGACAGTGGGACCGGACCACCCCGGATCGGACCGCGTCGAATCGGACCGCGCCCGGCCGGCGGCCCGCCCGGCTGTTCGCGGCGCCGAGCCCGGACGACGTGCTGAACGTGGTGGAACAACTGGCCGGGGCGCCATTGCCGGCCAGCGCGGTGGAGTCGCTGATCCTGCCGGCCCGGCTGCCCGGCTACTCCCCCGCTCTGCTGGACGAGCTGACCGCGGCCGGCGAGGTGACCTGGACCGGTTGCGGCGCGCTGGCCGGCGGCGACGGCTGGGTGGCGCTGGCGCCGACCGACGTGGCCGACTTGTTGTTACCGGACGTGGACTCCATGCCGGAGGGGCCGCTGTACAGCGCGCTCACGGCGACGCTGTCCGGTGGCGCGTTGTTCTTCCGGCAGCTGGCCGACCGAGTCGGCATGTCGTTGGTCGAGCAGGGCGAGTCGGCCCCGACGGACGACGTGCTGATCGCCGCACTGTGGGAACTGGTGTGGGCCGGACTGGTCACCAACGACACGCTGGCCCCGCTGCGGGCGCTGGTGTCCGGACGCGGTGCGGCACACAAACCGCGCCGCGCCACGCCGCGCGGCCGGTACGCGCGGATCCGGGCGCAGGGCTCGGCACGGATGCCCAGCCGCACCGGGCCGCCGACGGTGGCCGGGCGGTGGTCGCTCGTGGTGGACCGGGCGACCGACCCGACCCGACGGGCGCACGCGCGGGCGGAGGCGTTCCTGGAGCGGCACGGCGTGCTGACGAGGGGTGCGCTGGATACCGAGCGGGTGACCGGCGGGTTCAGCGGGGTGTACCGGGTGCTGCGGGCGATGGAGGAGTCCGGGCAGGTGGTGCGCGGGTACGTGGTGGAAGGCCTTGGCGCGGCACAGTTCGCGGCGCGCGGCGCGGTGGACCGGTTACGCGCGATGTCCCGGCCGGGCGGTCCGGAGCCGGGGCAACCGGTGCCGGTGGTGGTGCTGGCGGCGGCCGATCCGGCCCAGCCCTACGGTGCGGCGCTGGACTGGCCGGGGGCGGTCGGCGACACCAAGCACCGGCCGGGCCGCAAGGCGGGTGCGCTGGTGGTACTCGTGGACGGTCGGCCCGCGCTCTATGTGGAACGCGGCGGACGGTCGTTGCTGTCGTTCACCGAGGACGAACCGACGCTGCGTTCCGGAGCCGACGCGTTGGCCGGTGCTGTCCACGACGGATGGCTGGGCGAACTCGCCGTACAACGAGCCGACGGTGCCGCCGCACTGACGTCACGACTCGCGGAAGTCTTACGGGAGGCCGGTTTCCGGGCCACCCCGAAGGGACTGCGCCTGCGCGCGTGAAAGCTTGTTGTCGAATTTTGAATTCAGCCATTCGACCGGCGGACGATTTCCATGTCATCGGAGTCGGTCGCCTGGCATTCCGGCCGGAATGGACCGACGATGGAGAGGCCTTCGCCGGAGGAGGCACTGGGGGTCAGCCGACCTGGCGGACCAAGACGCACGATGAACGGCTCACGAGGTCGCGGTCGTCCGAGTTGGCCGCGCCCACTGCTGCGGCGGTCGGTCAACAGCCGGCCCGTCGACAGGAGGGCCGGGCCGTCGTGACCACCTTCCCGGGTTCAGGTCACGACGGTCCGGTGCTGCGCTCCCTGGTACAGGGATAACCCACCGGACCGCTACTACGCAACGACGGATTGACAGCGCTACCTGCCGCCGGTCCAGGAAGCGCCATCAGCAAAGTCCTCGACATCGGTCAACTCCCCAGGTACCTGGCGGTGACGAGCACAAACATGAACGGACAAAAGGCAGGTTCAGCACCCAACAGCGTTGTGCCGCAACAACAGTGGTACGAGCGCAAGGGCTCCACCGCCCGCCCCGCAACCACCCGACCACGCCGATGATCACTCGTTCAGGTGATCATCGCCGAATCCGGGATCAAATCACCCGGTCCCGTTCGTTCAGCGATGAAAGAGCAGCCCCCGCTCGCGACCACCCGACCGCCCGCAACCGCCGACCTCGATCACACGGCATGAACGGACACCCCACCAGCCCAACGGAACGGAGGCCGCACCCGCCCAAAGCCCCGGAGCAACGACACCGACCAAGCAGTGCACGCCTCGGCCTCGGTGACGTTGCCCGGCACCAGCCGCCGCACGATGTCGCCGGCCCGGATGATAGGCAGCACCGTGACCGCGCACGGCGCCGACCACGGCATCGGCGCCGCTGTGCTTCAGCTGGCCGCGACGTCCGTACCAGCCAACCGCGCGCGCACCTGACCGGCACGAACCGGATCGACCTGTTCGAACAAGGCCAGCGCGTGCTGCCAGGAATCCCGGGCGAGCGCACCGGCGCCGTCGCCGGCGAGTGCCAGGCCCAGATTGTCCAGGCCACCGGCCTCGCCGCTGCGGTCGCCGAGTTCGCGGAACATCAGCACGGCGCGCAGATGGCAGTCGACGGCGGCGTCGTAGTCGGAGAGCACCTGGTAGGCGCTGCCCAGGCTG
>DASXXM010000227.1:0-18979 GCA_036503065.1 Pseudonocardiaceae bacterium | reverse complement strand
GTGGCCGTGATGCGGACCGTCGCGGCCATCGACGGGACGCCCTTGTTGTTGACCAGGAACAGCATGTAGTAGCCGGGCGGCGCCAGCGAAGAGGCCGCGGGACTCTGCACGGTCAGGCCGCCCGACCCGGCCGTGAAGGACAACGGGACGAAGTGCTCGTCCATGTCGCCCTGGTGCGTGTCGGCGCCGAGCGACACGAGGTTGACGCCGGTGATCGAGGCGGCGTCCGGCGTGCTGACCGACATCGTCGACGCGTAGGTGGCCGACGCGGGCGCCTGCGTGATCGTCGGTCGCGGTCCGTTGAACAGGTAGGGCGGCGAGTAGATCTGCTGGCTGAACTCGCCGGGACCGCTGTTGTCCGCCACATGGCCGCCGCCTGCCACGAGCACGCGGCCGTCCGGCATCAGCACGGCGGTCGAGTGGTAGTTGCGGGCGGCGCTCATCGACGCGACCGTGCTCCACACGTTGGTGTCCGGGTTCCAGATCTCAGCCGGCAGCACCCCGCTGGTCACCACGTTCTGGTCGCTTGTGGACTCGCCGCCGACGGCGAGCACCGTGCCGTCGGCCAGGGTGGTCAGGGTGTGGTAGACGCGCGAGTGGTTCATCGGCGCGGCAGGCTGCCAGGTCGGGTTGGCGCCGTTCAGGTCGATCACGGCGGCGTTCGACCTGGCTGGTGTCGTCGTGTTCACGTCGGCGGCGCCGCCGGTGTAGAGGATCTTCCCCGGCCGGTACATGTCCGACGAGCCGTTGACCACCCCGCTGGAGCCCATCGGGGTCCAGGTCTGGTTGCCCACGTCGAGCGAGAACGACTGGTCCTCCGAGGGCCCGATGGTGAACACCTTCCCGCTGGGTGTCAGATAGGAGAAGGGGTACTCGACCTCGTGCACCTGCGATGTGGACACAGTGGACAGTAGCGTCCACGTGTTCGTGTTGGGGTCGTAGACTTCCGGGGTGTCCGACCAGTGGTTGCCGTCGTTGGAGTTGCCGCTGATGGCGACGTAGCGGCCGTCCGCCAGTTCGGTGACCGTCGGGTACCAGCGCGGCAGGTGCATGTTGGCCAGGCGGCTCCAGGTCGACGTCGCCGGGTCGAACACGTCGGCGTCGGTGATGCCCAGGTTGGTGGCCGACCCGCCGTAGCCGCCGACGGTCATCATGCGTCCGTCGGCCATCTGCACCAGTCCGGCGCAGAAGATACTCGCGGGCGCGGTCGTGCTGGTGAATGCCTGCGTCGCCGGGTTCCACACGTTGGTCGGCTGCGGGTCCGACCAACCGTCCCACACCAGGAAGTTCCCGTTGTGCATCAGTACGGACTGGATCGCGACCAGCGGCCACGTCCGCAAGGGCGACCACTCCCCCAGCCCCGGCGACGACGAGACCATGGGCGTGACCGGGTTGGACGGCACGGATGCCAGACCGGCACCTACCGCGTTCGTCGCGGTCACCGTGAACGTGTAGGTCGTGCCGTTGGTCAGCCCACCGACCGCCGCCGACGTCACGGACACCACGGTCGACGGCTGGGCGGCGGAACCGACGTACGGGGTCACGGTGTAGGAGGTGATCGGGCTGCCGCCGTCGGGCGGCGCCGACCACGTCACCGCGGCCGACCCGTCGCCTGCCGTCGCGCTCACGCCGGTCGGCACCCCCGGCACGGTGGGCGTGCCCGAGCCGACACCCGGTTTGAACACCACGACAGCGGCCAGCCACACCGTGTTCGCGCCCGTCCCGAACGTCGCGTTCGGCAACGCGCCGGTGGCAACGGGTTTGTCCTCGGTGGCGGCCTCGATGTCGCCGGTCGGCGTCATACTGACCCGTGGGGTGAAGCCGGTTCCCGCGGTCACCGCGTCGCCGAATCCCGAGTCGGCGTAGAAGCCGACGGCGAGTTCGTTGTCGGCGGTGGCCGCCGCCGTGGCGCCGGACGACACCGTTGCGGCGGCAACGGTCCTACCGGTGGCGTGGGCCTGCCGGTCCACCACGGCGGCATCGGACACAGAGGACAGTCCGGAGTAGTCCAGTGCGACGATACCGACATCCGCCGCGGTGCCGGTTTTCGCCGTGACCGTCGGCTTCGTGGTGCTGGTCGACGTGACCGGAGCGGTCCACACACTCATCTCGGTGCCGTCGGACGCGGTGAAGGAGGTCACTTCCACGTAGACATCGTTGGCGCTGTCGGTCACCGCGCTCGTGATGCCGCCGCCGTTGCGCCACACACCGACCTCGACGACCAGCCGGTCACCGGCGGACGTGGTGGCGGTCAACGTCACCGACAACGTGCTCACGTTGTGCGCATGGGTATACGCCTGCTGTACGAACCCCGGCGTCGCGGACACCGCGAGTGCCGGCATCGCCACGAAGAGCCCCAACGCGATCGCGCCCGCGCCGAGCACCGCCGCCCAACGCCCCCGGGCACCCCGAGTCACCAACCTGGCGCGCATTGTCCCCACCCGTCCCCGGTGCTCGGCCACCCGCTCGGGAAGCACATCGGATCGACGGCATGCCTTCGTTACCAGGCATCCCTGACTGTCCGATGTGGGCGGTTGCGGTAGCGTCCAGTGGATACGGGGAACACCGACAGTCGCCCAGACCCGGCGGGTTGTCCACAGTCGCCCGATCGTGAAGCGCGGCTCGACGGCAAAACGCGATAGATTTGAGATGGGTCGCGGTTCCCCTGGGAGGGCGGGGCTTCGGCCGGCTTCCAATCTTGTGTGCGGGCCGTCGATGCTTGGGTCTTGCCGGGTTGGCAAGAAAGCTGGCCGTCCGGTGGGTGCGCGGCAACCATGGCCACATGACCGAGACCTCACTGACCGGCCCCGAACACGAGTACTGGGAAGGCCGCTACCGGGAACACAAACACATCTGGAGCGGCAAGCCCAACGCGCTGCTGGTGCGCGAAGTCGCCGCGCTGCCGCCCGGCACCGCCCTCGACCTGGGCTGTGGCGAGGGCGGCGACGCGATCTGGCTGGCCGGGCGGGGCTGGTCCGTCACCGCCGTCGACATCTCCGCGACCGCGTTGCGCCGGGCCGCCGACCACGCGGCCGGTCTGGACATCGTCTGGGCACAGCATGATCTCTCGCAAACGTTTCCGGCCGGACTGTTCGATCTCGTGTCGGCCCAGTTCTTCCACTCCGTAATCGCGCCGCCGGTCGAACGGGAGAAGGCGCTGCGCCGGGCAGCCGACGCGGTGGCGCCGGGCGGGTTGCTGCTGGTCGTCGGCCATGCCGGCTGGCAGACGTGGATGGCGCACCCGCCGTTCGAGTTCGACTTCCCGTCCACGCGGCAGGTCCTCGATTCGCTCGGCGTGGCGGGTGAGTGGGCGGTCGAACTGGAGGACGTGGTCGAGACCGAGTCGACCGGACCGGAGGGCCAGCCCGGTCGACGCGCGGACAACGTGCTGCGCGTCCGCCGGCCCCGGTAGTCACCGGCGCCGGGCGCGGACGTGGGCGCGTTCGCCCTGCGGTCCGAACAGGATCAGCAGTTCGACGGGTGACGTGTCCGCGGCACCGAGCCAGTGCGGCACGTGGGTGTCGAACTCGGCGACCTCGCCGGGCGTGAGCACGAGGTCCTGGTCGCCGAGCACGAGTCGCAGCCGGCCGTTGAGGACGTAGAGCCATTCGTAGCCCTCGTGACTCTGCTGCGCGGGCGCGCCGGTCTGCGGGCCGCCGGGGATGATCACCTTGTATGCCTGGAGGCCGCCTGCCCGCCTGGTCAGCGGCATGAATGTCCGGTCGTGGCGGCGGATCGGCCGGATGTGGACGCGCGGATCGCCGGTGTGCGGCGCACCGACGAGTTCGTCCAGCGGCACGCCGTGCGCTCTTGCCAGCGGCAGCAGCAGTTCCAGATTCGGCCTGCGTTGGCCGCTTTCCAAGCGGGACAAGGTGCTCTGCGAGATACCGGTCGTCGCGGCAAGGCCGGCCAGGGTGACACCGCGTCGGCGGCGCAGCGCGCGAAGGCGGGGCCCCACGTCGGCCAGCACGCTGTCGAGGTCGTCGTCCATCCTGCCAGTTTGCCAAACCGGCAAGACGTCCTACCGGCCGTGCACCTCGGCGATCGCCGATTCGTACTTGTCGAGGGCCCGCTCGACCGGGCCGCGCCCGGCGGCCGGCAGCCATCGCACGACGCGGCTGAATCCGGCCCGCTCATAGGTTTCCAGCACCTTCGGGTCGGCGGGGATGCCCATCGCCATCAGTTCGATCGGCCGCTCCGCCCGGTCTCGCAGTTCCCTGGCGCGCTCCAGGATGCCCTCCGCGGCGTAGTTGGGCATCCACCCGTCGCCGAAGGCGAGCACCCGGTCCAGCACGGTCGGGCCGCTGCCGCCGATGATGACGGGTGGGTAGGGCCGTTGCGCGGGCTTGGGCCAGGACCAGATCCGCTCGAAGTTGACGTGCTCGCCCGCGTAGCTTGCCTCGTCGTTGGTCCAGATCTCCTTCATCGCCTCGACCCGCTCCCGCAGCACGGCCATCCGGTGCCGTGGGTCGGTGCCGTGGTTGGCCATCTCCTCCCGGTTCCAGCCCGCGCCGACACCGAACTCGAACCGGCCGCCGGACAGCGCGTCGACGCTGGCGACCTCCTTGGCCGTGATGATCGGGTCGCGCTGGATGACCAGGCACACGCCGCTGCCGATGCGCAGCCGACCGGTGGTCGTGGCGGCTGCCGTCAGCGCGACGAACAGGTCGTACGTGTGCGAGTACTGGTGGGGCAGTTCGCCGCCGCCGGGATACGGGGTGGTGCGCGCGGCCGGGATGTGCGAGTGCTCGGGGAAGAAGAGGGACTCGTGTCCGCGCTCCTCAACGAGTTCGGCCAGCGCGCCGGGTGGTAGGGCGCCGTGGGTGGGGAACATCGCTACGCCCGTTTCCATGGTCTCGACCGTACGCGAGGGCGTTGCGAACCGCCGTGTTCGACCGACCGGGCGCATCCGTGCGGTTTACTGACCGCACTGTTGACCATCGCACGGGAGGCACACGCAGATGACGGCTCCGACGGACACCACGTTGCACCACCCCGCGGTCGTCGCGCACCGCGCGAAAGTCGCCAGCAGCATCCAGTTGCGGGTCGCGGACGCGATCACCAAGTTCGCCGGTTCGATGCGGTTCGTCTACATCCACGCGATCGGGTTCACGCTCTGGATGCTGTTCGTCGAGTCGAGCCCGTGGCCCACGTTGACACTCATCGTGTCGCTCGAGGCGATCTTCCTGTCGACGTTCGTGATGATCGGCCAAAATCGACAGGCCGAGTTCCAGCAGAGCAAGGCCGACCACGACTTCGTCGAGCAGGAACTGGAACTCAAGACGAACACCGAACTGACCAGGGAGATCCACGCGATGACAACGGAACTCCACAGTCGAATGGTGTCCGGGTCACCGGGCCCGGAGCGATCCTGAGCCGCGAGTCGCCGGTCCAACAGTCAACGGGCCGCCGCCGCGGCCGTCAGGAACAACGCGAAGACCAGGGCCGCCGTCCACCAGCGAGCCGTGTCCAGCCGCTCCCACCGGCGGACCAGCGCCCGCCAGTCGGCAGGCGGCGCGGCGGGTTGCCAGGTGAGCGTGGCCTTGTTGATGGGCACGGTGCCGACGAATGTGACCAGGGTCCAGCCGAGCACGGCGAGCAGTCCGGCGTACCGGAGGCCGGTGCCGGCCAGGATCGTGACAGCGACCGCGGACAGGGCCGTCAGCCCGTAGACGGCAGGCACCACCACGCGCAGGCGCCGGATCAGCGCCTGGCGTAGCTGGATCTGCGGTTGCTCGGCCAGAACGGGGATGGATCCGCGTAACCCGAAGCGGACCACGAACTCGATCCCGGCCAGGATGCCCGCGCAGAACAGGTTCACGAACTCGAGAACGGTCATGTCAAAACCTCCAGTCACTGAAAATTTACTGTAGCAGAAAATTTGCCGCCACTGGACTATGCTGTGGTCATGAGCGCGCGGACCGTCGACTGGACTGCCGGCAGACCCGAAGGGCTGCGCGAACGCAAGAAACGCCTGATGCGCCAACGGTTGTCCGACACGGCAACGGAGATGTTCGTCGAGCGGGGCTTCGACGCGGTGCGCGTGGCGGAGATCGCCGAGGCATGCGGTGTCTCCGAGAAGACGGTCTTCAACTACTTCCCCACCAAGGAGTCACTCGTCCTGGACCGCTGGGACGCCACCGCGGCCGCACTGCGCACCGGCCTGGCCGCCCTCGACGTCCCGCCGGTCAAGGCGGCGCTCCGGATCCTGGCCGACGAACTGGGCGCCGTCACGGCGTGGCTGGACGTACAGGCCGAACCGGCCGGTGCCATCGCCAGGTTCCAGCGCTTCGGCGACCTGCTCGATGCCACCCCGGCCCTGCGCGCGCACCAGCACGACATGACCGACCGACTCGTCGGCGTGGCCGCCGAGATCCTGGCCGACCGTGCCGGTCTGAGCGCGGACGACCCGGAGCCACGGATCGCGGCGACCGCCCTGCTCGGACTGTGGCACGTCCAGTTCCGCAGCCTGCGCAAACACCTGGCCCGAACCCGGACACCGGCTCAGGTCGACGCGGCCGTGACCGCCGACGTCCGCCGTGCGGCGGACCTGATCGACGCCGGGCTGAGACTGCTCAGGTAGGTGCGCCGGGCGCCGACGCATAAGATGGTCGCGGTGGAGTCGACCCGTGTGGATCGCTGGCTGTGGGCGGTCCGGCTGACCAAGACCCGGACGGACGCCGCGGCGGCCTGCCGCGGCGGCCATGTGCGCGTCAACGACCGACCCGCCAAGGCCGCGACGACGGTGGCGCCCGGCGACGAGGTCCGCGCGCGCGTCGGCAGCACGATCCGCATCGTCGAGGTGGTACGGGTGATCCAGAAACGCGTCGGACCCGCCGACGCGGCGACCTGCTTCCTGGACCGGACACCGCCGCCGCCCAAGGAACCGCCCGTCGCGCACCGCGACCGGGGCGCCGGCAGGCCCACCAAACGAGAACGCCGAATTCTCGACAAGTTCCTCGGCGGCCAAACCTGAGACGGGCTGGCCGCTGACCAGAAAGCAGCGGCTGTTATGGCCTTCTGCGGGCCAGGAAGCAGGCGTGCGGCCGTTTCGTTTCCTCGTCCGGTTCCCGCAGTAATCGTGTGGTGACGTCGAGTCCGGTTTCGGCCAGCAATGTGGCAATGCGATCAGGCGGTAGCCGGTGGGACTCGTAGGACACCGGATGGCCGCCGTATCCCTGCGTCGGCCGCAGGTGCTCATCGTCTCCGGTGTGGGTGCCGAGCAGCAGGTGGCCGCCGGGCGCGAGCGTGCGGTGGAACTCGGCGAAGACGACCGGTAGCCAGTCCGGTGGCGTGTGGTGCGTCGAGAAGAAGGCCATGATGCCACCGAGTTCGCGGTCCGCGATGTCCAGCGCGGTCATCGTGCCCACGCTGAACCGAAGGCCAGGAAAGGCATCGCGGGCCAGTTCGATCATCTTCGGTGACACGTCGATGCCGAACGCGGGCAGGCCAAGGGTGGCCAGGTGCGCCGTCAGCCTGCCGGGTCCGCAGCCCAGGTCCGCGACCGGCCCCCGGTCGCGCACGAGTTCGGCGAACGCGGCCATCATCGCGAGCGACAACGCATCCGGCTTGGCCGGGACCAGCGTGACGTAGTCGGCGGCCACGGTGTCGTACGACTCCCGGACGGCGGCCAGGTAGGCGGGCTCGGTCATGCGGGCAACGTAGCCAGGGGCACCGACAGTCGGCGTGGCGCAAGTCGGTCGAGAACCGATCGAACGGCCGGAATCCGTGTAAACAAACACCTGCGGCCTCCGCTAGGCTCGACTTGTGAAGGCACTGCACTATGTCGGGGGCGCCCTCTGTGTCGCGGCGTCGATCCTGATCTCGAACGCGGTTCTCACCTTTTCCGCGATGCCGGACTGCGGGCCCGATGTCGGTGCGCCGGCATGTCCGGGCAGCGTGAACCTCGCCGCCGGTGAAATGGTGGCCGGCTGTCTCATTCTGGTCGTCGGCGCGATCATGACCATCGGCATCGGCCTGCTGGTTGCCCTTGTCAGCGCTGGCATCTACTCGTTGGTGCGGGCGATCCTGGGCCCGGGCGGCCTGTTCAGCAGCGCGGGCATCGTCGGAGCGGGATTTCTGGCATTGTCGGTGCTGATTGTGATCATCGGGCTGCCCTATGGCCGGATACTCGCCGCCCGCAGGGTCGGAATGGCCAGTTCCAAGCGGCGCGCAGAAGGCGTGATCACCGATGTGTGGAATACCGGCGAGACCTACAACGACGATGTCGAGGTCCGGCTGACCATCGAATATCGACGGGCCGACAACACGACCGGACACGCCGTGCACAATGAGGTCGCCTCCCCGCGGAACATGCCGCGACGCGGCGACCGGGTCACCGTGTTGTACGACCCGGCCGGCGACGAGGGGATGATCGAACTCATCGGGCTGGCGCCCGCGCCGAACCCGATGATCGTCGACGCAGGCCCGCAGGACGCCGTCCCACCGGACGAACTGGTGGCGGCGCTGGACCGCCTCGCCGCGCTGCACCGCGACGGCGCACTCACCGCGACGGAGTTCGACCGCGCGAAGCGACGGCTGCTGGGCGCGGGGTGACCCCGGCTAGGCTCGCGGCATGACCTGGATGCCGGACGAGAACCGCTACGACCAGATGCGATACCGCAGAACCGGCCGCAGCGGCCTGCGACTGCCACTGGTGTCGCTCGGCCTGTGGCACAACTTCGGCGACGAACGGGCCTACGAAGGGCAACGGGCGATCTGCCGGCGCGCGTTCGACCTCGGCGTCACGCACTTCGACCTGGCGAACAACTACGGCCCGCCGTACGGCAGCGCGGAGCGGAACTTCGGCCGCATCCTGCGCGAAGACTTCGGGTCGATGCGCAGTGGGTCGCTGCGGGACGAACTGGTGATCTCCACCAAGGCCGGCTACGACATGTGGCCCGGCCCCTACGGCGACCACGGCTCGCGCAAGTACCTGCTGGCGTCGCTGGACCAGTCCCTGGAACGGATGGGCCTCGACTACGTCGACATCTTCTACTCGCACCGGTTCGACCCGGACACGCCGCTCGAGGAGACGATGGGCGCGCTGGACACCGCCGTGCGGTCCGGCCGCGCGCTGTACGTGGGCATCTCGTCGTACTCGTCCGGCAGGACGGCCGAAGCGGCCGCGATCCTGCGCGAGCTCGGCACGCCGCTGCTGATCCACCAGCCGTCCTACTCGATGTTCAACCGGTGGATCGAACACCAGGGCCTGCTCGACACACTGGCCGAGGTGGGCGCGGGTGCCATCGCGTTCTCGCCGCTGGCCCAGGGACTGCTGACCGACCGGTACCTGCACGGTGTGCCGGCCGACTCCCGGGTGGCCACCGGCGGCGCAATGGGCGCCGGCATGCTCACCGACGAGAACCTGGCGCGGGTGCGGGCGCTGGGCGACATCGCCGCCGCGCGTGGGCAGAGCCTCGCCCAACTCGCCCTGGCATGGGCGCTGCGCGACGACCGGGTGACGTCGGTGCTGCTCGGCGCGAGCAGCGTGGCGCAACTGGAAGCCAATGTCGGGGCGCTGGACAACCTCACGTTCACCGAGGATGAACTGGCCGAGATCGACAAGTACGCCGTGGACGGCGACATCAACCTGTGGGCATCGTCCAGTTCGTACTAGAGCACCGTCCGCCAGGTGGCCCGGCTCGCCATCGGCGGCGGCTGGCGCGGCCGGCCGGACGGCAGGACGAGATCGCGGAGCGGTCCGCCGACCGGTCGGGGTGGCACGCCCCAGCGCGCCAGGATCATGCCGGTGACCGCGAGTGCCAGCCACGCGATCGTGTCGTTCATCAGGTGCCGGTCGACGAGGTCGCCGGCCACCACGTCGTCGTCCGCCAGCACGACCTCGATGTAGTCCGAGCCGGGCGGGAGTCCCTGCACCGCGGCCGCGTTGCGGGCCACCACGAGCGCGATCGCGCGCTCCGCGTCACCCGCAAGGCGCGTCAACGCCGGCCGGTACAGTTCGGTGCCGCGTAAGCGAACCCGCTCGCCGTAGGTGATGAGGATCGGCAGCCTGCCGGCGAGCTGAGCCGCCCCGACGACGAGGCCGTCGAGCGGGACCAGCGGCGGCACGGACAGGACGAATCCCGCGCCGACGCCGTCGAGTTCGGCCTGTAGCACCGCGAGTCGCTGCGGCAGGTCGTCCGGGATGCCGAAGTACCGGAAGTCGATGTTGCCGAAACCGATGCCGTCCGCGACCAGCGAGCCCAGGAGTTCGCCGTAGCCCCACGGCGGTGACAGCACCAGCACGGGATCCGCGGTGGGACGCGGGCTCTGGCCGCTCGGTGGCCGGGAGGCCTCCTGGTCGGGCACCTGGATCAGCAGTTCCGGCGCGGACGGCCAGTCGTGCGCATGCGCCACCCGCCAGTACAGGCTCAACGGCTGCCAGAGATGTGCGAGCAGGTCGTGCTGGACGTAGTCGCGGATCTGCTGGACGCCCCAGCCGGCCAGCGGTTCCGGCGGGATGATGCCGACGTAGTGGTGGTAGGTGAGCCGCAGGTCACGGCCCCGGTGCGCCGAGCGGAGTTGGATCTCCCAGTCGACACCCGACGAGGACAGCGCGTTCACCACCTGGGAGACCGACGACGTCTGGGCGAGGGAGGACGCCTGCCGCAGCAGCCGGCCGGCATGGTCGAGGCTCTCCCGCAGCTGCCGGTTCGCCTGCGCCACCAGCATGGGGCCGGCGACCGTGTCCGGCAGCAGTCCGGCGACGCGCAGCAGTTCGACCTCGGCAACGCCGAGCAATTCGGCGAGCTGGGCCCATTGCTCGAAAATCGACATCCCGGGAAGATGGTGGCCGTCCAGCCAGGTACGAAAAGTGCTGACCGGAACGCCGAGCCGACGCGCCGCCTCCTCGATGGGGACGCCTCTGGCACGCAGGTGGGCCCGGACGAACTCCGCCCAACCGGCCATCTGCCACCCGGCCACGTCAAGAAGTTAGCACCGCCCACCGGATCCTGACGGGGTCGACACGCGAGCCGCCGTTCGATGCTGGTCGCCAGGAACCAAACAATGTGGCAGGAGAATTCGATGTTCATTTCGATGGGAATCGGTCGGTTCGCGCGGTGTATCGGCTGGACCGTGGTGATCACCATTGTCGTGGTGCTGGCGGTCGGCGGCCAGTCCGGCCACCGCACCACACCGGCTCACTCGGTTGCCCCCGGGGGCGGGCCGTCCGCGTGTCTGGTGGCGGGCCGTATGTTTGGCTGCGGGTCGGTGCCCGTCCGCTCGGTCGAGTAGGAGAACCGGAACGTGCAGACGCAGTGGTGGCGTGACGCGATCATCTACGAGATCTACGTTCGCAGCTTCGCCGACGGCGGTGGCGACGGCGTCGGCGACATCGCCGGTATCCGCGCCCGCCTGCCCTACCTGCGCGACCTCGGGGTGGATGCCATCTGGATCACCCCCTGGTACCGCTCCCCCATGGCGGACGGCGGTTACGACGTGGCCGACTACCGGGACATCGATCCGCTGTTCGGCACGTTGGCCGACGCGGAGCACCTGATCCGCGAGACGCACGAGCACGGGATGCGACTGCTCGTCGACATCGTGCCCAACCACACCTCCGACCGGCACACCTGGTTCCAGGCGGCGCTCGCGGCGGGCCCCGGTTCGCCGGAACGGGCGCGCTACCACTTTCGCGACGGCCGGGGACCGGACCAGCCGCCCAACAACTGGCGCAGCGTGTTCGGCGGTCCGGCATGGTCGCGGGTGCCCGACGGTCAGTGGTACCTGCATCTGTTCGCACCGCAGCAGCCCGACCTGAACTGGACGCGGCCCGACGTGCGCGCCGAGTTCGCCGACATCCTGCGGTTCTGGCTGGACCGGGGGGTGGACGGGTTCCGCATCGACGTGGCGAACGGTCTGGCCAAGCATCCCGACCTGCCGGACGTCGGTGACCCGGCGGATCATCCGTACTGGGACCGCGACGAGGTCCACGACATCTACCGGTCGTGGCGGCGGCTGGCGGATTCCTATGGTGGGGACCGGATCTTCGTCGCCGAGGCGTGGGTGGACGACGCGGACCGCCTCGCCCGCTACGTCCGGCCGGACGAGTTGCACACCGCGTTCAACTTCAACTTCCTGCGGTGTCCGTGGGACGCGAGTTCGTTCCGGTCGGTGATCGACGAGAGCCTGCGGTCGGCGCACGCGGTCGGCGCGCCCGCGACGTGGGTGCTGTCCAACCACGACGTCACGCGGCACCTCACCCGCTACGGCCGGGCGCGCACCAGTGGTGTCGAGCCGGTCAACGCCCCCAGGGTGCCCAGCGACGTCGAGACGGGCACCCGCAGGGCGCGGGCCGCGCTGCTGCTGATGCTCGCGCTGCCCGGCAGCGCCTACCTGTACCAGGGCGAGGAACTGGGCCTGGCGGAGGTCGAGGACCTACCGGACGACGCGTTGCGCGACCCCACGTGGACGTCGTCCGGGCACACCGTCCGCGGCCGCGACGGCTGCCGGGTACCGCTGCCATGGCGCGGACAGCGACCACCGTTCGGCTTCGGACCCGACGGCAGCCGGCCGTGGCTGCCCCAGCCCGCGGGGTGGTCGGTCCGCACGGCCGAGTACGAACAGGCGGACCCCGAGTCGATGTTGCGCCTCTACCAGGCGGCGCTGCGGCTGCGCCGGGACCATCCCGCACTCGGCGACGGCGCGCTCAGCTGGGCCGGGTCGCCGGACGGCGTACTGATCCTGCGCCGCGAGCCGGGCCTGCTGTGCGCGGTGAACCTCTCCGACGCCCCGTGCCCACTGCCCGTCCACGACCGGGTGCTACTGGCCAGCGAGCCGATACCCAACGGCAAGCTGCCCAAGGACGCCGCGGCCTGGTTGCGGGTCAACTGACGGGACGACCCGAGAAGGCGACGAGGCGGTCGATGGCGGGCGCGTCCGCCGCGACCGGCTGCGGCGGCCCGAACCGGCCGCCTCGGGACGCGTCGCCCAATTCCTTCTTCAGGAACGCCAACGACTCCTCGACCAGGTCCGCGGGCAGGTCGAGTCGCTGACCGGTGGCTCGGGCGATGTCCCAGCCGTGGCCGAGCAGGTCGGCGGTCCGCCACTTGAGCCGCTCGGCCCCGGTCGCCGGGCCCAACGGGCCCGCGGAGATCCGGTCGAGCGCGCCGGGCAGTTGGATGGCCTCCCGCAACCCGGCCACGGACGAGCGGTACGCGCTCAGGGGGTCGTCACCCAGCAGGTCGTCGCCGCGGGTGGGAGGTGGCTGGTCCCACAGGAACGCGGTGATCATCCGGTTCACGCCGACCAGGTGGGCCACCACGTCCCGGACGGTCCACTCGGTGCACGGGGTGGGCGCCGACCACTGGGTGTCGGCGATGCCGGCGATCAGCGGGTCGACCGCGGCCAGTGCTCGGTTCAGTGGTCCTGCTGGCAGGGCTGTGGACATCGGGGGCCTCTCGCGACGTCGTTCGGTGACCGTACCGCGCGCACGGGCGCGCGAAGATCGAGTGTGCCCGGTCGGGGCGGCCTGCGCAGCCCGCCTTCGTGCCGCGGCTGTGATGTGTTACCCCGCTACCGGGCACCAGCCGCCGAATCAGGCACGGGAGCAGCATGAAGAGAGTCGTCATCCTCGGCCGCGGCGGCGCCGGCAAGTCGACCCTCGCCGCACGCCTCGGCGCCGCCCTGACTCTGCCGGTCATCGAACTGGACAAACATTTCTGGGCGGCCGACCTCACCCCGACATCCAAGGACCAGTGGGCGGAGACCCAGCGACAGCTCGCCGACGGGGAGCGGTGGATCCTCGATGGAGATCTCGGCCCGTACGACGTTCTCCACGTGCGACTGCAAGCCGCCGACACCGTGATCGTGCTGGACTACCCACTGTGGCGGTGCGCCTGGCGCGCCCTGCGTCGGTCACGCGAGAACCTGGCCTTCTGGCACTGGCTCGTCGCCTACCGGCGCCGCAGCCTCCCCACCATCATGGCCGGCATCGCCGACCACGCAGGTCACGCGGAACTCCACCTACTCCGAAACCCCCACGCCGTCGAACAACTCCTCGCCCGAGCCGACCGAGCACGGTGACAAACCCATCGGGACACGCCCGATCACGGTCGGCAGACGCGCCGTACGAAGTACTGCCAGCCCTGTGCGATCCGGTCCTCCATGGGGCCGCCGGCTTCGGTGAGGTCGGACGCCGACAGGTAGAGCAGCAGTGGGCCGTCGAGGGCGGCGGTGAGTTGGATGGCGAGTACGTCGAGGTCGACGGCGTCCAGGGGTAGCTGTCCCAGCAGCATCCGAACGTGCAGCGCGGAGAGGGGTGCGCCGGCCGGCACGGGCTGGCTGCCGTCCAGTGCGGCGCGGGCGATCTCGCGGTGGGCGAACAGAAAACCGATTCGCGCCCGGCCGTAGGCGAGCAGCCGGTCCAGCGGCGGCGCGCCGGGGCCCAGCGGCGGCGGGCCGGTCAGCACCCGTTCCTGGAAGGTCCGCTCCTCGTCGTCCAGCAGCGCCTGGAAGATCCCCGCGCGCGTGCCGAACCTGCGGAACACCGTCCCCTTGCCCAGCGCCGCCCGTTCGGCCAGGCCGTCCATGGTCAGTTTGGCCGCGCCCTGCTCCGCCAGCATCTCGCGGGCCGTGGCCAGCAGGAGCAGCCGGTTGCGGGCGGCGTCCGCGCGCTCGGCACGCGGCGCGCCCGGGGACGACGCCGGACGATCCACGGATCTCACCCTACCGGCGGAATCGCCGACACCGGCTGATCACCAGATGGTGTAGCCGCCGTCGATGACGAGGACGGAGCCGGTCATGAAAGCCGCGGCGTCGCTGGCCAGGAACACCACGCTGGGGGCGATCTCCTCGGGCAGCGCGTACCGCTGCTGGGGCGCGTCCTCGATCCAGTACCGTCGCAGCTCGGGCCGGTCGACCGGGGCCATGTCCGTCTTCACGTAGCCGGGCGCGACGGCGTTGACCCGGATGCCCAGCGGCGCCCACTCCGCGGCGAGGGATTTGGTCAGGTGATGGACCGCGGCCTTCGAGGCGTTGTAGGCGGGCTGCCACTGCGGACGGTTCACGATGAACCCGGACATCGACCCGATGTTGACGATCGAGCCGCCGCCGTGTTCGGCCATGTGCCGGCCGGCCGCCATGCTGCACTTCCACAACGCGCGCACGTTCACGTCGAAGACCTCGGCCCATTCCGAGTCGGTCACCTGCCAGGACTCGTTGTGGAAGCACGTGCCCGCGTTGTTCACCAGGATGTCCAGTCCGCCAAGGGCGTCGACCGCCGCCGCGGTCATGCGGTCGACGGCGGCGTCGTCGGTGATGTCGGCGGTGAGCGGGACCATCTTCAGCCCGGCCGCGGCGGCCTCGTGCGCGGTGGCCTCGGTGCGGTCCGTGTCGCGGCCGCCGATGGCGACCGTGGCACCGGCCTGGGCGAGCGCGGTGGCGAAAGCCTTGCCCAGTCCCCGGTTCCCGCCGGTGACCAGCGCCTTCCTGCCGTGCAGCGCGAACCGGTCCAGAACGTTCATGACACCACCAAACCGGACGGGCCGCCCACAGCGCAAGGCTTGTGGACGGCCCGTGTTCGGACCCGCGGCGGCGGCCGCGAAATCGGCTGCCGCGGGTCAGGCGGCGATGTCGGCCACCGCGCCCGCCGGTTCCAGCGCCAGTGCCAGCACCTCCCGCACGTCACCAACCGGGTGCACGGTGAGCTGCGCCAGCACCTCGGCCGGCACGTCGTCCAGGTCCGGCTCGTTGCGTTGCGGGATGAGCACGGTGGTGATGCCGGCCCGGTGCGCGGCAAGCAGTTTCTGCTTGACACCACCGATCGGCAGCACCCGCCCGGTCAACGACACCTCACCGGTCATCGCCACGTCCGAGCGGACCGGCCGGCCGGACAGCAGCGACGCCAACGCCGTCGTCATGGTGACCCCGGCGCTCGGGCCGTCCTTGGGCACCGCGCCCGCCGGCACGTGCACGTGGATGCCACGTTCCTTCAGGTCACCCACCGGCAGCTCCAGTTCGACACCGTGCGACCGCAGGTAGGACAGGGCGATCTGCGCGGACTCCTTCATGACGTCGCCAAGCTGGCCGGTCAGTGTGACGCCCGTGGCACCCGTCTCCGGATCGGCCAGCGACGCCTCGATGAACAGCACGTCACCACCCGCGCCGGTGACCGCGAGACCGGTGGCCACCCCGGGCAGCGCGGTGCGCTCCGCCGACTCCGGTGTGTGCCGGGGCCGGCCCACGTAGGAGCGCAGATCGTCCGCATCCACCGTCAGCGGCACGGTGACCTGCTCGAGCGCCAGGCTGGTGGCCACCTTGCGCAGCACCCGCGCGATCGACCGTTCCAGGTCGCGGACGCCCGCCTCCCTGGTGTATTCGGTGGCCAGCAGCCGCAGTGCGGGTTCGGTCACCGTCACGTCCTGTGTGGACATTCCGGCCTTCTCCAGTTGCCTCGGCAGCAGGTGGTCGGCTGCGATGGTGACCTTCTCGGCCTCGGTGTAGCCGTCCAGCGCGACCAGTTCCATCCGGTCCAGCAACGGGCCGGGGATCGAGTCGAGCACGTTCGCCGTGGCCAGGAACACCACGTCCGACAGGTCGAGGTCGACATCGAGGTAGTGGTCCCGGAACGTGTGGTTCTGCGCCGGGTCCAGCACCTCGAGCAGCGCGGCCGTCGGGTCGCCCCGGTAGTCGGCGCCCACCTTGTCGATCTCGTCCAGCAGCACCACCGGGTTCATCGACCCGGCCTCGCCGATGGCACGGACGATCCGGCCGGGCAGCGCACCGACGTAGGTACGGCGGTGGCCACGGATCTCGGCCTCGTCCCGAACGCCACCCAGCGCGACCCGGACGAACTTGCGGCCCATGGCCCTGGCCACCGACTCGCCGAGCGAGGTCTTGCCGACACCCGGCGGGCCGACCAGCGCCAGCACCGCACCGCTGCGCCTGCCGCCGACGACCTTCAGGCCCTTGTCCTCCCGGCGCTTGCGGACCGCGAGGTACTCCACGATCCGGTCCTTCACGTCGGCGAGGCCAGAGTGGTCGGCGTCCAGGATCGCCCTGGCACCGGCGATGTCGTAGCTGTCCTCGGTGTGCACGTGCCACGGCAGGTCGAGCACCGTGTCCAGCCAGGTGCGGATCCAGCCCACCTCGGGCGACTGGTCCGACGTGCGCTCCAGCTTGTCCACTTCGGACAGGGCAGCCGTGCGGACCTTCTCCGGGAGTTCCGCGGCTTCCACCCTGGCCCGGTAGTCCTGCTCCTCGGACGCGGGCTTGCCGTCCAGCTCGGCGAGCTCCTTGCGGATCGCGGCGAGCTGTTGGCGCAGCAGGAACTCCCGCTGCTGGCGCTCCATGCCCTCGGCGACGTCCTTGCGGATCGTCTCGCTCACGTCCAGCTCGGCCAGGTGTTCCCTGGCCAGGGCCAGCGCCTGCCGCAGCCGGTCGGCCACGTCCGCCGTCTCCAGCAGCGTGACCTTCTGCGCGGTCGACAGATAGGGCGCGTAGCCGGCCAGGTCGGCAAGGCCGGACGGGTCCTCCACCTGTTGCACCGAGTCGACCATCTGCCAGGCACCGCGCTGCTGCAGGATCGCCGACAGCACGCCCTTGTACTCGCGCACCAGCTCCGAGATGTCCTCGGTCGGCTCGACGTCCGGCAGCACGGACGCCGCCACCCAGAGTGCCGCGCCCGGTCCGGTGGTCGTGGCACCGACCCGGACCCGCTTGCTGCCCCGGACCACCGCGACCGCGCGGCCCTTGGGCATCCGGCCGACCTGTTCGATCACACCGACCGTGCCGATCGAGCCGTAGCGTCCGTCCTGCCGCGGCACCAGCAACACGGCCGCCTTGGCCGCCTCCGGCGTCGTCGACCGAATCCCGGACCCCGGCACGCGGTCGTCCACCGCGGCCCGGGCGGCGTCCACCGCAGTGCGCACGTCGGTGTCCGACAGGTCCAGCGGCACCACCATGCCGGGCAGCACCACGTCGTCGTCCAACGCCAGTATCGGCAGCACCAGGTTCTGGTCCATGCCCGCATCCCTCCACCAGGAAAGTTGAGTCTGACCTACTCAACCCACGGTGGGAGGTGATTGTTCCGGCGGTTTGTTCACTCTGAGCGATATCGTGGTGGCCGGCCGCGCCGGTCGGGTTGACCTCACACTTTCGTAATGGCTGTCGACCACCGTCGCCGAACGCGCCCCGATACCGTCGGGCCCTCGAGCGGGTGGACAGGACGGAGTTCGGTGTGGTCGTCGTGCTGGTGCTGCTGTCCGCCGCCGTCGGTGCGTTGGCCCTGGTGCTGCTGCGCAAGGCCGCGGAAGAGGAACCGGCGTTCTCCGTGGCGCTGCTGTGGTTGCTGATTCGCCGTCGGCCGGTGTGGGCGGCCGGCATCGCCGCCATGGTCGTCGAGTTCGGGCTCCAGTTGCTCGCCCTGGCCGGTGGTCCGATCTCGTTGGTGCAGTTGCTGGTGGTGATGGAACTGCCGTTCTGCCTGGTGCTGTCGCGGCTGGTGCTGGGTGGCCTGCTGGCCGCTCGGGAGTGGTCGGCGGTCGCCGGGATGACCGTCGGGGTCGTCGTCCTGCTGGTGACCCTGGCACCGCACGGCGGCAACCCGAACACCCTCGACCTGATCACCTGGCTACGCGGGCTCGCCATGACGATCGCGGTAGTCGTCACGGTCCTCGTGGCGGCTCGGCGCAGTGGTCAGGCGGCCAGGACCGCACTGGCCGGGATCGCCGCCGGCACGAGCGCCGGCCTGGTGGCCGTGCTGGTCAAGCCGGTCACGGCGACCTTCGGGCAGGGGTTGGGCGCGGTGCTCGCCACCTGGCAGACCTGGGCGGCCATCGTCGTCGCCGCGGCGGCGTTCCTGCTGCTGCAGCACGCGCTGCGGGCCGGCCGGCTGGTGGCGTCCCAACCGGGCATCACACTGGCGAACCCGCTGGTCGCCGCCGCCTGGGGTGTCCTCGTCTTCCACGAGCAGGTGCGCACCGGATGGTGGCTGCTCGGCGCTGCGTCGGGGGCGGTGCTGCTGGTCGGCGGCGCG
>DASXXM010000226.1:0-4743 GCA_036503065.1 Pseudonocardiaceae bacterium | reverse complement strand
CCACTCCTCGGGGGGCGTCCCCTTTTCAACCTACCATTTGTCAAGCTCCAAATAGGCGATTTGTCGGATTCTCCGGCAAGTTGTGGACAACTTCGTTGGCTGTCAACAGGTCGGGTAGGGCGACTTGACAAAGCTGGTTGGTGCGCGAGCACTGGTCACCGGGGCGTCGTCGGGCATCGGTGCCGCCACGGTTCGCCGTTTGGCGAGCCTCGGTGCGAAGCCGCTCCTGATCGGCCGCGACGAACACGCACTGGCCGACCTGGCAACGGAAACCGGCGGCGACCGGCTCGCCGTCGATCTCCGCACACCGGGCGTGGCCACCGAGATCGCGGCCTGGGCCGGCGAGGTGGACCTGTTGGTGTGCAACGCGGGCATCGGCTGGGCCGGCCCGCTCGACCGGCAACCACTCGCCACCATCGACGAACTGGTCACGGTGAACCTGACCACGCACCTGGCCTTGGCCCGATTGCTGCTTCCCGGCATGGTGACCAGCGACCGGGGCCACCTGATCCTGGTGTCCTCGATCGCGGGCTGCCTCGGCGTGGCGGACGAAGCCGTCTACGCCGCGACCAAGGCCGGACTACGTACCTTCGCGGACAGCGTCCGCCTTGCGCACCACGAAATCGGCGTGACCACGGTGCTACCCGGCGTCGTGGACACACCGTTCTTCACCAGGCGCGGCAAGGCATACGACCGAACCCGACCCAAACCGGTGGCTCCGGACCGGGTCGCCGCCGCGCTGGTCAACGCGATCGTGCACAACAAACCAGAAGTGTTCGTCCCGGCCTGGCTGCGCTTCCCGGCTCGACTACAGGGCGGTTTCCCGACGCTGGTGCACCGCATGCAACGCCGGTTCGGCTGAACCGATGAGCCGAACCGGCGTTGCCGCGGTCACTGTTCGCGCATCGCGCGGATGGACTCCTTCAGTGAACCCATGGTGGCCAGCACGGCACTCGGCTCGTAGCCGCAGTGCGCCATGCAGTTGTTGCAGCGCGGGTCCTTGCCGCGGCCGTAGGAGTCCCAGTCCGTCGTCTCGATGAGTTCCTTGTAGGTCTGCACGTAGCCGTCGCTCATCAGGTAGCACGGCTTCTGCCAGCCCAGCAGCGAGTACGACGGGATGCCCCACGCCGTGCACTGGAAGTCGACCTTGCCTTCCAGGAAGTCCAGGAACAGCGGCGAATGCGACAGGCGCCACTTCTTCCTGCGGCCGTCGGCGAACACCTTGCGGAACAGCTCCCGCGTCTCCGTCACGCCGAGGAAGTGGTCCTGGTCGGGCGCCTTCTCGTACGCGTACGCCGGCGAGATCATCATCTCGTCGACCTGGATGTCGTCGTTGAGGAAGTTCAGCACGTCGATGACGGACTGCGGGGTGTCCGTATTGAAGAACGTGGAGTTGGTGGTGACGCGGAAACCGCGGCCCTTCAGCTCCTTGATCGCCGCCATCGCCTCGTCGAACGTGCCTTCCTGGTTGACCGACTCGTCGTGCCGCTCGCGCAGGCCGTCGACGTGGATGGCCCACTGGAAGTACGGCGACGGCTTGAAGTTGAACTTGTCGATCCGCTTGCGCACCAGCAGCGCGTTCGTGCACAGCACCACGAACTTCTTGCGCTTCACCAGTTCCGCCACGATCTGGTCGATCTGCGGGTGCATCAGCGGCTCGCCGCCTGCGATGGACACCATCGGCGCGCCGGACTCCTCGATCGCGGCGACCGCCTGCTCGACCGGCATCCGCTTCTTGAGCACGTCGTGCGGTTGCTGGATCTTGCCACAGCCGGCACACGCCAGATTGCACGCGAACAACGGTTCCAGCTCGACGACCAACGGGAACTTCTTGTGGCGCAAGATCTTCTGCTTGGCGACGTACGCGCCGACGCGAACAGCCTGCCGCATGGGCACCGGCATTAGTGACGCACCTCCTTGGGGAGTGTGAAACGTACGGTCTCCGTGGTGACGGACCGCTCAGCGATGTCGAGCCGGCCGAGTCCGCCCAACGCGGCGACCAGCTCGGTGACGAGTTCGGGCGGGGCGGACGCCCCGGCGGACACGCCGATCGTGATGACGCCGGCCAGCCAGGCGAGTTCGACCTCGCCGACGTCGTCCACGAGATACGCCGACGCGCCATCGCGCCGGGCGACCTCGACAAGGCGCCGCGAGTTCGACGAGTTGGTCGAGCCCACGACGAGCACCAGCTCGGCCTGGTCGGCCACGTCCCGCACCGCAGCCTGGCGGTTGGTGGTGGCGTAGCAGATGTCGTCGGAGCCGGGGCCGCGCAGTTCCGGGAACTTCCGGCGCAGCGCGGCGACGATGCCGTCGGCCTCGTCCACCGCGAGCGTGGTCTGCATGAGGTAGCTGACCCGACGCGGGTCCGGCACCTCGATGTTGTCTACTTCGGACTCGTCCTGGACGAGGATCGTGTGCTCCGGTTCCTGGCCAAGGGTGCCGTCGGTCTCCTCGTGGCCAGCGTGCCCGATGAACAGGATCGTGTCGCCACGCCGGGCGAACCGCCGGGCCTCGTGGTGCACCTTGCCGACCAGCGGGCAGGTCGCGTCCACCACGTCCAGCTCCCGCGCCACCGCCTCCCGCCGGACGCTCGGGGCGACGCCGTGCGCCGAGAACACCACGGTGGCACCCTCGGGCACCTCGGCCAACTCCTCGACGAACACCGCGCCGCGCCGTTCCAGGTCGGCCACCACGATGGCGTTGTGCACGATCTGCTTGCGCACGTAGACCGGACCTGGCCGCTGGTCCAGCAGCCGGGCCACGATGTCGATGGCCCGCTCCACCCCCGCGCAGAACGATCGCGGGCTGGCCAGCAACACCTGCCGGTCACCGACCGCGGCGGCCCACGACCGAAGCACCGGCCCCAGCCGGCCCAGCGTGCTCAGTGCGGTCAGCCCAGCACTCGGCGTGGCCGGATGGAACAGCGGCCTGCTCGGCGTGTCGACGACCACCCTGAGCACGGCCAGCGGCCCGCCGTCGGCCGCCGCGGCCAGCATCGCCGACTCCATGTCCACGGCCAACGCACCGGCCGCGGCCAGTTCGGCCCGCTCCGGGCCGTGCACGACGTGGTCGGTCGACACGATCGGTCCGGCGTGCACGGTCAGTCCCGCCGCCCGCAACGCGCCGACCAGCAACGGCGCCGACGGACACCTGATCACACCATCGACGGACCGCACCTCCGTGGCCACCACGACGTCCCCGGCGGCCAGCTCGTCGGTCAGCGCGCCACAGACACCGGCGACCGCCAACGCGGCCGGCCGACGGGCCCGCAGCGCGCGAGCTGCCCTGCGGGACCGGGCCGGTCCCATCCCGGTGCGCACGACCAGTTCCGCCGGCAGGCCACGCCGCACGGCCATGGCCTCCACCCGCAGTGGCGCGGCCACCAAGAGGTCAGCCATGGGCGGCCGCCAGGAAACGGCCCAGCGCGGACAACGGGAAGACCAGGCGGTACAGGTGGTAGTTGATGTAGAAGTCGCCGGGGAAACCGGTGCCGGTGAAGTAGGGCTCGTCCCAGGTGCCGTCGGCCCGCTGGTTGTCGGCCAGCCACGCGATCCCCTGTCCGACCTCGTCGCCCCGCTCCCCCGCCGCCAGCAACGCCAGCAGCGCCCACGCGGTCTGCGACGGCGTCGACGTGCCACGGCCACGCCACGCGGTGTCCACATAAGAGCGCAGATCCTCACCCCAGCCCCCGTCGGCGTTCTGCACCTTGCGCAGCCAGCGCACCGCGCGCCGGACCGATATGTCCGATGTGGACACACCGGCCGCGACAAGCGCCGGGACGACGGCGCCCGTGCCGTAGACATGGTTGGCGCCCCAGCGGCCGAACCAGGAACCGTCGTCCTCCTGCGCCCGCAGCAGCCAGCGCAGGCCGCGTTGTGCCGCCGGATGATCCGCGAGTCCTTCTGCACCCAGCATTTCGACCACATGTGCCGTGACATCCGCAGACGGCGGGTCGATCACCGCGCCGAAGTCGCAGAACGGCAGCTTGAGGATCAGCTCCCGGGTGTTGTCCGCGTCGAACGCGCCCCAACCACCGTCCTTGGACTGCATGCCGATCAGCCACCGCACCCCACGGTCCACCGCGGCCCTGGTCCTGGCGATGTCGGGATGGCCACCGCGGCGCAGCGCGAGGACGACCTCTGCGGTGTCGTCGGTGTCCGGGTAGCCGTCGTTGGCGAACTCGAACGCCCAGCCACCCGGTGCGAGACCGGGCCTGCGGACCGACCAGTCGCCGGGCACGGTGATCTCCTCGCCCAGCATCCAGTCCACGGCCCTGACCACGGCCGGATCGTCGGCCGCGACACCGGCGTCCAGCAGGCCGGTGACCGCGAGGCAGGTGTCCCAGACCGGCGACTGGCAGGCCTCGAACCAGCGGACCGTGCCCTGCTCGGTCTCCTCGTGCACGGTGAAGCCGTCCAGCCCGGCGATGGCCTTGGCCAGGACCGGGTGGTCGAGTTGGTAGCCCATCAGGTGCAGCGCGATGATCGAGTACACCCACGGTGGCTGGATGCCGCCCCAGCCGCCGTCGGCCTCCTGGTGGGCGACGACCCACTCGACCGCCTGCCGCATCGCCATGCGGCGCAACGGTTTCACCGGCGAACGCTGATACACGTGCAGCAGCTTGTCGAGCTGTTCGAACAGCCCGCCGACCGACAGCGGCGGCACGGTGGAGCGCTTCGGACGGCCGCTGCGCAGCTCGTCGATCCGCACGCCGAGCGGCCGGACCGGGCGGATCGCGTTCAC
>DASXXM010000225.1:0-17011 GCA_036503065.1 Pseudonocardiaceae bacterium | reverse complement strand
GCGACGTGAGGCAGCGTCCGGATGCCTGGTTCACCAGTTCGCCGTTGGACTCCAGCGTCCAGTTCTGCGCACCGGTGTTGTCGCACGTGAACTCCTGGACGGCCGTGCCGTTCGCCGTGCCACCGCCGGCCGCGTCGAGGCAGGCGCCCAGGACGCGCACCGTGCCGCCGGCCGGTGGCGTGACCGTCTGGCCGGGCGAGTGGTCGCACGCGTCCAGTTCGACCGGGGTCTGGTTGGCCGGGGAACCGCCGCGCGCGGCCAGGCACAGGCCACCCGCGCCCGACACCTCACCGGCGGTCGGGTTGGCCGCCGCGGAGCCGAGCAGCGTGACGGTGTGGTTCGCGCCGACCGACAGGCTCGCGGTGGTGACCGTGACCGTGCGCGAGTTGACGTTGTAGGACCACGCGGTCTCCGGGACCCGGATCCCGTCCATCATCACGGCGGTCGGCGCCAGGGCGTTGGACAGCCGCAGGGTGTAGGCGCGGGCGGTCGTGGCGCCGGGGTAGGAGCCGGTGGTGGCGCCCACGGTGAGCGTCCGGGTCGCGTCCTGCCAGGAGATCGGCGTGTTGGTGGACTGGCCGGCCCGGTAGCCGGTGCCCTCGCCGGCGTCCTGGTAGAGGGAGAAGCTGCCGTCCGCGCCGGCCGCCACGTTCACGGTGAGCTGGGACAGCGGTTGCTGTTGCTGGTTGTCCACGTAGTCGGTGCGGATCGGCAGGATGCCGCCCGCCTTGACCAGAACCGGCATCGCGGACAGCGGGTCCGTGATCGTCGCGGTGCTGGGGCCGGTGTAGCTGGTGCCGGTGAAGTAGTCGGTCCACGTGCCGGGCGGAATCCACGCGGTGACCGAGCCGTTGCCGTTGCTGTCGTTCGGTGTGGTGATCGGCGCGACCAGGACGTTGTCGCCGTACAGGTACTCCTGCGGGTTGGTGTAGGCGGCGTCCTGCGTCGGGTAGTCCAGGTACAGCGGCCGGGTGATCGGCACGCCGGTCGCGTTCGCCTGTTGCGCCAACGTGTACGTGTAGGGCACCAGCGACTCGCGCAGCCGTAGGAACCGCTCGGCGCTCGCCGCCGCCGCGCCGGTGTAGTTCCACGGCAGGCGGTCGCCGTGGTCGGAGTGCATCCGGTCGACCGGCTGGAACGCGCCCAGTTGCATCCACCGCGCGTACAGATCGTCGGGCAGGTGGCCGCCGTGGAAGCTGCCGATGTCGTGGCTGACGTTGCTCAGGCCGGCCGCGGCCTCGTCCGGGGTGAACCGGGCCTCGAAGGCGAGCATCGCCCAGGTCGCTGGCGTGTCACCGGTGAACTGCAACGTGTTGCGCCGTTCCGACCACGGGCCAAGCGGGAAGTTGCCGTGAATCGATGCCTGCTCGGAGCCGCCGATCCGGCCGAACGAGAAGCCGCGCACACCCCGTGCCGCCGCGTCGTTCGCGTACGCCTGGTTGATGAAGTTGTCCGGTGCGACGTGCTGGTCGGACGCGGTCGACGCGCCGCAGCCGGTGCAGTAGTCCAGCCACCACGTGCGCACGCCCTGCTGCTCGAACTGTTGGTGCAGCCCGAAGTACGCGGCGAGCTGGCTCGGGTTGGACCAGTCGAAGTCGAAGTTGCCGTCGCCGTTCTCCGATGGCAGGCCGCCGGCCTGGGCGTTCGCCGCGGCGAACCGGGGGTCGTTGCCCGCGATCGACGTGTGGATGTTCAGGGAGACCGACAGGCCCTGCTGTTTGGTCGAGTTCAGGAAACCCTGCGGGTCGGGGAACAACGCGGGATTCCAGTTCCAGCCGTTCCACTGCGACGGCGACTTCCAGTCGGTGTCCACGACCAGTTGGTCGATCGGTGTGAACGTGGACCGGAACGTGGGCAGCAGCGTGTTCTCGTAGTCCGCTGTGGTGTAGGGGAAGAAGCGGGAGTACCAGACGCCGTAGGCCGACCGGGGCAGCAGGTTGGCGGGCCCGGTGAGCGCGTTGAGGTCGGCGAGGCCCTGCTTGTAGTTCTGGCCGTAGCCGAAGAAATAGCCGTCCTCGTAAGGCTGGGTGCCGTGCGACGGCCGGTCGGTCACGGTCTGGTCGGGGTTGAGCAGCGCGGTGCGCGTGTCGTCGAGCAGGTACCAGCCGTCGCGGTCGAGCAGGCCGGGGTGTTCGGCCGTCGGGACCGTGTCGGGGTTGTCCAGCGACCGGTCCCAGCCGCCCGGTACGTTCGTGGGACCAGCACCGTAGCCGGTGGTCAGCAGGGGATCGGTGGTCGCCGGGTAGGCGGCGCCGGCCGGGGTGATGGCGATGCTGTCCAGGTTGACGTTGCCGGTGTCGGCCGCCGTCTGTTTGATGCCGACGGTGTGCGTGCCCGCGCCCAGCGTGACGGTCACCGACGCGGTCGACCAGGTGTCCCACGATCCCGTCACCGGCAGCGTCAGCGTCGGCCCCGCCGCACCGTCCACTGTGGTGGACAGCGTGCGCGTCACCGTCTGGCCGTCGCCGCCCTGTGCGTTGGCGTACCGCACCTGTAGCTGGTAGGACCCGGCGGTCGGGATCGCGGACACGTCCTGGGTGAGGGACGTGCCGGTGGCGGTGAAGCCGGCCAGGAAGCCGGAACCGGTGAAGTTCGCGTGGTCGTACGCCGTGGCCGCCGAGCCGCCCAACAGGCCGTCCTCCGCCTGGCACGGTGTGTCGAAGACGCAGTAGGACGGGAACTCCGGCGTGGCGGTGACCGAGGTGCCGGTGAGCTGCACTGAGGTGTTGGCTCGGGTGAACGGCCCGCTGTTCTCCTGGTAGCGCAGCGTCAGGCCGGCGGTGTGGATCTCGCGGAAGCCGCCCGCGACGTCGGTGGTGAACGCGGGTACCGGAAGGTTCCTGACCGGCACGTTGAATGTGGCGGCGTCGGTGAACCGGTCGTCGCCCGCGTACTCCAGCCGGATCAGCGTCGGCGTCAGCACCTCGAACCGGGCGTGGCCGTCCGTGACCGTGTTCGAGGCGGCGGTTGGTGTGGCGGCACTCGGGCCGGCGACCGTGATCGTGGCAGCGACCGCGAGCGCAAGGGCGCCCGACCGTCGATAGTGGAGATAAGACATGGCAACCTCGCGGATTGGGTGGTCAGGGTCACCGGCTCGTCAGGGTGATCATCGCGGAACCGTTGTGCCCGGCCGAAACGGGAACGCTGAACAGATGCGTGGACAGGTCGTAGGACACCGGCCCCACCGCTCCGTCGGTTGCGGTCGCGGTCGGCGCGGTCGGGGCGTACCCGTGCAGCGTCACCGCGCCCTCGCCGGGCGCGAAGGCCACGGTCGTGTGCACGGCGCCGTTGTCGGTGAGTTGGGCGATGCGTTGCGCGCCAACCGAGACGAACTTGCCCGCATCGCCGAGGAACGCGATGCCGGACCCGCCGACCGGCGCGATCACGTAGTAGGAGCCGGCACCGACGGCGTCGGTGAAGTTGGTGCCGGCCGGCACCAGGGTGCCCTTCCCGGTGAAGTAGTCGTAGACGTAGGCGTTGCCCGAGACGCCGAACTCGGCCGGGCTGAACGTGACGGACTGGCTCGGCTGCCCGTTGCGGGCATAGGCGAACACGTAGGCGTCGCGCAGTGCGCCGTGTTGGCTGTAGGTCCCGGCGGCCATCGCGGGTTTGGCTGCGGCCGCCATGCCAAGGTACGTCTGGTCGTCCGGCACGATCGGGGCGTCCGGTTTGACGATCACGCCGTCCGGGCGGACCGACTGGGCCAGGTTGGTCCAGTTCTCCTTGCCGATCGGGTCGCCGACGCCGACCATGCCACCGGACAGTGTGGACAGCACCAGGTTGTCCGTCTGGGTGCTCATGAACACGTCCGACCACGGCGATTCGCCCAGTGCGCCGGCCAGGCGCGAGTCCAACAGGTACTCGTCCCACTTCGCGCGCCCGAACCCGTCGTCACTGACTCGGGTGGTCACCAGGTTCGGGTACAGCGTGCTCTGGAGGTAGTCGCGGGGGAGTGGCATGCAGTACTGGAGGGTGATGCCGTCGGCGGCGGCCGAACTCGCCATGCCACCGAGGAACGCGTTGGGATCGGTCAGGTTGTACTGCGGTTGCGCACCGGCCGACAGCCAGTCCTGTTCGTAGGTGACCACCCCGGCCGATTTCAGGTAGTCCATCGTGCTCGTCCAGAATCGCGGATCGGTGATCACGTTGCCGGACATGCGGTACTGCTGGCGGTACGGGCTGGCTGTGTCGATCCAGCGGGCATGGGTGACCAACGGCAGCCCGATCTGCTTCCCGAACGCGGCCAGCCCGTTCGGGAACAGATCCGGAGCGGCCCGGTAGACGTACTCACCGCCCCGGAAGGTTCCGTTGCCCTGCCAGGTGTCCGACGAGCCCTTCGGATACCACCAACTGTCCAGTTGCAGGTAGCCCAGTGGCAAGCCGTGCGCGGTGAAGTCGTCCTTGACCGCCTGGAGGGTTCCGGCGTAACCCTTGCTCTTGTCGAAGTTGTAGTAGTAGGTCGCGAAGTTGTCGGTCCAGTAGCCGAGTTTGGCCATCGTCACGTCCGACTCGCTGCCGGCCGGCGTCTTCCCGGACTGCGCCAACAGGGCCGCGCCCCAGACGCGATAGGTCGCGTTGATCCCGTTGCCCAGCGCGAGCGCGGTCCGCTGGGTGAACCCGGCGGGAAGCTGCGTGACACCGGGAATGATGCCGTCCGAGATCGAGCCGTCCGGGTTCGTGGCGAGGTCGGCGACCTGGAAGTCGTCGGCCGGGGACAGCAGGAAGCCGTGCGCGGCCTTGTCGAAGTACATCACGGGACTGTCCGGCGCGTTGGCGCCGTTGAACCGGAACGGGCTGAACGGGGCGTCCTGGTAGCTCAGGTGGTAGGGCAGTTTCGGGTAGCTGGTCAGCGTCGGGAAGGGCTCGGTGTTCGGCGACGCGGTCAGGTAGGTCGTGGTGAACAGCACGACCGGGCTGTCGGTGTAGGTCCGGATGCCACCGCGCCGGTCACTCGTGGCGTGGTAGCCGAAGTCGATCTCACGATAGGCACCGAGCGAGTCCTGCCCTGCGGTCATCGTGACATCGGTCAACGGATGTCCGACGGTGCCGGCGAAACTCCATGCCGGTAACGGCGCCGCCGTGCTGATCAGGTACGAGCCGTCGGGATGGACAGCGACGGTCACGCCGGTCGACTCGGGCAGCGTGGCGCCCGACGTGTCGGCGCTCGCCGTGGGGGTACCGAGTCCGGCCGCCACCAGGCCGATCGCGAACACGGTGGTGGCGAAGGTTGATCTGCCAGGACGTGTCATCTTCGACTCTCCCATGGTGTGTCAGATCAGGCGCCAGAGGTGGTCCGGGGTGCCGTTGTCGGTCCACTGGGTGACCTGTGCGCCGTCGGCAAGGGACTGCTGGTCGACGGCCATCACCTTGCCGCTGTGGGCATTGACGATCTTCGACCAGCCGCCGCCCGCGTCCACGAACCGCCACAGGTGGTCCGGCGTGCCGTTGTCCTGGAACTGCTGGACATGCGCGCCGTCGGCGAGGCTCTGGTTGTTCACCGCGAGGACTTTGCCGCTGTTGCGGTTGACGATCCGTACCGTGCCGTCGCCGTTGTCGATCACCGTCCACAGGTGGTCCGGCGTGCCGTTGTCCGACCACTGCGTGACGTCGGCCGTGTCCGCGAGGGACATGCCGTTCACCGCGAGGACCTTGCCGGAGTGCTGGTTCTGGATGCGCGACCAGACGGTCTTGCTGGCGGCCGGTGTTACCAGCCCCGCGAACGCGCCGCCGACCACGGGTCGGTCCGCGAAACCCTTCTGTGTCGCGTCGGCGACCACGTACCAGTCGGAGAACGGCACCCGTTGCGGTGTCGCCTGCGCGTATCCGTAGACGCCTTCGGCCAGTGTGGTGCGGATGGTGGGCTGGTCGGCCAGCCAGGCCGCCGTCCACAGTTCCCAGTCGGCCTTCGTGTAGTTGTTGCGCGGGTCGAGGACGACGCCGTGCGCGCCGGCCTGTGCCTGGTACCAGGCGGCCTCCTGGCTGATGACACCGGTGGGCACCAGGTTCAGGCCCAGCACCCGGTCGGCGAATCCGTTGTATTTCAGGCTCCACGTGCCGGCCTGGTCGTAGGCGAGCTTGAGATGCTGGCCGGACGGGTCCTCGGCCAGGCTCACCCACTGGCTGACGTAGCCGCGGGCCACCGACAGGTAGTGGTTCGCGTCGGCGGTGTTCCCGGCGGCGCCGGCGATCACGCTCATCGCGCCGATGCCGACGATGCCCTTGAGTGCCAGATTGACGCTGTGCGCGATGAATCCGGTGAAGTCGTCGGTCTGGTTCTGGAAACCGGGGTCCAGCGCGTTGCCGACCAGGTACTCGGCCCACTGCCGCAACATCGGGTAGTGCGTGGTGGCGAACGACGTCGCGTCCGCGGACCCGAGCCGCTGGACGAGGGCGGCGCTCATGATCAGCATGTTCGCCGACTCCTCGACCGGCATGTCCTCCTCGTTGCCGTCGTTGTGCCCGGTCGCGTTGGGATACGACGAGCCGAGGTCGTGCTCGGTGAACACCTTGGGCCAGCCGCCGTGCTCCGCGTACTCCAGCAGCGGTGTCAGCAGCAGTCCCAGGTAGGCCGGCGACAGGTAGAGGTACGCCGGGAACGCCGGATATGTGACGTCCACTGTGGACACATTGCCGTCGGACGAGATCTCCTTCAGGAACGCCCACGGCGTGCCGCCCCGGTCGACCAGTTCGGTGCCGGCGACGGCCTGGCGCAGTGCCAGCGCGCAGATCGCCGCGTTGTGCTCGCCGGTGGTGCCCCCGCCGACCGCGTTCGACGCGTCGTCGTGCACGCGCTGGTCCAGCGCGACCGCTGCGGCCAGCGCCGCGCCGTGGTCGGCGGTGAACCAGTCGAGCATCGCGGGCCACGCGCTCCAGTAGTGCGTCCACCACGGGTTGAGCTGGGCGCCCAGGTAGCTCAGCGCCGGCGTGCGGACGTGGCCGATGGACACGGTGAACGGGGCCGAGGACGTACCCGCGGCGACCGTGTCGAGGCTCTGGTTGAGCCCGAAGACCGGCCAGCGGTCGTTGATCGCACGCGGCTGGGCGTTGTCGGACGTGTTGTTCAGCGCGCCCTGTCCGGCGGACGCGCCACGCACCACACTGTCCTGGCCGATCTGCCAGGTCAGCCCGGTCGCGGCGGGCGCCGCGATCACCAGCGTGCCCCACGACGCCTGGTCGCCGAATTCCTGCAACACACCGGGACTTGCCGGCGTCGCGGTCAGCGCGATCGAGCCGGCGGTGCGCTGTTGTGACCAGACGATCGGGGTGGTCACGTTGCCGTGCGCCCATTCGCCGGACACGTCGATGTGCAGGTCGACGGTGTGGGACCGGCCGTCGTTGCTGGCGGCCTGCATCGTGACGTAGCCGAACGGCACGCTCTGCCGTTGCAGGTTGCCCGGATCGACGGGGGAGAAGAACGTCACGGTGAGTGTGATGCCGCCCGCGGTGAGGACGTAGACGGAGCGGGTCGCGGTGATCTGCGCCGACGCCTGCGTCATGGTGGCCAGGCCGAGGCCGGGACTGCCGGCGAACACGAACGCCGTGCCGTCGATCCGGGCGATGCCGCAGATGGCCGTGATGTGGCCGTTCCAGAACGTCGGCCAGGTACCGGGCAGGTTGTCGCCGGCCAGCCAGGTGGTCAGGTACGGCGAGCGGACGATCAGCGGCGTCGCGGGCGGTCGCAGTGGACTGAAGGTCGTCGCGGGGGAAACCGTTGCGGCTGAGGCGAATCCGCTCGGTAACAAGGTGGCGCCCGCGACGATGGCCGCGGTGCCGCCGGCCATGCGGAGCAGACTACGTCGCGACAGCGGTGCGTCGGCGGTCATCGGTGGTCCTTTCTGGACAGTGGCGGGCGCCGGCCGATGGTGTGGCGCGGAGGTAGGTGGGCGGCCGCCAGCCCCGGTCGGCATAGGCACCGCTGACCGCGTGACGGACGATCTGCGCACGGTGGCGCGGAACCAGTGCGATGACCGAGCCACCGAAGCCGCAGCCCAGCATCCGGGCGCCCAGCGCGCCGGCCCGCAGGGCGACGTCGACCGCGACATCCGCCTGCGGCCAGGACACCTCGAACCGGTCGCGCAGCGAGGCGTGTGCCGCGCTCAGTACCGGGCCGATCGCGGCGGTGTCACCGGCGCGCAGCAACCCGACGACGTCGGCCACCCGGTCGTTCTCGCTGACCACATGGGCGACCCGTTGCCGCAGCACCGGATCCGCCAGGTCGTCGACCGCCAGATTCCGGTCGTTGGCAGACCGCAGGCTGCGCACGCCGAGCAGGCACGCGGCCAGTCGGCACTGGGTGCGCCGCACGGCGTACTCGCCGTCGACCAACCGCTGGTCGGCTTGGGTGTCGATGACGAGCAGCAGTTGGCCGGTCAGGTCCAGCGGTACCTGCGCGGTCGCGCCGGTGCGGCAGTCCAGCAGCAGGGCGTGGTCACTGGCGCACATCAGGGCGGCGGACTGGTCGAGGACGCCACACGGCACGCCGACGAACTCACTCCCCGACCGCCGTGCCAGCCGGGCGAGTTCGGCGCGGTCGATCGGCAGTTCGTACAGGTCGCGCAGGGCCAGGGCGATCGCGCACTCAGCGGCCGATGACGACGCCAACCCTGCGCCCAGCGGCAGGTCGCCGTCGAAGAGCACCGAGGCGCCGCCCACCGGATAGCCGGCCTGCCGCAACGACCACACGGCGCCGGCCGGGTACGCGCCCCAACCGACCACCGAACCGGGACGGAGGTCGTCCAGCCGGATCGTGACGCCGGCGCCGGGCATCTGGCGGGACCGCAGTTCCAGCACGTCCGCCCGTCGCGCCACGGCGACCGATACGCCCTGGGCCAGCGCGAACGGCAGCACGAGGCCGTCGTTGTAGTCGGTGTGCTCGCCGATCAGGTTGATCCGGCCGGGTGCGCGCCACACCCCGTCGGGCGGACGGCCGTAGCACCGGGCGAACAGCTGGGCGGGACGGCTGGGGGATGGCGCTGCGGTGCCGTTCATGCGGCCTCCTTCGGCCGGGACGCTCTTGTTTTACATCGTTGGTACAACGTTGTAAATACGCCGTGCAGGGCTTACCGTTTGACGCGTCAGGGGATCGCGGACTCAAGAGAGGCGCCGTGTATGGCCGTTACGCTCAAGGACGTCGCCACGCTGGCCGGGGTGTCGGTGAAGACGGTGTCCAACGTCGTCAACGGCTATGCCTTCGTGAAGGCGGAGAACCGGCGCCGGGTGGAGGAAGCCTTGGCCGCCACCGGTTATCGGCCCAACATCGGTGCGCGCAACCTGCGCCGCGGCCGGACCGGGTTCATCGCGCTCGTGCTGCCGGAACTGGGCATTCCCTACTTCGGTGAGCTCGCCGGGCTGGTGATCAGCGCGGCACAGCGCCACGACTGGAGCGTCCTGATCGAGGAGACCAGGGGTACCCGGGACCGGGAGCGGGACACCCTCGCCTCGCTCGGGCCGCACCTGGTCGACGGGGCGATCGTCAGCCCGGAGGCGCTGGCTGCCGACGACCTGACCCGGCACGATTCCGGCATTCCGCTGGTGCTGCTGGGTGAGCACGCGGTCAACGTGCCGATCGACCACGTCGCCATCGACAACGTCCTCGCCGCGCGGATCGCGGTCGGTCATCTCGTCGACATCGGCCGGCACCGGATCGCCGCGATCGGCCAGCATCCGCGCCGCGGTACCGCCACCCAGCGACTCGCCGGTTATCGTGCCGCGCTCACCGACGCCGGGCTGTCGCAGCCGGCCGAACTGGTGGTGCCGGCGCTGAATTACCACCGCAGGGACGGCGCCACCGCGATGGCCAGTCTGCTGCGGCTGCGACGGCCGCCGGACGCCGTCTTCTGCTTCAACGACCTGCTCGCCGCGGGTGCGCTGCGGACGGCGGCCGAGCACGGCCTGCGAGTACCGGCGGACATCGCGATCGTCGGCTTCGACAACAACGAGGAGAGTGCGTACAGCCTGCCGTCCCTGACCACCATCGCACCGGACAAGGCGGCCATCGCGGACACCGCCGTCGACCTGATCCGCCGCCGCGTCGCCGGCGACGAGCAGTTCCCGCCGCAGGATATTCAGACCCCGTTCGCATTGGAGATTCGAGAGAGCACGATCGGCAGCGCACCGGTAATCCGGGGCTGACCGAAAGCGGTCCCGAGTAACCGCTCGACCGGTCCGCCGGTCGGGCTATGGCAGCATTGTTTGAATTGGCTACACGACCCGAGAAGAACAGATCGTCCGCGGTTGTCCTATTGACATGGTGCGCGGTCGGCAGTTAACTCCTGGTTACCTCTGGCAAGAAAGGTTCCTTGCGATGAGTGCGATCACTCGGTTTCCGAACCGGTCCGTAGTGCTGGTCTGCATTGTCGTCATGGCCGTACTGGCGGCCGGCTGTACGAAAAGCCAGTCGCCATCGGCCGCGTCGAACAATGGTGCCGGCGCGCAGCAGGTCGTCGCGGCCGGCGGCAGCGGGCCCAGCTGTACCTACCAGCGGTACGGCGCGCCCGGCGTCGACCTGAAGACGGCCACCGTCGGGTTCTCGCAGTCGGAGTCGACCAGCAACCCGTTCCGCGCCACCGAGACCCAGTCGATCACGGCCGAGGCGGCGCGGCGCGGTATCCACCTGATCCAGCGCAATGCCAACGCCGACGTGAACGCGCAGAATTCGCAGATCGAGGACATGATCGCGCAGGGCGCGCAGGTGCTCATCGTCGCGCCGGAGAACTCCGCCGGTCTCGGACCGGCACTCACGCAGGCGAAGCAGAAGCACATCCCGGTCCTGACCATCGATCGCACCGCGACCGGCACGGCCTGCCAGGACTTCATCGGGTTCCTGGGATCGGACTTCTACCACCAGGGCCAGATCGCCGCGGACGACCTGGCCGGCGCGACCGGTGGCAACGGCAAGGTCGCCGTGCTGATGGGCAGCTCGGGCAACAACGTGACCACCGACCGCACCAACGGCTTCCTGGCCGAGGTACAGGCCAGGACACCGGGGATGACCGTCCTCGCGCGGCAGACCGCCAATTTCGACCAGACGACCGGCCAGAACGTGATGGAGCAGTTGTTGCAGAGCAACCCGGGCATCAACGCCGTCTACGCGGAGAACGACGAGATGGCCTTCGGCGCCATCCAGGCCATCCGCGCCGCCGGCAAGACCCCCGGCCAGGACATCAAGGTCGTCTCCATCGACGGCACGCAGCAGGCGGTGCAGGACGTCGCCGCCGGCTCGTTGGTCGCCGACGTGGAGACGAACCCGCGCTTCGGTCCGCTCGCCTTCGGCGCGCTGCAGGACTTCTACGGCACCAAGGGCACATCGACCAAGGTCATCATCTCCGACCACCACTACACCAAGGACAACGCCCAGCAGTCGCTGACCAGCGGCGCGGTCTACTGATGTCCGTTCCGGTCCTCGAAGTGTCCGCTGTGGACAAGCGGTTTCCCGGCGTGCACGCGCTGCGCGGGGTGTCGCTGTCGCTGGCCGCAGGCCGGGTGCACGCGCTGGTCGGCGAGAACGGCGCCGGCAAGTCCACGCTGATCAAGGTGATGACCGGCGTGTACCGGCCGGACGCGGGCACGGTCGCGCTGGGCGGTGTGCCGGTCGTGTTCGGCGGCCCGATCGAGGCCCAGCGGGCCGGGATCTCCACGATCTACCAGGAGATCAACCTGATCCCGCTGATGAGCGTGGCCCGCAACCTGTTCCTGGGCCGCGAGCCGCGCCGGTTCGGCCTGGTGGACGTGCGGACGATGAACCGGCGGGCGGTCGCGGTCCTGCGCGAGTACGGGCTGGACATGGACACCGCGGCGGTCGCCCGGCCGCTGCGCACGCTCGGGCTCGGCGCACAGCAGATGGTCGCGATCGCGCGGGCCGTTGGGGTCGACGCGCGGGTCGTCGTGATGGACGAGCCGACGTCATCGCTGGAGCGCCGCGAGGTCACCACGTTGTTCGAGGTGATCGCGCGACTCGCGGCCAAGGGCATCGCGGTGCTCTATGTCAGCCACCGCCTCGACGAGTTGTACTCGATCTGCGACGGCGTCACCGTGCTGCGCGACGGCGTCGTCGTCCACACCGGCTCACTGTCCGATGTAGACCGACTGGGCCTGGTGTCGCTGATGCTGGGCCGGGACGCCGCGGCCGTGCGCAGCGAGGGCGTCACCGCGTTCGCCGCGGCGCACGGCGACGCGGCGGACCTGCCGGTGCTGCGTGCCCAGGACATCGAGGTACGCCACCGGGTACACGACGTGTCGCTGGCCATCCGGCCGGGCGAGGTGGTCGGGCTCGGCGGGCTGCTCGGGTCCGGTCGCAGCGAGACCGCCAAGGCGATCGCCGGTGGCCTGCGGCGCGACGGCGGCACGGTCGAGGTGTCGGGCCGCAGGCTGCGCCGGGACACGGTGGGCGCCGCGGTCCGCGCCGGGGTCGTGCTGCTGCCGGAGGACCGGAAGGCGGAGGGCATCATCCCGAGCCTCTCGGTGCGGCAGAACATCGTGCTGGCCGCGTTGCCCAGGCTGTCCAGGGTCGGCCTGCTGTCCCGGCGCAGGCAGGACGAGATCGTGGCCTACTTCATGGACCGCTTGCGGATCAAGGCCGCGAGCCCGGACCAGAAGGTGTCCGAGCTGTCCGGCGGGAACCAGCAGAAGGTCCTGCTGGCACGCTGGTTGTGCCTGCGGCCCAAAGTCTTGCTGCTGGACGAGCCGACGCGGGGGATCGACGTCGGTGCCAAGGCGCAGGTACAGCGACTGATCGACGAACTGGCCGGTGACGGTCTGGGTGTCCTGCTGATCTCGTCCGAACTGGAGGAGTTGATCGAGGGCTCCGACCGGGTCGTGGTACTGCGCGAGGGCAGGGCGGTGGCCGAACTGTCCGGCGACGAGGTGACCGAACAGCACCTGATGCGCGCCCTGGCAGCGGAGGCCGACGATGACTGAGCTTTCCGTTGGGCAGCAACGGGTCCGATGGGTCGGGTGGCTGCGGGACTACGGCGTGTACGCCGGTCTGGTAGTCCTGCTGGCCGTGGACACCGCGCTCAATCCGGGTTTTCTGGCGTCGTCGGACCTGCGGGTCCAGACGTTCCAACTGGTGCCGACGCTGTTGGTCTCGTTGGGTATGGCCACCGTCATCGCCACCGAGGGTATCGACCTGTCCGTTGGCGCGGTGATCGCGCTCGCGGCGGCGTTGCTTCCGTTGTACCTCGGTTACAACGCCGGACTGGCGATCGCGGTCTGCCTGGCCGGCGGGCTGCTGGCCGGTCTGGTCAACGGGCTGATGGTCGCGATCTCGCGCGTGCAGCCGATCGTCGCCACCCTGGCGATGATGATCGGGCTGCGCGGCATCGCCGTGATCTTCAACGGCAACCAGGCCAAACCGGTCCTCGATCCGACGCTGGGCGCGCTCGGGCTGAACAGCGTCCTCGGCGTGCCGATCATGGCGTGGCTGGCGCTGGTGGTCGTGCTGGCCGTCGTGTTCCTGGTCCGCCGCACCACGTTCGGCCAGCACATGCTGGCGGTCGGCGACAACCGGACCGCCAGTCGCCTCGCCGGTCTGCCGGTCCGCCGGGTGCTGCTCACCGTCTACCTGATCTCCGGTGTGCTGGCGGCGGCCGCCGGTGTGCTGCTGGTCGGCCATGGCGCCGAGGCCGACCCGGCCAACCAGGGCCTGAACATCGAACTGGCCGCGATCACGGCGGTCGTCGTCGGCGGCACACCGCTGAGCGGCGGCCGGATCCGGGTGGTCGGCACCGTGGCGGGCGCGCTGTTCATGCAACTGCTGTCGGCCACCCTGATCCAGCACGACGTGCCCAACTCCTACGCCCAGATCCTGGAGGCCGTGATCATCTGCGTCGCCGTCTACGCGGCACGGGACCGGGGTGCCCGATGACCGGCACCGACACCGCCACCGTCGCCGGTTCCCCGCCGTCGACCACCTCGGGCGCGCCGACGCGGGGCGAGCGGCTGCTGGAAGTGGTGCAGCGCCAGGGTGCCTTCGCGGTGCTCGTCCTCGTCGTGGCCGCCGCGTCGATCGCGTCGCCGGGGTTCGCGACGGTCGGGAACGTCACGAGTGTCCTGGTGGGCAACGCGTATCCGGCGCTGCTCGCGCTCGGCATGACCTTCGTGATCATCTCCGGCGGCATCGACCTGTCGGTCGGCTCCGTGTTCGCCCTGGGCGGTGTGCTGGCCGCGTACGGCGCCGGGCACGGTGGCCCGATCGTGGCGATCATCCTGCCGATCGCGGTGTGCACCGCGTTCGGCCTGGTGCAGGGCCTATTGGTGGCGAGGGCCGGGATGGCGCCGTTCATCGTCACGCTGGCCGGCCTGCTCGGCGCGCGCGGGCTGTTGCAGGCGATCAGCCACGAGGGCCAGAACACCTACCAGGTGCCGGCCGGCTCGTGGTTCGCCGCCATCGGGGCCGGTACCTGGGTACCGGTGGTGACCGTGATCGTACTGTTCGCCCTGGGCGCGCTGCTGTTGCAGCGGACGCCGTTCGGGCACAACGTGTTCGCCGTTGGCGGCAACGCGAACGCCGCTACGCTGCTCGGCGTGCCGGTCCGCCGCACCAGGACGCTGGTCTACGTGCTGTCGGCCGGGCTGGCCGGCGTCGCCGGTACGCTCAACGCCGCCCGCCTGACGTCCGGGGTCACCGAGATCGGTATCGGCTACGAACTGACTGCCATCGCGGTCACCGTCATCGGTGGCACGTTGCTGGCCGGTGGCGCCGGCTCGGTTCTCGGCACGGCAGCGGGTGTGCTGCTGCTGGCCGTGATCCAGAACCTGATCGGCCACTACATCTCCCAGTACGGCTCGTCGGCATCGGCCGCCGTCAACGGCGCCTTCCTGGCCGTGGTCGTACTGCTCCAGACATATCTGTCCCGGGCTCGACGCATCACCTGACAACATCGACACGCGGAATACTGCCAGCAGACGAAGCCTGCAGCGCTCAGGAATCGGTGTCGCCAGTAGCCGATACCGAGCGGACGAACAATGACGCGAGCAGCGTGAGCACCCCGACGAACCCGGCGACGACGAACGCGATGTGCATTCCGTTCGCGTCGGGAGCACGGGCCGGGTAGGTGCTGGCGAGGGTCGCGACGCTGATGAACACGGCGGTGCCGAACGCGCCCGCGAGCTGCTGGACCGTGGACAGAATCGCGCTGCCGTGCGAATAGAGCCGGTCGGGCAGCACGCCGAGCGACTCGGCCATCAACGGCGTGATCATGAAGCCGAAGCCGGCCATGAACAGCACGTGCCCGACGATCACCACGACCAGCGGCGAGCCTGGGCCGAGCAGAGCGAACACCCACAGCGACACCGCCATGGCCAGCGCGCCGGGGATCACCAGCGGCCGAGCACCGAACCGGTCGAACAGCGTCCCGACCGGGCGGCCGAGCAGTCCGAGTACCAGGCCGCCGGGCAGCACGGCCAACCCGCTGACGAAGGTGCTGGTGTGCAGCACGGCCTGGAGATACAGCGGCAGCATGATCGCCGCGACACCCAACAGGCACACGAACAGCAGCGCGTTCACCACCACCGCGATCGTGAAGTCGCGGTGGGTGAACGGGCGCAGGTCGAGCAGCGCACGGTCCTCGCGCTGCAGCCGGGTCTGCCGCCAGCAGAACACGGCGAGCGCGCCGACGCCCACGCCGATCAGGAGCCACGGCGGCAGTGACCGGTCCCCGCCTGCCGGCTGTCCCAGAGCGGCCAGGCCGTAGAGCACCCCGCCGAACCCGACGGCGGACAGCAGCACCGACCACAGGTCCAGCGGCACCGGGCGGGTCCGACCGGCCAGTCGGAACCAGAGCGCGCCGACCAGCAACGCGGTCACCGCCAGCGGCAGCACGATCCAGAACATCCACCGCCAGCCCAGCGATGACAGCACCGCGCCGCCGATCGTCGGCCCGATTGCCGGGGCAACGGCGATGACGATGGTGATCGTGCCCATCGTCGCGCCGCGGCGAGGTGGTGGCACCAGCCGCATCACCGAGGTGATCAGCAACGGCAGCATGACCGCGGTGCCACAGGCCTGCACGACCCGTCCGACCAGCAGCACACCGAAGCCAGGGGCGAGTCCGTTGATCAGGGTGCCGACGCTGAACGCGATCAGCGATGCCAGGAAGACCTGCCGTGGGGTGAAACGCTCCAGCAGAAACCCGGTGGTCGGAATGACCACTGCCATGGTCAGTAGGAATCCACTGGTCAACCACTGAATCGTCGTGGTGGCGACGTGGAGGTCGCCGGTCAGGGTACGCAGCGCCACGCTGAGGATGGTCTCGTTGAGGATCATCACGAACGCCGAGACGACCAGCACGCCGATCAGCAGGCCCGACCTCGACCGCGTCCCGCGATCGGCGGCGGCCGTGACGGTCACAGGAGCGGACATGGCAAGCACCTCACGGCATCGGGTACCAAGCGGACCGTCCAGCGGCTCCGGATGACATCGCCCGGGCCACCACGTACGGATGGCCGTGGCGTGTCGACACTGACGATAACCCGGCCGTCGTGCCTACCACATGTATAACGACGATGGGGCGCTGTCCACCGAGATTGCCCGGCCGGCCGCCGGCTCGCCGCATCGGGTCAGGCCGACAGGCCACGCTGAACCTGAAGCCCGACAACGATTGCCCGTCGATCCCGCCCTTCGGTGAAATCACCGCGGACACGATCACCGGATCGGCCGGTTGCCGACCGCGACGGCCACCCCCTCTCCGATTGGGGGTAGTGCGACCTGGCCCACGCCATGACACTCCCTGGCACAGGCGGCAACGACGCTCACTCCGGGGAGAGGCGATGACCGATCACGCCAGGACGGCTCCGCCCGCCACGCCCTGCAGCTGATCCGCTCACGAGGAGGGGACATGCAAGTAAAGCTCGTGCTGGGTGCGACGGCGCTGCTCGCCTCGCTCGTATCCGCGCCGGCCGGACCGTCTGGTCTGACCGTTACATCGGTGTCCAATCCGCATTCTGACCTGGTCAGCGGCGGTCAGGTGTTGGTGCGGGTAAGCCGGTCCGACGTTCGTGTCACGCGCGACGG
>DASXXM010000224.1:0-1525 GCA_036503065.1 Pseudonocardiaceae bacterium | reverse complement strand
ATCGAGGAGGCCGCCGCCCGCACCCAGGCGCGGATCGACTCCGGCCGGCAGCCGGTGATCGGCGTGAACAGGTACCGGGTGGCCGAGGACGAGCGGATCGACGTGCGCAGGGTGGACAATGCCGGTGTCCGCGATGCCCAGGTGGCCAAGCTGCGGCGGTTGCGCGCCGAACGCGACCAGACCGCGGTCGACACCGCGCTGTCGGCCCTGACCGCCGCGGCTGCCGACCCGTCGCGGAACCTGCTGGCGCTGGCCATCGACGCGGCGCGGGCCAAGGCGACCGTCGGCGAGATCTCGTCGGCGTTGGAGCGGGCGTGGGGCCGGCATGCCGGCCAGATCCGTACCATCTCCGGCGTGTACCGGCACGAGGTCGGCTCGTCGCGCAACGTCGAAGCGGCACGGGAACTGGTGACCGCCTTCGCCGCGGCCGAGGGCCGGCAGCCGCGCATCCTGGTCGCCAAGATGGGCCAGGACGGGCACGACCGCGGCCAGAAGGTGATCGCGACCGCGTTCGCCGATCTCGGTTTCGACGTGGACGTCGGCCCGCTGTTCCAGACTCCGGGCGAGGTGGCCCGCCAGGCGGTCGAGTCGGACGTGCACGTCGTCGGCGTGAACTCGCTGGCCGCTGGGCACCTCACGCTGGTGCCCGCGCTGCGCGCCGAACTGGCCGAACTGGGCAGGCCGGACATCATGATCGTGGTCGGCGGCGTGATCCCGGCACAGGACTTCGACGCGCTGCGGGACGCGGGCGCGTCGGCGATCTTCCCGCCCGGCACGGTGATCGCGGACGCCGCCGTCGACCTGCTGCGCGAACTGGCCGGGCGGCACGGACACTGATGGCGCGTCCGGTCGATGTCGGCGCGTATGCCGACGGTGTGCTCGCCGGCGACCGGGCCGTGCTGGCCAGGGCGATCACGCTGGTCGAGTCCAGCAGGCCGGACCACCACGCACTGGCCCAGGAACTGCTCGTCGAGTTGCTGCCGGCGGCGGGCGGCGCGCACCGGATCGGCATCACCGGCGTGCCGGGTGCCGGCAAGTCGACGTTCATCGATGCATTCGGCACGATGCTGACCGCCGACGGCTGCCGGGTCGCCGTGCTGGCCGTCGACCCGTCGTCCAACCGGACCGGCGGCAGCATCCTCGGTGACAAGACCCGGATGGCACGGCTGGCCGTCGACCAGGCGGCCTTCATCCGGCCGTCACCCACCTCAGGGACACTCGGCGGGGTGGCCAGGGCCACTCGGGAAACCATCGTGCTGGTGGAGGCCGCCGGCTACGACACCGTGCTGGTGGAGACCGTCGGCGTCGGCCAGTCCGAGGTGGCCGTGGCGAACATGGTCGACTGCTTCCTCTACCTCGGCCTGGCCCGGACCGGCGACGCGCTGCAGGGCATCAAGAAGGGCGTGCTGGAACTGGCCGACGTGGTCGCGATCAACAAGGCCGACGGCGACCACGAGCGGGCGGCCCGCGCCGCCGCCCGCGAGTTGGCCGGCGCACTGCGCCTGCTCCGCGTGCCCGGCGCGCC
>DASXXM010000223.1:0-5504 GCA_036503065.1 Pseudonocardiaceae bacterium | reverse complement strand
GGTCGGGTCGGCGGGGCCGACGCCGATCTGCTGCATCGCGCCGCGCTCGATCAGGTCGATGAACTGGTCGCCCGCGACCTCGCCGGCGAACCGGGTGCAGCGCTGGCAGAGCACGCAGCGCTCGCGGTCCAGCAGCACCTGCGCGGAGATCGGCACCGGCTTGGCGAACGTCCGCTTCCGGTCCACGAACCGGGAATCCGAGCGGCCGTGCTTCAGCGCCTGGTTCTGCAGCGGGCACTCGCCGCCCTTGTCGCAGATCGGGCAGTCCAGCGGGTGGTTGATCAGCAGCAGCTCCATCACGCCCTGCTGTGCCTTGTCCGCCACCGCCGACGTCCGCTGCGTGCGCACCACCATGCCGTCGCCGACGGTGACCGCGCACGCAGGCTGCGGCTTGGGCATCGGCCTGCCGTTCATCTCGACCTCGACCAGGCACTGCCGGCAGGCGGCGGCCGGCTCCAGCAGCGGGTGGTCGCAGAACCGGGGAATGTCAACGCCGATCCGCTCGGCGGCGCGGATGATCAGCTCGCCCTTGGGCGCGTCGATCAGCACACCGTCGACGGTCAGCCGCACGTGACCTTCCGGGACCGGGTGGTCGTCTGTCTTCTGCTCCGGCGCGATCGTCATGGTCAGTGCGCTCCAGCCAGTTCGCGCCGTTCGGCGTTGCTCTTGTTCTGCTGGCACAGTGCGAGGAACTCGTCGCGGAAGTACTGGATGCCGCTCTGGATCGGCGACACCGCGCCGTCACCGAGCGCGCAGAACGACCGGCCGAAGATGTTGTCGCAGATGTCCAGCATGGTGTCGATGTCCTCGGGCGTGCCGTGCCCGGCGACCATCCGCTCCAGGATCTTGGCCAGCCAGTAGGTGCCCTCACGGCACGGCGTGCACTTGCCGCACGACTCGTGCTCGTAGAACTGGGTCCACTTCATCACGGCCCACGGCACCGACACGGTCTCGTTGAAGAGCTGCAACGCCGTGGTGCCCAGGAGCGAGCCGGCCTCGACCGCGCCCTCGAAGTCCAGCGGCACGTCCATATGGTCCGCGGTGAACAGCGGGGTGGACGAGCCGCCCGGCGTCCAGAACTTCAGCGGCACGCCGTCCTTCATGCCGCCGGCCAGCGGGAGCAGCTCCCGCAAGGTCGAGCCCATCGGGGCCTCGTACTGGCCCGGCTTCTCCACGTGCCCCGACAGCGAGAAGATCTTCGGACCGGGCGACTTCTCCCGTCCCATGGCGCGGAACCAGGCCGAGCCGCCGTTGACGATGTAGGGCACGCTCGCGATGGTCTCCACGTTGTTCACCGTGGTGGGCGCGGCATACAGGCCGGAGGCGGCCGGGAACGGCGGCTTGAGCCGCGGCTCGCCGCGCAGGCCCTCCAGCGAGTTGAGCAGCGCGGTCTCCTCGCCGCAGATGTACGCGCCGGCGCCGGCGTGCACCGTGATGTCCAGGTCGAAACCGGAGCCCAGGATGTTCTTGCCGAGGTAGCCGGCCTGGTATGCCTCGCGGACCGCGGAGTGCAGGCGGCGCAGGCAGTGCAGCGCCTCGCCGCGGACGTAGATGTAGCAGCTGTGCGACCGCATCGCGTACGAGGCGATGATGGAGCCCTCGATCAGCGAGTGCGGGTCCGCCATCATCAGCGGGATGTCCTTGCAGGTCCCCGGTTCGCCCTCGTCGGCGTTGATCACCAGGTAGTGCGGCCGGTCCTCGTTCTGCGGCATGAAGCTCCACTTCACGCCGGCCGGGAAGCCCGCGCCGCCCCGGCCGCGCAGCCCCGAGTCCTTGACCAGCGTGACGAGCTGTTCCGGGGTGCCGGCCAGCGCCTTGCGCAGCGCCGTGTAGCCCTCCAGCTGCTCGTAAACGCCGATGCGCCAGGATTTCGGTGACAGCCAGCGCTTGGTGAGTACCGGGGTCAGCGGGTCGACCTGCTCAGTCATCGCCCTATCACTTCCTGTCCGGGACGGCGGGCAGTGGCGCGTCCTCCGGCATTGCCGGCGCGGTCCAGCCGCGCTCGGCGGCCAGCGCGGCGCCGCGCACCGTCTCCGTCGCGGCGGACGGACCGTCCACATCGGAGTCGAGGCGGTCGAAGAACCCCGCAAGCTGGCGGGACACGTCACGGAAGTCGGTCAGCGGCGCGCCCCGGTCCGGGTCCGGCTTCTCGCCCCTGCGCAGCGAGTCGACCAGGTGCACGGCGCCGTCGACGGTCTGGTTGTCGAAGTACTCGTAGTTCACCTGGATCACCGGGGCCAGGTCGCACGCGGCAAGGCACTCGACGTGTTCCAGCGTGATCGAGCCGGTCGTACCCGGCGCGCCGAAGGTCTCCTCGTGCCCGTTGGGCGCGTGGTCCTCGCCGAGGAACTCGCGCAGCCGGGCGTAGATCGTGTCGCCGCCCAGCACCGCGCACAGGGTGTTGGTGCAGACGCTGACCAGGTGCTCGCCGCACGGATTGCGCTTGTACATCGTGTAGAAGGTGACCACGGCGTCCACCTCGGCGGTGGTCAGGCCGAGCTGGTGCGCGCAGAACGCGATGCCGGCCCGGCTGACGTGGCCCTCCTTGGACTGCACCAGGTGCAGCATCGGCAGCAGGGCCGAACGCGACCGTGGGTAGCGCGCCACGATCTCCTGCGCCTCGGCCGCGACGTCGGGCCCGAAGGTCTCGGTCACCGGTCCACCCCACCCATCACCGGGTCGATCGAGGCGACCGACGCGATCACGTCGGCCACCATGCCGCCCTCGCACATCGCCGGAACCGACTGGAGGTTGATGAAACTGGGATCGCGCACGTGCACCCGCATCGGCCGGGTGCCGCCGTCGGACACCATGTGGTAGCCCAACTCGCCACGCGGCGACTCGATCGGCACGTACACCTGGCCCGCCGGCACCGAGAAGCCCTCGGTGACCAGCTTGAAATGGTGGATCAGCGACTCCATCGACTGGCCCATGATCTTGCGGACGTGCTCGAGGGAATTGCCCATCCCGTCGGCGCCGATGGTCAGCTGCGCGGGCCAGGCGATCTTGCGGTCGGCCACCATCACCGGGCCCGGTTCGAGTTTGGACAGGCACTGCTTGACGATCCGCAGCGACTGGTGGATCTCCTCCAGCCGCAACAGGTAGCGGGCGAAGCAGTCCGCGTCGGTCGAGGTCGGCACCTCGAACGTGTACTCCTCGTAGCCAAGGTACGGCTCGACCTTGCGCTGGTCCCAGGCCAGGCCGGCGGCACGCAGGATCGGGCCGGTGATGCCCAGCGCGAGGCACGCGTCCACCGGCAGCACGCCGACGCCCGCCATCCGGTTGCGCCAGATCGGCTGGCCGGTGAGCAGCTTGTCGTAGCCGGGCAGCCGGGAGTCCATGATCTTCAGGAAGGACCGGACCTTGGCGTCGTAGTCGTCCGGCAGGTCCTGCGCGAGGCCGCCGGGGCGGATGAACGCGTGGTTCATCCGCAGCCCGGTCAGGTACTCCAGCAGGTGCAGTACTTCCTCGCGCTCGCGGAAACCGTTGGTCATGCCGGTCAGCGCGCCCAGTTCCATGCCCCCGGTGGCCAGCGCCACCAGGTGCGAGCCGACCCGGCAGAGCTCCATCAGCAGCACGCGGGCCACCTGGGCGCGGCGCGGCACCTCGATGCCGAGCAGCTTCTCGACGCCCATGCAGTACGCGGCCTCGTTGAACAGCGGCGCCAGGTAGTCCATGCGGGTCACGAACGTGACGCCCTGGGTCCAGTTCCGGTACTCGCAGTTCTTCTCGATCCCGGTGTGCAGGTAGCCGATCACCGTGCGGGCCTGCGTGACGCTCTCGCCCTCCAGCTCCAGCACCAGCCGCAGCACGCCGTGCGTCGACGGGTGCTGCGGGCCGAGGTTCATGACGATCCGCTCGTCCTTGGACGCCTCCGCCATCACCTCGTCCCAGTCGCCGCCGGTGACGGTGTAGACGCGGCCTTCCGTGGTGTCGCGCGAATCCGCGTGCTGGATCGGGTTCTCGATGTCGTTCTCGGTGGTCACGAGTACGCCCTCCGCTGGTCGGGGGGTGGGATCTCGGCGCCCTTGTACTCCACCGGAATCCCGCCGAGCGGGTAGTCCTTGCGCTGCGGGTGGCCGTCCCAGTCGTCCGGCATCAGGATGCGGGTCAGCGCGGGGTGGCCGTCGTGGACGATGCCGAACATGTCCCAGTTCTCGCGCTCCTGCCAGTCCGCCGTCGGGTAGACCCCGACGACGGAGGGCACGTGCGGGTCGTCGACGTCGACCGCGACCTCCAGCCGGATGCGGCGGCGGTAGGTCATCGAGGTCAGGTGGTAGACCGAGTGCAGCCGGTTGGGGACATCAACGCCGTAGTCCACAGCGGACACCGAACTGCACAGCTCGAAGCGCAGCGCCGGGTCGTCGCGCAGCAGCTGGCAGATCGCGACCAGGTGGTCCCGGTCGAGATAGCAGGTGATCTCACCGCGGTCGACGGTGATCTGCAGGATGGCGTCGGCCGGGATGTTGCGGTCCGCCATGGCGGCCAGCAGTTCGTCCACGAACTCGTCGAACCAGCCACCGTAGGGCCGCTCGGCGCGCGGCGGGAAGTAGGCCGGCAGCCGCAGGCCGCCGAACCCGGTGGTGTCACCGTGGTCGTGTACGCCGAACATGCCGCGCCGCGCGTGCCCGGCCACCGGCGCCTGGTGCCGCGCGTCGCTGGGGACCAGACCCGGCTCGCCGGGCGCCGTCCCCGGATTCGGGGTGCTCTCGTTCTCTGGCAACGTGCTCACTTCTTCTTCGCGAACTTGACCGAGCTGGGGATCATCGGCGTCTTCGCCCCGCTCTCCGCGCGCAGCGCCTTGCGGGTCGCGCCGAGCGGTTCGTCCATGATCTTGGCGTGCAGCTTGAGGATCGCGTCCATCAGCATCTCCGGGCGGGGCGGGCAGCCGGGCAGGTACATGTCCACCGGCACCACGTGGTCGACGCCCTGCACGACGGCGTAGTTGTTGAACATCCCGCCGGACGACGCGCACACGCCCATCGCCAGCACCCAACGCGGCTCGGGCATCTGGTCGTAGATCTGGCGCAGCACGGGGGCCATCTTGTTGCTCACCCGGCCTGCCACGATCATCAGGTCGGCCTGCCGTGGCGATGCGCGGAAGACCTCCATGCCGAATCGGGCCAGGTCGTAGCGCGGGCCGCCGGTGGTCATCATCTCGATGGCGCAGCAGGCCAGGCCGAAGGTGGCCGGCCACAGCGACGACTTGCGGGTCCAGTTGACCAGTTTCTCCACGCTGGCAAGCAGGATGCCGTTGGGAAGTTTTTCCTCGAGCCCCATCGCGTAACCCCCGCTTTAGTTCCAGTCCAGTCCGCCGCGACGCCACACGTAGGCGTAGGCGAAGCCGAGCGTTGCGATGAACAGGATGATCTCCACCAGCCCGAAGACGCCCAGCGCGTCGGAACTCACCGCGAACGGGTAGAGGAAGACCATTTCGATGTCGAACAGGATGAAGAGCATCGCGGTGAGGTAGTAGGCGACCGGCATCCGGCCACCGCCGACCA
>DASXXM010000222.1:0-3605 GCA_036503065.1 Pseudonocardiaceae bacterium | reverse complement strand
GAGAACAGCAGCCGCTGGCCGTCCTGGCTGATCAGGTCCAGGATCTCCCGGACCTGCGGCAGGAAGCCCATGTCGGCCATCTGGTCGGCCTCGTCCAGCGCGGTCATGATCACGTCGTCGAGCACGCAGGTGCCCTGGCGGACGTGGTCGGACAGCCGGCCGGGGGTGGCGATCAGCAGGTCGACGCCGCGGCGCAGCGCGTCCTCCTGACGGCTGAACGACGCGCCGCCGACGACGATCCGGCACCACAGGCCCAGCGAACGGGCGTAGGGCATCAGGGCGTCGCTGATCTGCGCGGCCAGCTCACGGGTGGGCACCAGCACGAGGCCACGCGGCCGCTTCGGCCGGGCGCTGCCCTCGGCGAGGCGGGCCAGCATCGGCAGGCCGAACGCCAGCGTCTTGCCGGAGCCGGTGGCGGCCCGGCCGAGCACGTCACGGCCGGCCAGCGCGTCGGGCATGGTGGCGGCCTGGATGGCGAAGGGGTGGGTCAGACCGGCGTCGGCCAGCGCGCGCAACAGCGGCGTGGGCAGACCGAGTTCGGCGAACGACGGCAGCGACATGTCATCGGCGACAGGTGCCTGGTCGGTACGGGACAGGACAGCGTCATTACGGTCATTGCGCGAGTCATTACGAGACAGAACAGCAGGCAACAGAAGAACCTCCGAGACGGGGCACGTCTCGGGGAGGCCCCGCGGGTGACGCGGTGCTGATCACAAGGACGAGCCTGGCACGATGTGCGCCATTCAGGGCTGGTGGGTGTGGCACCGGCGCCAGCGAGAACGTTGACAGGCAGGCTGGCCGGTCTCGGTACCAGAACCAAGTGTACCGGATACCGCACTGGACTTGTCGCGGGCCGTGTTACGTCGTGTCACGGTCTCGTTGACGCGTTCGGCCGATCGCGCTGACCGTTCTGGCGGCTGGCGTGATCACCCGCCACGGAGCAAGCTCGGACGCTTGGTGTCACTGGTGACGAATGCGAGGCAACGCATGACTGTCGCCCCCACGGACGCGGCCCTGTGGACTCAACTGGCGGCCGTGCACGCCAAGGTCGGCGGCTCGGTGGAACGCATCCTGCAACGGAGGTTCGGTATCGGCAGTGCGGAACTGCAAGCCCTGATGGCACTCGCCGAGGCGCCCGACGGCCAACTGCGCATGCTGGAACTCAACGATGTGACGCTGCTCAACCAGAGTTCGGTCAGCCGCATGGTGGTCCGGATGGAACGCGCAGGCCTGGCCGAGCGGCGGCTGTGCGAGCGGGACCGGCGCGGTGTCTACACCGGCATCACCGACCACGGCAGCCACGTCCTGCGCGACGCGGTGCCGGTGTACGAGGGCTGCGTGCGGGAGTCCCTCGACCAACTGGCCATGGATCCCAAGTTCCGTGCCCTCGTACACCGGCTGCGCCGTGCCGAACCTCAGGTGACCTGGCACTCCCACCGGGAATAGCCGGGGCGCGTCGCGTTCATCGGGCGGTCGCGGTGACCTCGTTGGTGTCGGGTGACACACCGACGCCGTTGTTCGCGGCGACGGCGTAGAAGTACGTCGTGCCGCTGTGTAGACCCGTGTCGGTGAACCTGGTGGTGGTGCCGGTCACGGTGGCGATGGCCGTGGTGGCCTCGCCGTCGGACTTGGTGCCGCGGTAGATGCTGTACGAGGTCGGACTGCCGCTGGTGCTGCCCGTCCAGGAGAGCGCCGCGGACCCGCTGCCGGGTGTCACGGCCAGGTTCGTCGGACCGCTGGGCACGGACGCCGTCGCGGGCGTGACGGTGAGCTGGTCGACGCGGGAGACGCCGTGATTCGAGACCGCGAACATGGTGACAGAATTGACACCCGCGTTCAGGTGGACCTGCAGGAACGAGTGCTGGTAGACGTCGAAGCTACCGGTGATCGGGAAACGCTCGGTGTTGGTGATCACGGTGCCGTTGACCGAGAGTCCCATCTGCCGGTTGGTGACACCCGGGAACAGGCCCGATGCGAACGCATATCGCCAGTCGACCGTGTAAAGGCCGGCCGTCGGCACCGCGATATTGTCGAATGACATTTTCTCCCTGGTCGAGTACGCCATGTCCACGACCACCTTGCCCGGTGACGTCGAACCGGATGAGCCGAGGACCTGGGGGAACCAACCGCTCAGGGTTTGGAACCAGTCGAAACCGCTGAGTAGCGCGTCCTTCGCGTAATAGAGCCGGCCGCTGCCGGCCGCGATGCCGGCGCTGTTGCCGCCGGTGCCGACCGGTGGCGGCGTTTTGGACGCGTCTTCCGGTGTCCTGGCGGATTCACCGGCCGAGTTCACCGCGGTGATCTGGTAGAAGTAGACGGGCGTGCTGCTGAGCTGCGCGTCTTTGTAGGTGGTGTTGCTCGTGGTCGCGATCGGCGTGCTGCCTTCGCCGCCGGCCGTGGTGCCGCGGTAGATGTGGTAACCGGTCGCGCCGGAACTGGCCGGCCAGGAAAGTGTTATCGACGAATCGCTGCCGGCGACCAGTTCGTCCCCGGCCGGCGCTGCCGGCGCCGGAGTCACCGCGATGGCGGTACCCGATCCCAGGGCCAGCAGCGCCAGCGCGATGCCGGCTGCCATTGTTGGTCGAGAAATAACCCGGTGTTTCATATGAATACTCCCGAGGCAGGGGTCATGAGAGCGCTCTCTCGGGAAGTTACGACCAGGTTTCTGGCCTGTCAAGCGGTCTGCTGCGCCGGTTTTTGCCAAGCAATTTCTGTTATTTCGCTAGTCGAGACCGGCCGCGGAGATGAGCAGCGCGATCACCGCCTCCTGGTCCAGCACGTCGGGCTCGAGGCCGCGCGCGGCGAACCAGTTGGCGACGTTGCGCACGTCCCTGGCGAGGAATTCGATCCCGGCCGGGTTCGCGACCAGGTCGACCACCTGCGGCAGGTCGATCAGGATCGGATTTCCGTTGTGTACCAAGATGTTGTACGCGGACAGGTCGCCGTGGGTGAGGCCGTCGCCCGCCAGCGCGAGCATCGTCTGCAGGAGTTCGTGCCACAGGTGGCGCAGTTCGTCCGGGTCCGGCCGGACCTGCGCCAGGCGTGGGGCGGCATGGCCGTCGTCGTCGCCGATGAACTCCATCAGCAGTTCGGTGCCCTCCCACTGGACCGGGTACGGCACCGGCACGCCTGCCGACCACAACCGGCACAGCGCGCCGAACTCGGCCGCCGCCCACTGCTCGGCGATCAGGCTGCGGCCGAACGCGGTCCGGTTGGCCATCGCGCGGTTCTGCCGCGACTCGCGGACCCGACGGCCCTCCAGGTACTGCGAGTCACGGTGGAACAGGCGGTGGTCGCCGTCGCGATAACGCTTGGCGGCCAGGACGGGCGCCTTGTCGTCGGCATGCAGCGCGCGCCGCACCAGGTGGACGTCGGCTTCCTTGCCGGTCTTGAGCACGCCGAGTTCGATGTCCTGCGCGGCGTGGTCGGTGATCACCCAGTCCGGCCACGGCGTCGGCCCGTGGGCGGCTTTGTCCCAGGTGGACCAGCGGTCGCCGAACGAGGGTTGGTCGGCTGAGCTGAGGCTGTCCTCGCGTTGCCCCGCGAGGCGTTCGCGTTCGAGCTCGGTCAGCCTGCCCTGTTGACTCGGCCGGCGGCGCATCGGT
>DASXXM010000221.1:0-2439 GCA_036503065.1 Pseudonocardiaceae bacterium | reverse complement strand
CTGGCCGCGCCGCTCGGGATCTCGCTGTCCGTCACGCCGGTGCCGGTGGTGGCCGCGGTACCCACCGGGTCGTTCACCGCCGCAGACCAGGCCTATCTGGCCACCCTGACGACCCACCTGGCCAAGGTGCCGACCGTGACGAAGGTGCGCGTGCTCGGCGAGTCGCAGGTGCCCGGCCCGAACGGCGTCGACGGCCAGGCCGCGCAGCTCCAGGTGCTCTCCACCGTGAACCTCAACGACGACAAGGCGGTCACGGACCTCGTCGGCAACCTGCGCACCGCGATCACGGACTCATCGCCGCCGCCGGGCATGCAGGTGCACCTGGCCGGCCAGGTAGCGAACCAGGCCGACCAGCAGAAACAGTCCGCCAACACGGGCAACCAGGTGCAGTTCGCCGCGCTGATCTTCATCCTCCTGCTGCTGCTGGTGATCTTCAGGTCGTTGCTCGCGCCATTTATCACGGTGATCCCCGCGCTGCTGTCGGTGGCGATAGCCGGGCCGCTGGTCGCCGAGCTCGCCAACCACGGGCTCAAGGTGTCCCAGCTCTCCCAGCTGCTGCTGATCGTGCTCGTGCTCGGCGCCGGCACCGACTACGGCCTGTTCCTGGTGTTCCGGGTCCGCGAGCGGATCCGGCTCGGCGACACCTCGAAGGACGCGGTGGTCAACGCGCTGACCAAGGTGGGCGAGTCGATCACGTTCTCCGCCCTCACCGTGATCGCGGCGCTGCTGTCGCTGCTGTTCGCCACCTTCCAGATCTACTCCAACCTCGGCATCCCGCTGGCGATCGGCATCGGCGTCATGCTGGTGGCCGGCCTGACGCTGCTGCCCGCGCTGCTGTCGATCTTCGGGCGGGCGGCGTTCTGGCCGTCCAAGCCCAAGCCAGGCGGCGCCACCAGCGGGGCGTGGGGCCGGATCGCCGCGCGCATCGTCAAGCGCCCGGCGGCCGCGCTGATCGTCGGCGTGATCGCGTTCGGCGCGCTGGCGATCGCGGTCACCGGGTACCAGAGCGCCGGGTTCGGCGGCACCATCTCGGCGCCCGCCGGAACCGACTCCGCCGCCGGCACCGACCTGCTCAACAAGTACTTCCCGTCCACGGCCGCCAACCCGACGAACCTCGTCTACAAACTGCCGGTGCCCGCCTGGGACCAAGCGCCCTCCATCGCGGCAGCGACCGCGAAGCTGGAGGCGTCCAAGGAGTTCACCGGGGTGACCGGGCCGCTCAACCCGGTCGGCGGCGCCGGGCTCACCCCGGTCCAGTACAGCGCGCTGCACGCCGTGCTCGGCTCCGCCCCGCTGCCGGCGACCGTGCCGCCCGTGCCAGCCGCCCTGGCCGGCAAGGTCACGGCTGCCCAGTGGAATGGGGCGTATCAGCTGTACCGGGCGACCCAGCAATTCGTCTCCACGGACGGCAAGACGATCCAGTTCCAAACCTCGCTCGCGGCCGGCGACCCGTCCACCACGGCGGCGCTCAACGCGGTGCCCGCGGTGCGCGACGCGGCGGCGTCGGTGGTACCGATCCTGCACGCCACCGATTACGGCGTCGCCGGCGAGGCGCCCGCGCTGTACGACATCAGCGCGATCTCCAACAGCGACCTGGCGCACGTGATCCCGATCGCGATCATCGTGATCGGCGTGCTGCTCGCGCTGGTCATGCGGTCGCTGATCGCGCCGCTGTACCTGATCGCATCGGTGGCGCTGTCGTACTTCGCCGCGCTCGGGCTCGCCGTCATCCTGTTTATCGAGCTGGGGAATTCCGGCGGCATCACCTTCATCCTGCCGTTCCTGTTGTTTATCTTCCTGCTCGCTCTCGGCGAGGACTACAACATCCTGGTCATGACCAGGATCAGGGAGGAAGCTCACCATTATCCGCTACGCGAGGCAGTGTCTCGCGCACTGTCCGTGACCGGCACCACGGTCACGTCGGCCGGCCTGGTGCTCGCCGGGACGTTCGCGGTGTTCGCCGTGGTCGGCGGGCGCGGCTCCGGCGGTTCGCAGATCGTGAACGTCGGCGTCGGTCTCGCGGTCGGCGTCATCATGGACACGTTCGTGGTCCGCACCGTGCTGGTGCCGTGCACCGTGGTGCTGCTCGGCAAGTGGAACTGGTGGCCGTCGAAGATAACCGTCGACAGCCCGCCCACGGACACGGTGACCGCGAGCGCGGACGCGCTGGGGCTGTCGGATTCCGTGCCGGGATCGCCTGACGGCGAGTCCGGCGCGTCGTCGCCGGCCCCGTCCAAGCGGCCCGGACGTGACTAATTGACGCCATTGATCTCCGGACATGCCGGGCGGGGTGCTTTCCTTATGGGGCGCTGACCGGGAGACTCTTACGGAAGTGGTTCTGGGAAGGGACGCCGATGCAGGAACTGCGCTTCGTCGCGGTCAGCGAGGACGGCAGTTACGCTGTCCTCGCCGTCCCCGGGCGGAGCGCGCGCTATACCT
>DASXXM010000220.1:0-4404 GCA_036503065.1 Pseudonocardiaceae bacterium | reverse complement strand
GACGCGTCACTGCTGGGCGCTGCCGAATCCCTCGATCGCTGGCTCGCCTACGGATACATCCACGGCACGAACGCAGTAGTACTGGGCGAGCCAGCCAAGCCGCCTGCGAGGACCCGCACGATCAGCGTCGCAGTCGTGCCGCTGCATGATTTCTAACCGATCGTGAAATCGGCGGTCCGCTACTGGAAGAGTCTCCAGCCGACATCATGATCAGGCAACCCGGGACGGCTCACACCCATCGTCCACGCAAGAGAGATGATGGGCCTAGGCCGGCAGGACGAATACGCGACGTCAGAATACGCGAGACTGCCAGTATCGGCACGCCGTTCGACGACCGGAAGAGGCGGAATTCGCATGACCGACGCACCACGTCTGGCCCCGCTGACAGCGAGCGAGCGCAGCGCCGAGCAGCAGCAGTTGCTCGACACGGCCGGCAGCGAGCTGAACATCTTCACCACGTTCGTGCGCAACCCGGGGCTGTTCAAGGACTTCGTCCGGTTCGCGAACCGGCTGCTGAACAAGTCCGGCCTGCCGGCGCAGGTCCGCGAGACGCTGATCCTGCGGACGGCCTACCGGTGCGGCGCGGACTACGAGTGGATCCACCACGTCGACATCGCGGGCCGGATCGGCCTGCCGGCGGACGTCATCGCGACACTGGGCGTTGCCGAGCCCGACGGCGTCGACGACGACACCGCGCTGCTGATCAGGGCGGCCGACCAGCTGATCGCCGAGCACGAACTGGACGACCGGACCTGGGCGGCGCTGAGCGAGCGGTTCGACGAAGCGCAGCTGATCGAACTGTGCATGCTGGTCGGCGACTACGTCATGATCGCGGGCGTGCTCCGGTCGCTGCGCGTGCCGCTGGAGGACGGGCTGCCCGCGCCGTACTGGCGCTCCTGATACCGATCGTAATGGGTTACCGACTCCACCGGATCGCGCCGCCGCCAGCCGTGGCGTTCGAGGTCCGGTGTGTCCGGCAGGTCCGCGACGGGTCCGAAGCACAGCCAGGCGACCGGCCGCAGCCTGGCCGGCAGGCCGACGAGTGCGCGCAGGAAGTCCTCACGGTAGAAGCTGACCCAGCCGACGCCGAGCCCTTCCGCGGTGGCCGCCAGCCACAGGTTCTGGATGGCAAGACACACCGAGTACAGGCCCGCGTCGGCGATCGCGTGCCGGCCGAGCACGGCGGGGGCGCCGCGGTCCGGGTCGTAGCTGACCACGATGCCCAGGCTGGCCTCCAGCACGCCCTCCACCTTGATCCGTTCGAACAGGCCGGCCCGCTCCGGCGGCAGCGTGGTGGCGAACAGGTCGCGCTCTGCGCGGACGTGGTCGCGGAACGCGCGCCGGGTGTCCTCGTCCTGGACCAGCACGAAATCCCACGGCTGGGACAGGCCTACGCTGGGTGCGGCATGCGCGGCGGTGAGCACGCGGTGCAGCACCTCCGCCGGAACAGGGGCGCCGGTGAACTCGGCCCTGGTGTCGCGGCGCCGGAACAACACGTCGTAGAGGCCGGGCCCGCCACGAACTTCTGTCGGATTCTGCACGACGCTCATGCTGCCCGAGCCGGCCGTGAGCACCTGGAGCCGGTCGAGCGTTACCTGACCGTGACAACTGGTGATTGCCCGGCACGGACTGTGCACGTATCGTCGGCACGATTCACATCTGTGTCTATCGTTCACAGGTATGAACAAGCGAGGAGGGCACGTGGGAACGAAAGCAACGGTCGGGTTCATCGGGCTGGGCATCATGGGCGGCCCGATGGCGGTGAACCTGGTCCGGGCCGGGTTCGACGTCACCGGCTACAACCGGAGCAGTGCCGCGGTCGATCGGCTCGTCGCGGCGGGCGGGCGGGCCGGCGGATCAGTGGCCGACGTGGTGAAGGACGCGGACATCGTCATCACGATGCTGCCGGACTCGCCGGACGTCGAGGCGGTGGCCCTCGGTGCCGGCGGGATCGTCGACGCGGGCCAACCCGGCCTGCTGTTCATCGACATGAGCACGATCCGGCCGCAGACCGCGCGGGCCGTGGCGCTGGCGGCGCACGAGAAGGACATCCACGTCCTGGACGCCCCCGTGTCCGGCGGCGAGCAGGGCGCCATCGACGGCGCACTGTCCATTATGGTTGGTGGCGACGCCGCGGACGTCGAGCGTGCCGGGCCGGTGCTGGACGTGTTGGGCACGACCGTGGTCCACGTCGGGCCGGCAGGCGCCGGGCAGACCGTCAAGGCGGCCAACCAACTCGTCGTGGCCGGCACCATCGAACTGGTCGCGGAAGCCATCGTGCTGCTCGAAGCCTCGGGTGTCGACGCGGCCGCCGGGCTGCGCGTGCTCGCCGGCGGGCTGGCCGGCAACCGGATACTCGACCGCAAGGCGGCCACCATGCTGGCCCGGGAATTCGCCCCCGGCTTCCGGGTCGACCTGCACCACAAGGATCTCGGCATCGGGCTGGCCGTGGCGCGGGACGCCGGGGTCGTCGTGCCGCTGGGCGCGCTGGTCGCCCAACTCATGGCCGCGCTGCGGGCTCAGGGCGACGGGTCACTGGACCACACGGCCCTGCTGCGCCTGGTCGAACTGCTGTCCGGTCGGTCGGGAGCACGGCCATGACCGACCTGCGGCGGCGGCTCGCCGCCGGACAGACCCTGTACGGCACGTTCCTGGGGCTCGGTTCCGCCATGGCCGCGGAAGCCTGCGCGCTGGCCGGCTTCGACTGGCTCCTCGTCGATCTCGAACACGGCGGCGGCGACGAGAGCACGCTGCTGGCGCAACAACTCGCCGCCGACGCGCACGGCGTGCCGATGCTGGTCCGGGTCGAGTCGACCGACCGGATCCGCGCCGGGCGGGTGCTCGACCTCGGCGCGGAAGGTGTCATGTTCCCCCGGCTGGAGTCCGCGGCCGACGCGGAACAGGCCGTCCGGCACCTGCGCTACCCACGGCAGGGCGACCGCGGTGTCGCCACCTACAACCGCGCGTGCGGTTTCGGCACCCACCCGGAAGCACTCGCCACGGCGAACGACCGGATCGTCGGCATCATCCAGGTCGAGAACCGGGCCGCCGTCGAGCGGGTGGACGACATCGCCGCCGTGCCAGGGGTCGACGTGCTGTTCATCGGACCACGCGACCTCTCCTACGACCTCGGCGTCCCCGGCGACACCAGCGCGCCGGTGTTCCGGGAGGCCGTCCAGCGGGTGCTCGCCGCGGCCGAGCGGGCCGGGATCGCGGCCGGCATCCTGGCCCCGGACGCGGCAGCCGCACGCCGGTACGCCGACGACGGCTTCCGGTTCATCGGCGTCAGCTCCGACGCGACCCTACTGGCCAACGCGGGCCGGCAGGTGATGGCAGCCACGTCCGCCGGGCGGGCGGTCACCCGGACATAGCTGTCCGGTACTGAATCAACTGAAGGCGATGTCGTCGTCGAGGCGGCCGTGGCGGAACATGCGCACGTCGCGCACGTAGTTCTGGTGCAGTCGCCACGGCGCCGCCGCGCCCTGTTTCGGGAGCAGGGCGACGCTGCGCCGGACGTAACCGGAGGTGAGATCGATGATCGGATCGGCGGTCGCGGCGGCGGTGGCCGGCGGGACCGGCGTCACCGTCGTGTAGCCGCCGCTGTCCATGCGCCGCAGCAACCGGCAGACGTAGCCCGCGACGAGATCGGCCTTGAGCGTCCACGACGCGTTGGCGTAGCCGATGGTCCACGCGAAGTTGGGCACGCCGGACAGCATCATTCCCTTGTAGACCATTGATTCGCCCAGCTCGACCGGTGTGCCGTCGACGGTCAGTTCGATGCCGCCGATCGGCAGCAGGTTCAGTCCGGTCGCCGTCACCACGATGTCGGCGTCCAGTTCGGTCCCGGAGGCCAGCCGGACGCCCTTCTCGGTGAACGTGTCGATGTGGTCGGTCACCATCTCCGCGCGTCCGCCGCTGATGGCGGCGAACAGGTCGCCGTCGGGGATCAGGCACAGGCGTTGGTCCCACGGGTTGTACTTCGGCGCGAAGTGCGTGTCGACGTCGTAGCCGGGCGGCAGCTGCTTGACGGCCGCGTTGCGCAGGAACGCCTTGACCCAGTGCGGCCGCCGCCGGGACAGCTGGAAGTTCAGCGTCGCGAGCAGCGCGTTCTTCCAGCGCAGCACGGGATACAGCGCGCGGTCGGGTAACCAGCGGCGCAGCCGTTCCGCGATCGCGTCGGTGGCCGGTAACGCGAGGACGTAGCTCGGCGAGCGTTGCAGCATGGTCACGTGCGCCGCCGTTGCCGCGAGCGCCGGGACGAGCGTCACGGCGGTCGCACCGCTGCCGACGACCACGATCCGCTTGTCGGCGTAGTCCAGCTCGGCCGGCCAGAACTGCGGGTGCACGACCGGCCCGACGAAGTCCTCGATCCCGGGAAAGGTGGGCCGATAGCCCTCGTCGTAG
>DASXXM010000219.1:0-8252 GCA_036503065.1 Pseudonocardiaceae bacterium | reverse complement strand
AAACAAAAAGACCCCCCGCAGGATGCGAGAGGTCGGCGCGCCGGTGCTGGAGTCAGCTACTCGGCGCGCTCATCGATAATGATCACCACAAGGTGAGCCATGCCGTGGATGGTGCCACACCCACGTCGGCCGAGTCCAGCCAACGAGCCGATCGTCCCGGATCGTGGACACGACGGCTGTACCACTGCCATGCCACGATCCGGGAAACCCGCACTACAGCGTGGACCGGGACGCGTTCGACGACACGAGTGCCGCCAGCCGGTCGCCGATCAGCTCGGTGGTCCCCGGCGACGCCTGGTCCCGGGTGGCCAGGTCGAACGCGACGGACGCCTCGATCCGGCGGGCCGCCTCGTGCTGGCCGAGATGATCGAGCATCAGCGCCACCGACAGCACGGCCGCGGTCGGGTCGGCCAGCCGCCGGCCGCTGATGTCCGGCGCGCTGCCGTGCACCGGCTCGAACATGCTCGGGTTGCGCCGGGTCACGTCCAGGTTGCCGCTGGCCGCCAGGCCGATGCCACCGGTGATCGCGGCGGCCAGGTCGGTGAGGATGTCACCGAACAGGTTGTCCGTCACGATCACGTCGTACCGGGACGGGTCGGTGACCATGTGGATCGTGGCCGCGTCCACGTGCTGGTAGGACACGGTGACCTCGGGGTGCTGCAACGACACCTCCTCGGTCACCCGCGACCACAGCGAACCGGCGTGGGTGAGCACGTTCGTCTTGTGCACCAGCGTGACGTGCTTGCGCGGCCGCGCGCTGGCCCGGGAGAACGCGTCCCGCACCACCCGCTCGATGCCGAACGCGGTGTTCACGCTCACCTCGGTGGCGATCTCGTGCGGGGTGTCCTTACGCAGCAACCCCCCGTTGCCCGCGTAGGGACCCTCGGTCCCCTCGCGGACGATCACCATGTCGATCTCGGACGGATCGGCCAGCGGGCTGCGCACGCCCGGGTAGAGCTTGGCCGGCCGCAGGTTGACGTGGTGGTCCAACTCGAACCGTAGGCGCAGCAACAAACCCCGCTCCAGGATGCCGCTGGGCACCGATGGATCGCCGACCGCGCCGAGCAGGATCGCGTCGTGCTGGCGCAGTTCGGTCAGCACGGATTCGGGCAGCAGCTCCCCGGTCGCGTGCCACCGGGCGGCGCCCAGGTCGTAGTTCGTTGTTTCAGCATTCGGAGCGACCTCGCCGAGAACTTTGAGTGCCTCGCCGATCACCTCGGGACCGATCCCATCCCCTGGGATCACCGCGAGCCGCATGCACACCTCCGGAGTAACGGTCCCGCAGTGGGACCCCTCGATCTCGGAAGGTTACCGGCCAATTGGCTGCATATCCCACCGGAGGGTGGGTTAAGAGCCGACTTATCCCGGTCTGCGGGACACCCGATCGGGTCAATCGTCACTCGAAGGGAGCAATTTGGGCCTAGGCCGGGGTGATTCACCGACGCACAGACCGTTGCCCGACGCGATGCCAACTGTCGGCGACCGCGTCCAACGCCGCTGTCCTGTCTGGACGGCCGTACGTTCGGTCGAACGAGATGGAGCGGACCAGCCGCGCCCACCACACCACTGTCGGCACGTTCACCGCGCCGGGCACGACATCGCCGGCCAGCATCACCGAACGGGCCGCCAGCCACCACCACGGCCATCGGCCCGTGTCAGAGCCCTCCAGCATGATGTGACGCAGGCTCTGGCTCACCATCTGGGAGATCTCGCATGAAACGGCTGTTCGGCTGGGTTGTGCTGATCGCCCTGGTCGTGTTCGGAGTCAGCTACGTCACGAGCCACTGGCCCACCGATGCGCGGTTCGGGTGTGGCCAGACCGCCACGGCGGCCGTGGCTCACGCGGACACCGCAGACTGCCCGGCCAGTGTCGGCGCGGCCGACAACGATGCGACGTGGGCACAGGCGCGGCTCGCAACCATCCGTCGGCTGGGTGACCCCACCGATGGACTGTTCTATGACAAGGACGGCCACGAGACGCACTACACCAGCGCCCGGAACGCCGACTCCGACACAGCTCTGCGGGTCGGCCGCGCAGCCGGGGTGTTCCCGGCAACCGGTCGACCCAATATCGTCGATCACGTCGAGGTCAAGGCCGCCGCAGCCATGCGTGCGGCAGGCGTGCGGCAGGGCGTGATGGTGATCAACTATCCCGGCGGACCGTGCGCTCAGGACCAGAATGGCGACGTTCGGCCGGCGTCCTGCCTGGCGATCGTGTCGCGGCTGCTGCCCGCCGGGGCATCATTGGTCGTGTGGTGGCCTCCACGGGGAGGCGGCCCGCTACAGAAGACAACGTTTTCGGCGGAGGGATGACGCCTTGGCGATGCTGACCACCATCAGCCGGGCCGAGTTGGCGCACGCGATTGAGTATCCCCTGACCGTGGTGGGACACCAGATCGTCGACGGCCAGGCCAACAGCAGGGACGTGCGCGACAGTAGGGCGCTGGCGCGCTTCCTCGACGACGTCACCAGCGCCGCCACCTCGGCAACGGCCTGGTTGGAGCTACGCGCCTCGGGCTACACCCCCCGAGCACTGCCGGTCGAGTTCCCGCCCTCCCACTTCCAGTTCGCTGTTGACGCCGCACTACATGTCGCGGCCGCAGCGGTCCTGGTGGTGGACCGCGACGGCGTCAGCCACCAGTGGTTGAGCCAAGGCGCGTCCGACCATCACGACGCCGTGCTGGTCGCCGACCCGTGGAATCCCGTGACGCGGTTTCCCGGCGAGTCGGCGATCACGCTGGCTGAGCTGCGCAGAGCGGCGGCCCAGTGGGCATTCGGCGAGGTGTTCCCGCCGCCCGCGATCCGCTGGCGCGACGCATCCGAAGAGGAAATCGGCTGGATCTGACCGTGCCGGGTCGGACGCTGCGACCCGGCACGGACCAGGAGAACCGGGATGGAACTCAGTCGAACGAGATGGAGCGGACCAGCCGCGCGCCCACCGCGGCGCCGATCGGCTCGCGCACCTCGGCGCTCACCTGACGGTCCACCCGCAGCAGCATGATCGCGTCCGTGCCCTCGTTCGTCTGGTTGATCTGGGCCGCCTCGATGTTCACGCCCGCCTCGCCGAGCAGGGTGCCGACCGTGCCCATCACGCCGGGGCGGTCCGCGTACTCCAGGACCAGGACCGTGCCCTCGGCCCGCAGGTCGAAGAACCGGCCGTTGATCTCGACCAGCTTCTCCACCGCGTCCAGACCGGTCAGCGTGCCCGACACGCTCACCGAGCCGCCGTCGTGCAGGGCCGCCAGTACCGTCACCAACGAACGGTGGCTCGCGCTCTCCGGCTCGGTCACCAGCTCGACCCGCACGCCGAGATCCTCCGCGAGCTTCGGCGCGTTGACGAACGTGACCTGCTCCTCCAACATCCCGCCGAACACGCCGCGCAGCGCCGCCAACGGCAGCACCGTCACGTCCTCACCGGCCAGCTCGCCGCGCACCCGCACGGTCACCGACGCGGGCGGCTTGCTGGCCAGCGCGGCGACCACGGTGCCGAGCTTCTGCACCAGCGACAAGTAGGGCCGGACCTCCTCGCCCACCACGCCACCGGCCTGCACGTTCACCGCGTCCGGCACGAAGTCGCCTGCCAGCGCCAGCAGCACCGACCGGGCCACGTCCGTGCCGGCGCGGTCCTGCGCCTCGGTGGTCGACGCGCCAAGGTGCGGGGTGACCACGGCATTGGGCTGCTCGAACAGCGGGCTGTCGGTGCACGGCTCCTTGACGAACACGTCGATGCCGGCGCCGCCGACCCGGCCGTCGCGCAGGGCGTCGGCAAGGGCGTCCTCGTCGATCAGGCCGCCGCGGGCGTCGTTGACGATGATCACGCCCGGCTTGACCTTGGCCAGCTGGTCCTTGCCGATCAGGCCCTTGGTCTCCGGCGTCTTGGGCAGGTGGATGGAGATCGTGTCCGCCCGCTCCAGCAGCTCGTCCAGCGTGACCATTTCGATGCCCAGCTGGGCGGCACGGGCCGGCGACACGTACGGGTCGTAGGCGATGAGCTCCATGCCGAACGCCGCGAGGCGCTGCGCCAGCAGCTGGCCGATCTTGCCGAGGCCGACGATGCCGGCGGTCTTGCCGTTGAGCTCGACACCGTTGAACGAACTGCGCTTCCACTGGCCTTCGCGCAGGCTGGCGTCGGCGGCCGGGATGCGGCGGGCCACCGCGAGCAGCAGCGCGACCGCGTGCTCGGCGGCCGAGACGATGTTGGACGTCGGCGCGTTGACCACCATCACGCCACGCTCGGTCGCGGCCGGCACGTCGACGTTGTCCAGGCCGACACCGGCCCGTGCCACGACCTTCAGCCTGGTGGCCGCGGCCAGCGCGGCGGCGTCCACCTTGGTGGCGGAGCGGACCAGCAGCGCGTCGGCGTTCGCCAGCGCGGCCAGCAGGGCCGGGCGGTCGGTGCCGTCGACGTGCTGCACGTCCACGCCGTCACCGAGCAGGTCCAGCACGGACGGGGCGAGCTTTTCAGCGATCAGGACGACGGGACGACGGGTACTGGTCACGACGGCGGCTCCGGGGACGCGGGATGACAGAACAAGGGAACGCGCTGACCGGCCACAACGCTGTGCCCGGACCGCCAAGAAGTCTATCGGGCCCGACCGTCGGCAGCGGCACTGGCCGAACGGGTCAGCACGAACGCGGACGCCCACCCACCGGTACTACTGATCGCCCGCCCGATCGGGGCCGACCCGCCAGTCCGGGCCTGCGTCGGCCCCGATCGTGTGGCCAACCGCCTGCGCGGCATTCGTCAGGTCGACGACCAACGGCGACAGCTGCCGCTGCGGCGGCACCAGGGCACAGAGCGCGGCCGTGACCCGCCCGGTGGCCGTGCGCACCGGCACGGCGGCGCACGCGACCCCGGGCACCACCTGCTCCCGGTCGAACGCGGCGCCTGCCGCACGCACCCGGTAGGCCGCCGCCGACCACGCCTCGGCCGAGAAGCCGGACGGCATGCCCAGCAGCGGATCGTGTGCGGCGAGCAGCCGGCCCGCCGCCGTGTCCAGCGACACGGTCTGTCCCGGTCGCATCATGCGGCCGTGTTCGGGCCGAACGATGCTGCTGGCCGCGATCAGGATCCGGCCCTCCCTCGGCATGACGAGGCCGACGGTCTCCCGCAGCCGCGCGGAGAGCGCGCGCAGGGTACGGAGGGCGTGGTCGCGCAGGTCGGACTGCCAGCCCTGACCGAGCCGGAACACCCGCGAGCCGATGCGGTAGCCGGTGGAGGACCGTTCCACCGCACCGAGCTCGCCGAGTTGGTCCAGCAGTCGGTGGACGGTGGTCTTGGGCAGCCCGCTGCTCTTGGCGAGCTCGGAGAGTCCGACCTCGTTGCCCATCGTGCCGAGCACGTCCAGCAGCGCGAAGGCTCCCTCAAGGACGCCGCGGCCTCGTGCCCGGTCGGTGTCGTTGTCAAGCAAGGCTCTGTCTCCCCCCGGCGACGAGTAACCGGAAGTCAGCATGCCACACAAATCGGGCCCAGCGCCCGATTGTGCCCTTTTGGGCTGTGACACCGCGGCCGGGCGCCTGACACGCCAAGAAAGTCTCTACCAGGGTTCGTCGAACTCGCCGTCTTTCGCGCCCGCCACGAAGGCGTCCCACTCGGACTCCGTGAACACCAGCACCGTGTCGTCCGGGCCGGTGAACTTCGAGTTGCGCATGGCGATGTAGGTCTTGCCGTCGGTGTGCGGGACGAACGCGACCTCGACGTACTCGCCGTCGTCGTCGTCCGGATCACCGGCGCGCTGCCACTGGGCGTCGGTCAGATCGAGCTGGCCACGGACGTGCGCCTTGTCGTCGTAGATCGGCGCACTGGCCGTGCTCTGCTGCTCATCGCTCATCGCCGGGGGCTCCCTGGGCTGGAGTCGGAACGTGTTGGCGTGACGACGATACGGCGCGCCTGAGCTCCCGGCGCGCCGTATCCGTGCGGGACCTGAACGCTCAGGCCGTGTCGGTGAGCGGTCGGTCCACCCAGGACATCAGACCGCGCAGCCGCTTGCCGACCTCCTCGATCGAATGCTGCTCGCCCTGGCGCTGCAGTCGGTTGAAGTTCGGTCGGCCCGCCTCGTCCTCGGCGACCCATTCCTTCGCGAAACGGCCGTCCTGGATCTCGTCCAGGATCTTGCGCATCTCCGCCTTGACGGTCGGGCTGATCACGCGCGGACCGCGGGTCAGGTCGCCGTACTCCGCGGTGTCCGACACGGAGTAGCGCATCCGCGCGATGCCGCCCTCGTAGATCAGGTCGACGATCAGCTTCAGCTCGTGCAGCACCTCGAAATAGGCGATCTCCGGCTGGTAGCCGGCCTCCGTCAGCGTCTCGAAACCGGCCTGGATCAACGCCGTCGTGCCGCCGCAGAGCACCGCCTGCTCGCCGAACAGGTCGGTCTCGGTCTCCTCGGTGAACGTCGTCCTGATGACGCCGGCCCGGGTACCGCCGATGCCCTTCGCGTAGGACAGGCCCAGTTCCAGCGCCTTGCCGGTGGCGTCCTGTTCGATCGCGACCAGGTCCGGCACGCCCTTGCCGTCCACGAACTGCCGGCGCACCAGGTGACCGGGGCCTTTCGGCGCGACCAGTACCACGTCCACGTCGGCGGGCGGCTGGATCAGGCCGTACCGGATGTTGAAGCCGTGCCCGAAGAACAGCGCGTCACCCGGCTTCAGGTTGGGCCGGATGTCCTGCTCGTAGATGGCCCGCTGTTTGGTGTCCGGGGCCAGGATCATGATCACGTCGGCTTCGGCGGACGCGTCGGCCGGGGTGAGCACCCGCAGGCCCTGCTCCTCGGCCTTCGCCCGGGACTTCGAACCCTCCGGCAGGCCGACCCGCACGTCCACTCCGGAGTCGCGCAGGCTCAGGGCGTGCGCGTGGCCCTGGCTGCCGTAGCCGATGACGGCGACCTTGCGAGCCTGGATGACGGCCAGGTTGGCATCGTCGTCATAGAAGATCTCGGCGCTCATGTGAATCCAGTTGTTCCTCTCCTTGGGAAAACTCAGTTTGGGAAGCCCTCTTATCAGCCGAACATCGGCTCAGTATCAGCGGACCGTGGTCGCGGTGATGGACCGGGGTCCACGGCCCACCGCGACCATGCCGGACTGCACCATTTCGCGCACCCCGAACGGTTCCAGCATGCGGACCAGCGCATCGAGCTTGTCCGCGGTGCCGGTGGCCTCGATGGTCAGCGCCTCCGGCGACACGTCGACGACCTTGGCGCGGAACAGCTGCACGGTCTCCAACACCTGGCTGCGCACAGTTGCGTCCGCACGCACCTTGACCAGCAGCAGCTCCCGCTGCACCGCGATCGCCGGTTCCAGCTCCACGATCTTGATCACGTTGACGAGCTTGTTGAGCTGCTTGGTGACCTGTTCCAGCGGCAGCTCGTCGACCGAGACCACGATGGTCATCCTGGACACGTCCGGATGCTCCGTCGGCCCGACCGCGAGCGACTCGATGTTGAAGCCGCGCCGCGAGAACAGGCCGGCCACCCGGGCCAGCACGCCGGGTTTGTTCTCGGTCAACACACTCAGTGTGTGCTTGCTCATGATCGCCTCACACGTCGTCTTCGTCAAAAAGCGGGCGGATACCGCGCGCGGCCTGGATCTCGTCGTTGCCCTTGCCGGCCGCGACCATCGGCCACACCTGGGCGTCCTTGCCCACCACGAAGTCGATGACCACCGGGCGCTCGTTGATCTCCATGGCGGCCTTGATCGTGGCGTCGACGTCCTCCTTGGACTCACACCGCAGCCCGACGCAGCCCAGCGCCTCGGCCAGCAGCTTGAAGTCCGGGATGCGGTGCTTGTGCGTGCCAAGGTCGGTGTGCGAGTAACGGCCGTCGTAGAACAGGTTCTGCCATTGGCGGACCATGCCCAGGTTGCCGTTGTTCATCACGGCGACCTTGATCGGCGCGCCCTCGATGGCGCAGGTGGCCAGTTCCTGGTTGGTCATCTGGAAGCAGCCGTCGCCGTCGATCGCCCACACCTGCTTGTCCGGCACGCCGAACTTGGCGCCCATCGCGGCCGGCACGGCAAAGCCCATCGTGCCGAGACCGCCGGAGTTGATCCAGGTGCGCGGGTACTCGTACGAGACGAACTGCGCCGCCCACATCTGGTGCTGGCCGACTCCCGCCGTGTACACCGCGTCCGGTCCGACGAGGGTGCCGATCCGCTCGATCACGTACTGCGGCGACAGCGTGCCGTCGGCCGGCCACTCGTAGCCGCGCGGGAACGTGTCCCGCCAGTCGTCGAGTTGGCGCCACCACGGGGTGAGG
>DASXXM010000218.1:0-8952 GCA_036503065.1 Pseudonocardiaceae bacterium | reverse complement strand
ACCAGTGTTGAGCAGCAGGAAGTTGCCGGTGCCGTAGGTGTTCTTGGCTTTCCCCGGCTCGAAGCAGACCTGCCCGACGGTGGCGGCCTGCTGGTCGCCGAGGTCACCGGACAGCGCGACCTCGCCGGCGAACGGGCCGGTGGCGCGGGTGGTGCCGTAGAGGTCGGGATTGGACGACGGGCGGATCTGGGGGAGCATCGCCCGTGGCACGCCGAAGAAGCCGAGCAGTTCGTCGTCCCAGTCCAGTGTTTCCAGGTTCATCAGCATGGTGCGGCTGGCGTTCGTCGGGTCGGTGACGTGCACGCCGCCGTCCGTGCCGCCGGTCAGATTCCACAGCAGCCAGCTGTCGGTGTTGCCGAAGATCGCGTCGCCCGCCTCGGCGGCGGCCCGGACGCCGTCGACGTTCTCCAGGATCCACTGGATCTTGCCGCCGGAGAAGTACGTCGCCGGTGGCAGGCCGGCCTTGCGGCGGATGGTCTGGCCGCGGTCGTCCCGGTCCAGCGCGGACGCGATCCGGTCGGTTCTGGTGTCCTGCCACACGATGGCGTTGTAGTAGGGGCGGCCGGTCTTCCGGTTCCACACCACCGCGGTCTCGCGCTGGTTGGTGATGCCGACCGCGGCCAGGTCGGACGCGGACAGGTTGGCGTTGCGCAGCGCGGTCTGCACCACGGCGCTGGTGCGTTCCCAGATCTCGGTCGGGTTGTGCTCGACCCAGCCGGCCTGCGGCAGGATCTGCTCGTGTTCGAGCTGGTGCCGGCCGATCTCGTTGCCGCCGTGGTCGAAGATCATGAATCGGGTGCTGGTGGTGCCCTGGTCAACGGCTCCCACGAAGTCAGCCATGTTCTGTCTCTTCCTTGAGTGTCAGGCGTTTTCGAACTTCTCGGGGGCGGCAGGCAACTCGCCGGGCTCCTGTGGACCGGTGACCGGCAGGAACCGGCCGACCAGCAGTTCGTACAGCCCGGCGCCGATGAGGCCGCCGACGATCGGGCCGACGATCGGTATCCAGAAATACAGATTGCCGTACTGGTCATGGAAGGCGGAGCCGTATCCGGTGAAGAACGATGCCAGCCGCGGGCCGAAGTCGCGGGCCGGGTTGATGGCGTAGCCCGCGTCCGTGCCCCACGCCATGCCGATCGCGACGATCAGGAAGCCGATCACGACGGGCGCCAGGTTCGCCAGCGGCGACGTGTTGCGGACGTCGGTGATCGCCACGACCAGGAACAGCAGGATCGCGGTGCCGATGATCTGGTCACGCAGCGCGCCCCAGTCGGTCACCGGGAGTGTGCCGTTGCCGGGCAGCGTGGAGAACACGCCCTGCGACTTGAGGGTGTGGCCGGGGTCGATCTTGCTGAGCACTTCGGTGTAGTTCCAGCGCACGATCAGCGCGGCCACGAACGCGCCGAGGAACTGGGCCAGCGCGTAGGGCGCGACCTTGCGCCACTCGAATCCCTTGAACACGGCCAGCGCGATGGTGACGGCCGGGTTGAGGTGGCCGCCGCTGATCCGGCCCGCGACGTAGACACCGAGCATGACGCCGAAACCCCAGCCCCACGCGATGCTGTCGTGCCCGCCGAGCCCGCCCGCGACCACCTGGGCGACGACACCGACACCGAACAGGATCAGGATCAGCGTGCCGGCGAACTCGGCCGCCATCTCACCGAGCAGGCCGTGGTCTCTGAGCCGTTCCACCATGGACTCCTCCTTGAGTTTGCCGGGCGGCTTGCTCGGACGTTAAGACCGTGTCAATTCCCGGGTCAACGCACGCTGGTCGACATTGTCGAACGGTGGCGTTACCGTCGCAGCGTGCCGGGGCCGGTGCAGTCCATCGAACGAGCGGCAGCGATCCTGCGGCTGCTCGCCCGTGGCTCCGGCCGGCTCGGTGTCGGTGAGATCGCCAGCTCGCTGGAACTGGCCAAGGGCACCGCGCACGGCATCCTGCGCACGCTCCAGCGGGTCGGCTTCGTCGAACAGGACCGCGCTACCGGCAAGTATCAGCTCGGCGCCGCGTTGCTGCACCTCGGGACCAGCTACCTCGACGTGAACGAGCTGCGGTCACGGGCGATCAACTGGGCCGACGCGCTGGCCGCGCGCAGCGGTGAGGCGGTGCGGATCGGCGCGCCGCTGGAGGGCTCTGTGCTCGTCGTGCACCACGTGTTCCGGCCGGACGACTCGCTGCAGACGCTGGACGTCGGCGCGCTGCTGCCGCTGCACGCCACGGCGCTGGGCAAGGTGCTGCTCGCCTACGACGTGGAACTGACCTGCGAGCTGACGCCGTTCACCCGGCGCACCATCGTGGCGCGCGCGGCACTCACGCGGGCGCTGGCGCAGGTGCGCGACCGTGGCTGGGCCGTGGACAACGAGGAGAACGTGGCCGGCCAGGCGAGCATCGCGGCGCCGATCCGTGGTTACGGTGGGTTGGTGGTCGGTGCCATCGGCGTTTTCGGTGCCGTGGAACGCGTCTGCGACGGCCAGCCGAATCCGGTGCTGGTCGGCTATGTTCGGGACGCGGCGCGTGCGGTCTCGCGGGACCTGGGGGCGTCGAGATGGTGAGGTGCGGGATGGTCGCTCGTTATGTGATGTCCATCGACCAGGGCACCACGTCGACCAGGTGCATCCTGTTCGACCAGCGTGGCCGCCTGCATTCCTTGGTGCAGAAGGAACATCAGCAGTTCTTCCCGAAACCGGGCTGGGTCGAGCACGACGCGGTGGAGATCTGGCGCAACCTGGAACGGCTGGTCCCGCAGGCGTTGCGGCAGGCCGGCATCGACGCCGACCAGGTGGTCGCGGTCGGGATCGCCAACCAGCGCGAGACGATCGTGCTGTGGGACCGGCACACCGGCGTCCCGATCGGCCACGCCATCGTCTGGCAGGACACCAGAACCGACGACCTGGTCGCCGAACTGGCCGCCCGTCCCGGTGCCGCGATGATCCACGAACGGACCGGCCTGCCGCTGGCGTCCTACTTCTCCGCGCCCCGGATCAGGTGGCTGCTGGATCGTCGCCCTGCCCTGCGTGATCGTGCATCGCGCGGCGACGTGCTGGTCGGCACCATGGAGAGCTGGCTGATCTGGAACCTGACCGGCGGCCCGGACGGCGGCGTGCACGTCACGGACGTGACCAACGCCAGCCGCACCCTCCTGATGAACCTGCGCACCCTGGCCTGGGACGACGACCTGCTGTCCTTTTTCGACATTCCACGCCGGATGCTGCCGGAGATCCGGTCGTCCACCGAGACCTACGGTGCCACCACACGTGTGGTGCCCGGCATCCGCATCGGCGCCGCACTGGGCGACCAGCACGCGGCGCTGTTCGGGCAGACGTGTTTCGCGCCCGGCGAAGCCAAGTGCACCTACGGCACCGGCAGTTTCCTGTTGATGAACACCGGTCCGGTGCCGGCCCACTCAACGCACGGCCTGCTCACCACGGTCGGCTACAAGATCGGCGAGGAGCCCGCGGTCTACGCGCTGGAGGGCTCCATCGCGATCACCGGCTCGCTGGTGCAGTGGTTCCGCGACGGCCTGGGCCTGATCGGCAGCGCGCCGGAGATCGAGACCCTGGCCAGAACGGTCGAGGACAACGGCGGCTGCTACATCGTGCCGGCGTTCTCGGGTCTGTTCGCGCCGCACTGGCGGTCGGAGGCCCGCGGCATCATCGCCGGGCTCACGTCGTACATCACCAAGGGCCACCTGGCCAGGGCCGTGCTGGAGGCGACGGCCTGGCAGACCCGCGAGGTGGTCGACGCGATGAACGCCGACTCGGGTCTCGAACCGAGCACGCTGAAGGTCGACGGCGGGATGACCGCCGACAACCTGCTCATGCAGTGCATCGCGGACGTGCTGAACGTGCCGGTGGTGCGGCCGATGGTCGTGGAGACGGTGTCGCTCGGCGCGGCCTACGCGGCCGGTCTCGCGGTCGGCTACTGGCCGGACCTGGAGGGGCTGCGCCGAAACTGGCACCGGGCCGCCCAGTGGTCGCCCAGCATGGACCCGGCGCGCCGCGAGTCCGAGTACGGCAACTGGCGGCGCGCGGTGGAACTGACGTTCGGCTGGATGCGCCCGGCCGGGCAGTCGGTCAGCGGGGACGTGGTCGCGGGGGACGGAGTTGCGCTCGCGCACGGCAAGCGGTGAGATGCGGTCCGTGCGGCTGCCAGAAGTGACGATCAACGACGACATGATCCGGCTCGGCCAGTTCCTGAAACTGGCCGGCCTTGCCGACGACGGCGCGGAAGCCAAGGCGATGGTCGAGGACGGCGAGGTCACGGTCAACGGCCGCGTGGACACCCGCCGCGGCCGGCAACTGCGCGACGGCGACGTGATCACGCACGCCGGTCGGTCAGTGCGCCTGGTTGCTGCGGGCGGCTGACCGCCGCAGCGCGAGGGTCGCCACCACCCAGCCCAACAGGCCGATCCCGGCCATGCCGAGTCCGGTGAACAGCAGCACGATGCCCAACGCGCCCAGGGTGTCGAAGAGGGGTGTGTCGGGCTGCGGGGCCGCCACCATGCCGTATGCCATCCCGGCCACACCGCTGAGCAGCCCCAGCAGGAACGTGAACCCACCGGCACGCCGACGCCGCCGCCACATCCGGTCCTCGTTCACGGGGGCAGAGTATCGGCCTTGCCCCGGCCGTCATGGGCGGTCCGGGTAGTTCGTGGGTGATCGTCTCCGTTCCGGTCCGGGTCGCGGCGCCGAGGGCCGGTCAGGAGTCGAAAACCAGTTCCTCGGTCTTGTGCGGCATCAGCAGCAACGCCGCCGCCGCCAGCACGGCGACCACCACCAATGCCTCGAACACGTGGTGCGACGCACTGTAGAGGCTGTCCCTGACGAAACCGGCCGCCGCCCCGGGCAGGCCGCCGCCGAGCACCAGGCTGGTCGCGTCGACACCGCGCCCACCCAACGCCGCCGCCACGGCCGCCGGGGGATGGGCCAGTCGGGAGGCGAGCGTGCTGTTCGCGATCGCGCCGAACACCGCGGCGCCGACCGCGCTGCCCGTCGAACGGGAGAACATGTTGGTGCCGGTGACCACGCCCCGGCGATCCCAGCCGACCACCGACTGCGCCGCGACCAACGTCGGACTCGCCGTGAGACCCAGACCGGCGCCGACCACGAAACACGCGCCACCGGCCTGCCACACCTGGGCGTGCTCGGGCAGCAGCGCGCACAGCACCGCCCCGACGATGACGATCGCGCTGCCGATCAGTGCCGTACTGCGAAAGCCGATCCGCAGGTACACCCGACCGGCGAAGGTCGCCGAGATCGGCCAGCCGATGGTCAGCGCGGCCAGCGCGAACCCGGCGACCAGCGCGCCGGTGCCCAACACGCCCTGCACGAACGTCGGCACGTACGAACTCAGGCCGATCAGCAGCGCGCCGATGCCGAACGTCGCCAGGTTGCCGCCGGTCAGCACCCGACGGCGGAACACCCACAGCGGCAGCACCGGTTCCGCGGTCCGCCGCTCCACCAGCACGAACGCCACCAGCAGCACCGCGGCCCCGGCCAGGATCAGCAGGCTGGTCGCCGACGTCCACGCCCACGACACGCCGCCCTGCAACAGCCCCAGGATGAGCAGCGAACCGCCGACCGTGAGCAGGCTCGCGCCCAGGTAGTCGATGCGATGTGACGTGGGTTCCCGGACGTTCTCCCGGAACCGGCGCGCCAGCACCACGGACGCCACGATGCCCAGCGGGATGTTCACGAAGAAGATCCACCGCCACGACACGTACTGCGAGAACACGCCGCCCAGCGTCGGCCCGACCACCGACGCGGCACCCCACACGCTGGCCAGGTAGCCCTGCACCTTCGCGCGTTCCTCGACCGTGTAGAGGTCGCCGACCACGGTCATGCTCATCGGCTGGATGGCACCGGCGCCGATGCCCTGCACCGCGCGGAACGCGATGAGCGCCGGCATGCTCCACGCCACCCCGCACAGCACGGAGCCGAGCAGGAACACCGCGATGCCGAAGAACATCACCGGCTTGCGGCCCACCACGTCGGCCAGCTTCCCGTACAGCGGCACGGTGACCGCCTGGGTGAGCAGGTAGATCGAGAACAGCCACGGGAACTGCGCGAACCCGCCGAGATCACGCACCACCGACGGCACGGCCGTCGCGATGATCGTGCTGTCCAGCGCGACGAGCCCGGTGCACAGCATCAGCGCGGCAAGGACCGGCCCCCGCTCCGACCGGAAGCCGACCCCCTGCGGTTTGCGGTCCGGAACAGTCCTCACCATGTAACGCTGCAACTCACGTGGGTGTTAGAGCATTCCCGACGATTCAGGCGTCGACCTCCCGGCGGTCCTCTGCCCACATCGTGTGGAACACGCCGTCGCGGTCGACCCGGCGGTAGGTGTGCGCGCCGAAGAAGTCCCGCAGCCCCTGGATCAGCGACGCGGGCAGTCGCCCGGCCCGCAGTCCGTCGTAGTAGGCCAGCGAGGACGAGAACGCCGGGGTCGGGATGCCGACCTGCGCGGCGTGCGCGACGATCCGGCGCCATGCGTCCTGGCCCTGCGCCACCGCGTCGGCGAAGTACGGGTCCACCAGCAGCGACGGCAGGTTCGGGTCCTTCTCGTAGGCCTCCCGGATCCGGTCCAGGAACCGGGCCCTGATGATGCAGCCGCCGCGCCAGATGGTCGCCATCGCGCCGAGGTCGATGTGCCAGTCGTACTCGGCGCTCGCCGCCGCCAGCTGGTCGTAGCCCTGTGCGTAGGCCACCATCTTCGAGGCGTACAGCGCCTTGCGCACGTCCGCCACGAACCCGTCGCGGTCCGAAATCGCCGGCGCCGACGTCGGTCCGGGCAGCGTCGCCTTGGCCGCGGCGCGCTGTTCCGGGTGCGCGGACAGTGCCCTGGCGAACGTCGCCTCCGCGATTCCGGTCACCGGGATGCCCAGGTCGAGAGCTGTCTGCACGGTCCAGCGGCCGGTGCCCTTCTGCTCGGCCTGATCCAGCACCACGTCCACGAACGGCCGGCCGGTCACCCCGTCGACGTGGCCGAGCACCTCGGCCGTGATCTCGATCAGGAACGACTCGAGTTCGCCACTGTTCCACTGCGTGAAGATCGCGGCCAGCTCGGCCGGCTCGGCAGTCAAGCCATCGCGCAGCAGGTCGTAGGCCTCCGCGATGAGCTGCATGTCGGCGTACTCGATGCCGTTGTGCACCATCTTCACGAAGTGGCCTGCCCCGTCCGGCCCGATGTGGGTGCAGCACGGCGTGCCGTCCACCTGCGCCGCGATCTGCTCGAACATCGGCCCGAGCGACGCGTAGGACTCGACCGAGCCGCCCGGCATGATGCTCGGGCCCAGCAGCGCGCCCTCCTCGCCGCCGGACACCCCGGCGCCCACGAAGTGCAGCCCGCGCTCGCGCAGCGCGGCCTCGCGCCGCCGGGTGTCCGCGAAGTGCGCGTTGCCGCAGTCGATGAGGATGTCGCCGTCCTCGAGCAGGGGCGCGAGTTCGTCGATCACGGCGTCGGTCGGCGCGCCCGCCTTGACCATGATGACCACGCGGCGCGGTCGTTCCAGCGCGGCGACGAACTCCTCGACGGTCTCGGTCGGCACGAACGTGCCCTCGTCGCCGTGCTCCGCCACCAGCGACACCGTGCGCGCGTGGGTGCGGTTGTGCAGGGCGACGGCGTAGCCGTGCCGGGCCAGGTTGCGCGCGAGGTTGCGCCCCATCACCGCGAGTCCGGTGACGCCGATCTGTGCCCGAGATGCCATCGTCGATCCTCCGTGTCCGGCCGCTGCTCCGGTTCCACCGTAGTCGGATCGATCAGCACGGACCGGATCAGACCCGCACCTCGTCCAGCGTCTCCGGCGCGAACAGCTGGTCGACGCGGAAACGCCGGCCGGCCAGACCCTGGTCGTACGAGTAGCCGGCCAGGGTCTCCAGGTCGAGGCGGTTCGCCGCGGCGCCGTAGGTCCAGTAGTCCGCGCCGAGCAACTCCCTGGTCCTGGCCACCTCGTCGGCCAGCCACGGCAGCATGTAGCGCAGCGCGGCCGTCTCGTCGATTCCGCGCAGCGCGTCGACCCGCGCGGCCTCGAACGCCTTCGTCAGCGAGCGCGCCAGCCAGCGGTTCGCCTCGTAGACGTCCCGCCGCAGCACGATCACGTGCATGATCGGGAAGATCCCGGTCTTCGCGAAGTACGCCGCCTCCACCTCGCGGAACTTCGGGAACAGCCGCCGCACCTCGGGCCGCCCCTGCGTGAACGGGGCCGGGGTGCGCGGGCTGTAGAGCGCGTCGATCTCGCCGTCGACCAGCATGCCGGCCAGCGTCCGAGCCGGCCCGATCGGCGCGACGTCGATGTCCGCCGGCAGGTCCAGCTGCACCTTCTCCACCCGGCCCGGCTCGTGCAGCCCGCCCGTCCGGTAGCGGACGGAGTTCACCGGGACACCGTGGTGCTCGGCCAGAATGCCGCGAATCCACACCGCCGCCGTCACCTGGTACTCCGGCACGCCGACCACCCGGCCGCGCAGCTCCAACGGCCCTTCGATGCCACTGCCGGCGTGCACGTAGATCCCGCTGTGCCGAAACGCCCGCGACGGGAACACCGGCAGCGCGACGAACGGCCCGACACCGTCGTCGTCCAGGGTCAGCAGGTAGCTGGACAACGACAGCTCCGCCGCGTCGAACTCGTGGAACCGGGCCATCCGGAAGAAGATCTCCTCGACCGGCAGCCGCAACGTCGTGAGGTCGACCCCCTCCGGCACGATCGAACCCTCGTGCAGCGCCCGCGTCCGGTCGTAGTCCCCGCAGGCGAGCGTGATCGAAACCCCACGCGACATGGTCGATACCTTCCGATCGGGCCTGATTCGCGGCCCGACTCTAGCGCGACCCCAGCGCCGCGATCACGAGGCGCAGCGCCTCGTCCCAGTCCTTGCCGAAGTCCGCGTACTGCATGTCGCCGCCGATCGTCTCGTTGGGCCCGAGCGCATGGTCGGGCAGTCGGCACTCGGCCAGCATGG
>DASXXM010000217.1:0-4994 GCA_036503065.1 Pseudonocardiaceae bacterium | reverse complement strand
GCGATCCTGTACGTCACGCACGACATCGCGTCCGCCCGCTACCTCGCCGACACCATCGCCGTGATGTACGCGGGCCGCGTGGTCGAGTCCGGCCCGGCCGCCGAGGTCACCGACCACCCGGCGCACCCCTACACCCAACTGCTGTTGGCGGCGGCGCCCGACCCGGACCGGGTGCGGCCGCCCGAGGTGGCCGGCCGGGGCGCGCCGCCGAGCCTGGTGCGGCCGCCCGCCGGGTGCCGGTTCCATCCGCGCTGTCCGCACGCGATGGACGTCTGCCGGACCACGGTGCCACCCGCCCTACTCGTCGCGGCAGGTCACGAAAGTGCCTGCTGGCTGCACAAGTCCGTCGGAGCTGACGAGGAGGCCGACTGAGTGCACCGGAAGCAGCGGTGCTGACGCAAAAGAAAACCGAGGCCGGCACGGGGGCCGGCCGGGAACACCTGGAGTCATTTCATGTTACGCAAAGTTCTAACCGGCGCGCTGGCGATGTCCGCCGTACTGGCGGGTGTCGTCGCGTGTGGTACCGGACACACCACGGCGGCGAGTGGCAACACGTCGACGCTGGTCATCGAGGACAACCCGGTCTCGCCGTTCACCCGGGACTTCAACCCCTTCGACAACAACGACACGGCCTTCGAGGTCAACGCGATCGGCATGGTCTACGAGCCGCTGCTGCAGTTCAACTCCATGAAGCCGGGCACCGTCTACCCGTGGCTGGCCAAGTCGTACTCCCTTGACAACGGTGGCAAGCAGGTCACGTTCCACCTGCGCTCCGGCGTCAAGTGGAACGACGGCCAGGCGTTCAGCAGCAAGGACGTGGCGTTCACGTTCAACCTGTTGCTGCAGAACAAGGCCATCAACACCAACGGCATCCAGCCGACGAACGTCAGCACGCCGGACGCGAACACCGTGGTGCTCGACTTCGCCACGCCCCAGTTCACGAACCTGTTCTACATCGGGTCCACGTACATGGTGCCGCAGCACATCTGGAGCACCGTGTCGAACCCGTCGACGTGGCACGACACCGACCCGGTCGGCACCGGCCCGTACAAGCTGGCCAAGTTCAGCTCGCAGGGATTCACGCTGTCCAAGACCAACGCCTACTGGCAGCAGGACAAGGTGCGGATCGCGAACCTGAGCTTCCCGTCCTACGTCGCCAACAACACCGCGAGCCTGGCGCTGGCGCAGGGGCAGATCGACTGGGGTGGCAACAACATCGCCAACATCCAGAAGACGTTCGTCGCCGCCGACCCGACGCACAACAAGTACTGGTTCGCGCCGGTCAACGTGGTCACGCTGCAGCTCAACACCACCAGGGCGCCGCTGACCGACGCCGCCGTGCGCAGGGCGATCAGCGCCGGCATCGACCGCAGCCAGTTGTCCACCATCGCGGAGACGAGCTACGAGGCCGCCGCGACCTCGTCCGGCGGCCTGCTGCTCAAGGGCGTCGACGACAAGTACCTCGACCCGACCCTGGCCAACGACCTGACCCAGGACAAGACGAAGGTCACCTCGATCCTGACCGCGGACGGCTTCAGCCAGGTCGGCGGCAAGTGGACCAAGGGCGGCAAGACGATCAAGTTCACCATCGAGGACCCGTCGTCCTATTCGGACTACTTCGAGGGCGCGAGCCTGATCTCCCAGGAACTCAACGCCCAGGGCTTCGACACGACGGTCAACGGCACCACGCCGGACACCTGGACCACCGACTACAACACCGGCTCGTTCGACGCCACGATCCACTGGGGCAACCAGGGCCCGTCGCCGTACTACCAGTACGACAACTGGCTGGACTCGAACCTGACCGCGCCGATCGGCCAGCCGGCCACCGGTGACCAGTCCAGGTTCAACTCGGCCGACGCCCAGGCGGCGCTGGCCCAGTTCGCCAACAGCAACGACAACGCCACCCAGACCGACGCGCTGAACAAGCTGCAGCAGATCGTCGCGCAACAGGCACCGGTGATCCCGCTGCTGTACGGCGCGTCGTGGGACGAGTACAGCACCAAGAAGTTCACCGGCTGGCCGACGCCGGAGAACCCCTACATGAACCCGACGCCGAACTCGCCGTTCATGGAATACACCGTCCTGCAACTGACACCGGTGTCCTGACCGACAACTGACCGGGTACCGCGCCGCGCACCCGGCGCGGTACCCCCCGATGGGGAGATCACAATATGACCGTCACACGGCAGGCCGTCGAGCCGAGCGCCCTCGCCTTTCCGACCGGCTTCATCTGGGGTTCGGCGACCGCCGCCTACCAGGTCGAGGGCGCGGCGGCCGAGGACGGACGGACACCGTCCATCTGGGACACGTTCGCGCGGCGCCAGGGCGCCATCCGCAACGCCGATTCCGGGGACGTCGCGGCCGACCACTACCACCGGTACGCGGATGACGTGGCGCTGATGGCCTCGCTCGGCCTGTCCGCGTACCGGTTCTCGCTGTCCTGGTCGCGCATCAGACCGGGTGGCGCCGGTCCGGTCAACCCGGCCGGGCTGGCCTTCTACGACCGGCTGGTGGACGAGTTGCTCGCGCACCACATCGATCCGCTGGTCACCCTGTACCACTGGGACCTGCCGCAGGAACTGGAGGACGCGGGCGGCTGGGCCAACCGGGACACTTCCTACCGGTTCGCCGACTACGCATCGTCCGTTGTCGACCGGCTCGGCGACCGGGTCCGGATGTGGACGACGCTGAACGAGCCGTGGTGCTCCGCGTTCCTGGGTTACGCCGCCGGTGTGCACGCGCCGGGCCGGCAGGAGCCGACGGCCGCGCTGCGGGCGGTGCACCACCTGCTGCTCGGGCACGGCCTGGCCATGGCGGTACTGCCCGGCCAGCGGTCGATCGTGCTCAACCTGCACTCGATCCGGGCCGCCAGCCCCGACGACGCGGTCGCGGCACACCGCATCGACACCCTGGGCAACCGGATCTTCCTCGAACCGATCATGCACGGCTGCTATCCGGCCGAACTGGCCGATCTGACCGACTGGTCGTTCGTCCAGGACACCGACCTGGCCGAGATCTCGCGGCCGATCGACACGTTGGGCGTCAACTACTACACGCCGACCGTGGTGGCCGCCCGACCGCCCGGCGCGCCCGCGGTGCGCGAGGACGGGCACGGCGGCGGCGCGTCGCCCTGGATCGGCGCCGAGGACGTCGACTTCCTGCGGCCGCCCGGCACCCGCACCATGATGCAGTGGTCGGTGGACTCGACGGGTTTGTATGACGTGCTGGCGAGGATGGGCCGCGAGTACCCGAACCTGCCGTTGGTGGTCGCCGAGAACGGCGCGGCCTACGACGACTACCTGGACCCGAGCGGCCGCATCCGGGACGTCGAGCGCATCGACTACCTGCGCACGCACCTGGCGGCAGTGCGCAGGGCCATCGCGGACGGCGTCGACGTGCGGGGTTACTTCGTCTGGTCGCTGCTGGACAACTTCGAGTGGTCCTACGGCTATTCCCGCCGATTCGGCATCGTCTACGTGGACTTCGCCACCCAGCGGCGCTGGCTGAAGGACAGCGCCCACTGGTTCGCGAGCGTAGCCGCGGCCAACGCACTACCGGACTAACCAATCGTCGATCCGTTACGAAGGGAGTGACATGGTCAGGTCTCGCACAATGAGGTTCGGGGCCAGAGCCCGACTGTTGGCGGGAGCGGCACTGGCGGCCACCGTCGCACTGCTGTTGTTCCAAACGCCGGCCAACGCGCTCAACCTGACCGGCACCCCGACGCCGGTCACCGGCAACGCCACGTTCTTCAGCGGCCTCGGCTCACCGTACGGCGGCTGCGGGCTACCACAGGTCAATTTGGACAGTCAGGACTTCGTGGCGCTCAACGTGTTCAACACCCCGGGCGATTACAACGGCCACACCCGGCCGGTGCCCCCGTCTCAAGCCAGCATCCTCGGCATGTTCGACAACGGCCTGAACTGCGGCAGGTTCGTGCAGGTGACGATCGGTGACTTCTGCAACGGCACGAACGACGGAGCGCCGAACCAACCTTTCTGCCGCAACGGCTCCTTCGTCAGCGACCAGTTCAACGGCGCCACGCTGACAATGGAGGTGGCGGACAGCTGCGCGGACTCCAACGCGTGGTGCCGAGACGACCCGTTCCACCTGGACCTGCACCAGGATTCACTGAGCCGTTTCATGCTCAACGGTGCGCCGACGACCGGTCTGCCGAACAAGTGGAACAACCGGCACATCTCGTGGCAGTTCGTGCCGGCCCCGAACTACACCGGCGACATCCAAGTCGGATTCCTGCAGGGCGCAGGGCCCTTCTGGGGTGCCGCGTCGATCTCCCACCTGCCCAACGGCATCCACGGCGTCCAGTTCTTCTCGAACGGCACCTGGCAGAACGCCACAATGGACAGTGACATGGGCCTGTCGTACGTCCTGTTGCCCATGGTGACCGGCGGCAGGCAGTTCCAGATCCGCGTAACGGACGCGTCCGACACACTGATCAACAACGGCCGCGTCTACACGTTCTCACTGCCGGCATCCTGCCCGCAGCAGTGCAGTGCGGCCTACACGCAGATCAGCTACACGACAAGTGCTGGGGGCACGGGCGGCACGACCACGACCAACCCGCCGCCGACCACCGCTCCGCCGACCACGACGGGCACCGCTGGTGCCGGCGGTTGCACGGCGACCGAGACGGTCACGAACAGCTGGTCGACCGGTTTCCAGGCGAGTATCACGGTCGCCAACACCGGAACGGCACCGATCAGCTCCTGGACCGTCACCGGCGGCTTCCCCGGCAGCCAGACGATCGCCAACTCGTGGAACGCAGTGGTCACCCAGTCCGGTCAGACGCTGACCGCGGCCAATGCGAGTTTCGACGGCACGGTCCCGGCCGGCGGCAGTACGAGCTGGGGCATGGTCGTCAACGGCATGAACCAGGCACTGACCAACCTGAGTTGTCAGGCCGCCTGAGCAACAACAATGCGGACAGGCGCGCACCACGGTGTGCGCCTGTCCGCATTTCCGAAACGGAA
>DASXXM010000216.1:0-2450 GCA_036503065.1 Pseudonocardiaceae bacterium | reverse complement strand
CGACGTAGTCCTGCAATACGGGCATCGCCCAGGCGCGCCGATGCAGGCCCCCGGCGAGCGCCAGCGCCAGATCGTACTGACCCTTGCGGCTGTCCGCGTCGATCCGTGTCCGCAACGCCTCGAACACCACGTGTTCCGCGCCGCGCGGCAGGTTCCGGTCCAACCCGTACAGATTCAGGCCGCTGGTGTGGCCGCCGGCCCGCTGCAGGATCCGCAGTCCGCAGTCCACCAATTCCGGCTGAGGGCCGCGCACGCCCTGCCGGATCAGCTCCAGCGCCAGGGTCTGCACAGCGTGCCTTGTCTGCCAGGACGCGTCCCTGGCCTGCACCGCGTCGGTGGCCAACTGGTCGAGGACGTCGGTGTCAGCGGGCCGGAACAGCCAGCCGGGCAGGGCGGCGATCGCGGTCAGCGTGATGTTGCGTACCGGGTCCTGCTCGTTGCGCAGCCTGGTCAAGGACGCCAACAGCGCACCCACGATCGCCGGATCACGGGTTCCGGCTGCGGCGCCGATCAGCAGCAGGTAGGCGCGCGCCCGGTCGGCCGGCAGCGAACCGGCTGTTTCCTTGCGCAGCAACGGTTCCGCGTCCGGCCACGGCAACCGGGCGATGATCTCCAGGCGCAGCAGGGGATCGTCGGCGACCTGGCGGGTGGCGCGCAACCGATCGGCGTACTCGTGGCGGGCGCGCCGGGGCAGCACGTCCAACACGGTGGCCGGCAGTCCGGCGCGGATCAGATCCCGACCGGCGAGCGCACCGTCGAGCACTGTGGTCCGGCGGGGAGGTGGCAGGCCGCGCAGGAACCCGCTCAACCGGGAGCCGTCGGTGATCAGGGTGCGGGCCAGGGCGATCAGGTCATCGTCGTCGGCCGCGCGGAACGCCGCGCACAGCGCTCTGCCCGGGGTGACGTGGATCCGGCGGTCCTGATCGGCCAGCACCGCGATCAACCGGGTCGGGTCGAACCGGGCCAGCGTGGCCAGCCGGTTGTGCAGGCCGGCGGGCAGCCCGGTGGCCGGGCCCAGCCGCTCCAACAGGTCCAGCACAGCGCCGGGCTCGGCCGGGACGAGCCCGTTGACCGCGGACGCGTAGCGAATCCAGATCTCGGCCCGACGCGCCTCGCCGGCCGAGGCGAGCAACCCGCGCAGGTGGTCCAGCACCACGGCGGGGTGCCGGGCCGCCAGCGTGCGCCAGTTGGGCACCGCGAAGTCCAGGTCCGGCAACAGCTCCGCGACCACGGTCGGCCCACACGCGGTGAGGACGGCGGCCGCCTCGTGCGCACCGAACCGGTCGCGGACGACGGGTAGCAACCCCTCCGCCCAGTCGGTGGCACGGGTGGCGCGCAGGCCGCGGTACAGCGCCTGCCGCCACGCCTTCGGTGCGGTCGGCACGAACCCCGCGAGCGCGTCGTAGCCGCGGCGGTGGCGTAGGAACCAGTTCAGGGCCGTGACCGCGGGCATGTGCTCGGCGCCGGTCAGACAGCGCCGCAGGTACGGTTCGTCGCCCGCGATGACCGCCATCAACGCCGCCCACCGACGCTGGATCGGGCCCAGGGCGTCGAGTTCGACGAGCACGGTCGGCAGCGTCGACGTGCCGGCCGGCGACCGGGCGGTATCCGCCAGCAGCCGCTGTCGGGCGGCGTACGGCAGCGGGTCGAGTTGGTTGAGCAGGCGGCGGGTGGCGTGGTTCACAGCGAGCATTGTTCCCTGATCAGCCACCGGCACAATGGGATTTGTCGCGGAGCGTCACTGCCCGGCCTGGGCCCATTTCAGCACTGCTCGCCGCCACATTCGTGCTGAGGGTGGGCGGTCGTGCACTGGACACCGCAACTCTCGGCGGCGGCGGTCGAGCCCAGCATCGTCAGGCCGAGCGCGACGGCAACAACCAGAACCCGCAACGTCCTCTTCATGATCACTCCGTTGGTCGCCGGGACGAGACACCGCGTCATGATAAGCAGCCGGCGAGGGGTCCGGATCGACACCTATGTGCGTCTTGACAGTGGCGGCCAGGGCGACAGCGAAACCGTCAAGGAAAGTCCAACGACCACAGAACGGACATCAGGGACTTCCTCGACAGCCTGCGCTACGAAGAACCACCATTCGACGCGGTGGAGTTCTACGACAATTTCACCAATGTCCCTGGCGACCGCGATCGGCTGTGGTCCTACGACGTACAGGAATGGTAATCGGTTACGAGGACACCTACCACCTGACGTACGACGACATCGCCACGAACCTGCGGACCTACCTGACGTCATGGGACCGGAATCGGACCCAGGTCGTCGACATCGGTGTTCGAGTCGATGGCCGCGTCGAAGGCCGCGCGGTCGGCGTACTCGGCCAATCGGGCGATCTCCGTGCGCATCACACGGTGCAATGGTCACACTGACAGTGATGTTTCGACATCGCCCTCACAGCCTGTGTTTGTTGACCGTTCACCCCGTGACCGACCATGGTG
>DASXXM010000215.1:0-2855 GCA_036503065.1 Pseudonocardiaceae bacterium | reverse complement strand
TCACCACCATCGGCATGGCCAACGACCTGCAGAAGGGCATCATCGACAGGTTCCGCTCGCTGCCCATGTCCCGGGTCGCGGTGATCCTCGGCCGGACGTGCTCCGACCTGCTGATCAACACGCTGGGCCTGCTGGTCATGTCGATCTGCGGGCTGGCCGTCGGCTGGCGCATCCACACCGACGTGTGGCACGCGGTGGGCGGCTTCGGCCTACTGCTGCTGTTCGCCTTCGCGATGTCGTGGACCGGCGCGTTCGTCGGACTGGCCGCGCGGAGTGTCGAGGTGGCGCAGAGCGCCGGGTTCATCTGGATGTTCCCGGTGACGTTCTGCTCGTCGGCGTTCGTGTCCGCGACGAACCTGCCCGGCCCGCTGCGCGCGTTCGCCGAGTGGAACCCGATCACCACGGTGGCGGACGCCTGCCGGAAGCTGTTCGGCAACGCGAACCCGCCGAACCTGCCGCCCAGCACCGGCTGGGCCGCGCAGCACGCGGCGCTGTACTCCGTCGGCGCGGCCGTGTTGATCATCGTGATCTTCCTGCCGCTGGCGGTCAACAAGTACCGCAAGGTGGCCAGCCGCTAGTTCGGTTACCGGCGGCCCGCGTTCATTCGTGGACGCAGGCCGCCCGTGCCGCGGCAAGGGCGTTGCTGGCGGCCGGGCCACTGCGCTCGTCCCGCCACTGCTCGACCAGCCGGTCGGCGTTGTTCAGCGCGTCGGACAGCGCCTTGTAGTGCAGGTCCTCCGCCTGGGCGGCCTGCGCCAGCGCGGCGGCGCCGGACAGGCGGAACACCGCGTCCGGCGCGCCCTGCACGGCCAGCACCGTGAACGTGGGCGATGACGGCGCGGGCACCCTGGCCAGGTCGGCGCAGGCCGTCGCGGCGTCCAAACTGGCGTCGGTGATCGGCAGATGCTGCGAACCGGTGGCATGACGGACGAACCAGGTCAGGCCCACCGCGCCCGCGCCCAGTACCAGGCCCAGCATCAGTGCGACCAGCACGAGCCACAGGCCGTTGGCCGGCCGGCTCGACATCGGCGGGGACGTCACGATGGTCACCTCGGTGGGACACGGTGTCGCGGGCACGAGACCCAGTGAGGGTAAGCCCGTTCGATCCGCCCGAAGGCGGCATTTGTCCCCACATCGGCGCGTATGCGAGTGATATTCGCGTAGCCGAGGTTCGTTCGAAACCGCGGTCCGTTCAGAACCCGGACACGCAGCGACCCCCGGAGAGACCTCCCACGTCACATCGACGCGGGCTCGAGCTGGACAGGGCTCGAGACTCCGGGGGCCCGGTAGCTGCCTGGTATTCGCCACGACACCCGGGCCAGGATCCTGACCGGGCACCGAGCGAGCATGCTCGATGGGGCGTCCTAACGGACAGCCACCTCACGAGTCCTATAGCTATCCAACTTTGGACCACCTCCTCTCTCGTGTACCGCCGACACTAGAAAGCGGGACCGCCGCGGCGCAAGCCCATTACTTTGTCAGCGAACGAACTCTCGCAGGGTGGGACGGCGCGCTGCGGCGACCATGACAGGTAGTCACCGAAGGTAGCGAGTAACAATCACGGTCCGGTGGGTATTTCTGTTAGTAAGCAACCTGATGGCCAGGCGTCACGTCCCCCAGTCAGGTCATCCAGCAAGCGGAAGTCGTCTGGAGGCGAACACTGAGATGATGACTCGACGCACGGTGGCCCGGGGGTTGCTGCTCACGACGGGGACGGTTGCCGCGATCGCGCTGGCGGGCTGTGGCAGCAGCCAGCCTGCGGCGACCGGCACCGGCGCCACGACGGCCACCACCGGGTCGAACAACACCTTCGTCCCGGCCACCACCATCGTCGCGCCGCCGACCGGGACGGGCGGTACCGGCGGTCCCGGCAACGGCGGCGGTGAGGGAGTCGGCACGGTTCCGCTGGCCGGTGGCACGCCGGAATGCAAGAGCACCAACCTGAAACTGAGTCTCGGGCAGTCCAACGGCGCCGCGGGGCACTTCTACCAGCCGCTGCGGTTCACCAACGCCAGCACCCAGAACTGCGTGATCGTCGGCTTCCCCGGGGTGACCTACGTGACCGGCACGAACGGCACCCAGGTCGGCGCGCCCGCCGTGCGGGACGGAGCCAAGGGCGGGCAGATCCTGCTGAAGCCGGGGCAGGTCGCGTCCACCGTCGTCACGCTCACCGATGTGGGCGTGTTCGACCCCGCGGTGTGCAAGCCGACGGCAACGCTGGGGCTACGGGTCTACCCGCCGGACCAGACGGCCTCGCTGTTCATCGCCCAGACGGGCACCGGCTGTGCCGGGAGCACGCCGAGTCCGCAGCTGCGGGTGCAGACCATGAAGCCGGGCTCGGGTACCACCTGACCCCGGGCACGCGGCCGGTCTGATTCGCTGTCGGAATCAGGCCGGCCGTGTTGTTTGTGCCGTACGGTGTACCCGACACATCGAGATCGCGGGAGCTCGGGCAACCGGGCTGAGAGGACGGCTGGTAGCGCCGTCGACCGCTGGAACCTGACCGGGTAATGCCGGCGTAGGGAGCCTGGTGATGACGGCAACACAGTCCCGTGCCGACCAACCGACCGAAGTCGCGCCGACGCTGGACGGACCGACGCCGAAGATCCTCGGCTTCACCGACCAGGGCGCGTTATGGGCCAACCTCGGGGTGAGCCTGCTCGGGTTCGCCGGGGCGTTCAGCGTGCTCCAGCCGGCGAACGTGCCACAGCTGTCCATCGCGGCGGCCATCGCGGCGACCGTGGTCGGCACCGTGCTGGGCAGCGTGATGGTCGGCCTGTCCGCGATCCCCGGCGCGCGCACCGGCGCGCCGGCCATGGTGGTGTTGCGCGGGCTGTTCGGTGGGCGGCTGTCCT
>DASXXM010000214.1:0-12264 GCA_036503065.1 Pseudonocardiaceae bacterium | reverse complement strand
GCGGTCGCCCCTGGTGTGCAGCTGGCGGGGCAGGTAGTGGTCCTGGGCCAGGATCGAGCCCAGCACCGGGAAGCCGTTGAACGCGGTGTTCGCGGCCAGCACCAGGATGATCCCGGTCACGAACGACACGAAGTAGAACCCCGGCGTGAAGTTGCTGAACACGGCGGACGCGACCTGCGCGATCATCGTCTTCTGCTGGTAGCCCGGCGGCGTGCCGGTGAGCTGGGTGGCCGGGTTCTCGGCGAACTTGACCTGCGTCAGCCGGGCCAGCGCGATGATGCCGAGGAACATCGCCACCGCGATCGTGCCCATCAGCAGCAGCGTGGTGGCCGCGTTCTTCGACTTCGGCTTGCGGAACGCCGGCACCCCGTTGCTGATCGCCTCGACCCCGGTCAGCGCGGCGCAGCCGGAGGAGAACGAACGCAGCAGCAGGAACGCGAACCCGAACCCGACCAGCGACGAGTTCGACGCGGCCAGGTGGAACGAGGCGCTGGCCGCCTTGATGTTCGCGCCGGACCCCGACCGCACCAGACCCCAGACGACCATGCCGAACACGCCGACCATGAACCCGTAGGTCGGGATGGCGAACGCCGCGCCGGACTCCCGCACGCCACGCAGGTTCATCACGGTCAGCAGCGCGATCACGCCGATGCAGAACACGACGGTGTGCGAGCCGATGTACGGGATCGCCGACCCGATGTTCGCGATACCCGACGACGTGGACACCGCAACGGTGAGGATGTAGTCCACCATCAGCGCGCTGGCCACGGTCAGCCCGAACCTGCCGCCCAGGTTCGTGGTGGCGACCTCGTAGTCGCCGCCGCCGCTGGGATACGCGTGCACGTTCTGCCGGTACGACGCGACCACCGTCAGCATCACGATCGCCACCACCAGCCCGATCCACGGCGCGAACGCGTACGCGGACAGCCCGGAGATGGACAGCGTGCGAAAGATCTCCTCCGGCGCGTAGGCGACGCTGGACAGCGCGTCGGACGCGAACACCGGCAGCGCGATGGTCTTGGGCAACAGCGTGTGCGACAGCAGGTCGCTGCGGACGGGCCTGCCGAGCATCAGCCGCTTGGCCACTGTCGAAAGCTTCAACACGAATCGAGAGACTATGCGCTCGTCGCCTGCCGCGTGCCAGCGGCGGCGGTACGTTCTGCCGTGGGTGGATGTCCGCCGGGGTGATCATGATCACTTGCGGGGCCCGGCTCCGGGTTCGGTACGGTCTGCCGGTCGTTAGAGGAGGCAAGTCGTGCACGTGGTGATCATGGGCTGCGGCCGGGTGGGGTCGTCGCTGGCACACGCGCTGGAACGGCTCGAGCACACCGTGGCCGTGATCGACAAGGAGGAGCGGTCCTTCCGCAGGCTGGGCGCCGAGTTCCACGGCACCTACCTGGTCGGCAACGGATTCGACCGTGATGTCCTGGTCAAGGCCGGTATCGAGCGGGCGGGCGCGTTCGCGGCCGTGTCCAACGGCGACAACTCGAACATCATCGCCGCGCGGGTGGCCAGGGAGAACTTCAGCGTCGAGAACGTGGTGGCGCGGATCTACGACGAGCGTCGGGCCGCGGTCTACGAACGCCTCGGCATCCCGACCGTGGCGACCGTGCCGTGGACGACCGACCGGTTCATGCGGACGCTGGTGCCGGAGGGCACGGCCAGCGCGTGGCGGGATCCGACCGGAACCGTTGCCATTCTGCAACTTCCGCTGCACCCCGGCTGGGTCGGCCGCTCGATCCGGGAGATCCAGGAGGTCACCGGCGGGCGGGTCGCCTTCGTCATGCGGTTCGGCACCGGTGTGCTGCCCACCGCCAAGACCGTGCTGCAGGCCGACGACGTGGTCTACGTGGCCGCAGTGTCCGGCACCGTCACCGACGTCACAGCGGCGGCGGCACGGCCGCCGGAGGAGGATCAGCACTGATGCGCGTCGCGATCGCGGGAGCCGGCGCGGTTGGCCGGTCCATCGCCCAGGAACTGGTGGCGGGCGGGCACCAGGTGATGCTGATCGAGCGGGAGCCCAAGCAGTTCGATCCGCCGGTCGTCGAGCAGGCCGAGTGGGTGCTCGCGGACGCCTGCGAGCTGTCCTCGCTGGAGGAGGCCGGCCTGGCCACCTGCGACGTGATGATCGCGGCCACCGGCGACGACAAGGTCAACGTCGTGGTGTCGCTGCTGGCCAAGACCGAGTTCGCGGTCAAGCGGGTGGTGGCCAGGGTCAACGACCCGCGCAACGAGTGGCTGTTCACCGACGCGTGGGGGGTCGACGTGGCCGTGTCCACCCCGCGCATCCTGGCCGCGATGGTCGAGGAGGCGGTCAGCATCGGCGGTCTCGTCCAGCTGCTGACCCTGCGACAGGGCCAGGCCAACCTGGTCGAGGTCACGCTGCCGGAGGGCACGCCGCTGGCCGGCAAGCGGGCCAAGGGGCTCGGCCTGCCACACGACGCGGCGCTGGTGGCCATCCTGCGCGGCGGCCGGGTGATCGTGCCCACCGACGACGACTCGGTCGAGGCGGGCGACGAGTTGCTGTTCGTGGCGTCCGCCGAGGTCGAGCCTGCTATCCGCGAGGCCGTCGGCCTGCCCGCCATCGGCGGGTAGTCAGGCTGGCTCGCCGGCGGGCTCGACCAGTGTCTTCTGGCGCAGGTCGGCTTTGCGCACCGCCCACACGGTGACCAGAACGGCGACCGCGGTCAGCGGCCAGCCCATCGCGATCCGCGCGAACGCGAGCCAACCGACCTGGTTGGTCGCGTACAGCCAGTGCTGCACCACGAACCGGGCGCCGAACACCAGCACCCACACCAAGGTCGCCACGTCGTAGTAACGGCGGCCGATCCGGTCGGCACGCCAGCCCGTGCCGGTGCCGTTCAGCGTGGACCAGACCACCCCGGCCAGCGGCCAGCGCGCCAGGATGGACAGCAGGAACGCCCCGCCGTAGACGAGGCTGGTCCAGATGCCGAACAGGAAGTAGCCCCGCGCGGACCCGGTCTTGTAGGCGATGAACGCCGCGATGGCCACCCCGAAAAGGCCCGAGATGGCCGGTTGAACGGGTTCCCTGCGGACGATCCGCCAGACCAGGATGGCCACCGCGCTGCCGACGGACGACCAGATCGCCGCGGCGAGGCTGTGCGACGGCAGGAAGACCGCGACGAACACCAGCACCGGAACCGACGAGTAGACCAGCCCGCTGACGCCGCCCATCTGCTCCAGCAGCGTCGGCCGCGGCTCGTCGGCCTCCTCGTCGACGGGCGCGGCAGCCGCTTCGGCTCCGGCCACGTCCTCCGGCGTCAGGTCCAGGTCGACCAGATCGGCCAGTTCGTGCGGTTCGGTTGTGGACTGCTCGGCGGGCGTCGGCCCTGGTGAGGTCATGAAGTCGTCTGCAGTTCGTAGTAGGGGTTGTACAAGACCTTGTGACCGTCACGGACGGCCATCCGGCCGGTCGCCTTGATCGTACGGCCGGGCTCGATGCCGGCGATACTCCGGCGCCCCAACCACACCAGGGTCACCCCCTCCGTGCCGTCGTACAGCTCGGCCTCCAGGGTGGCGTTGGCGTCCTTCGGACACAACTCGACACTGCGCAGCCTGCCACGGACCGTGACCTCCTGGCCGCATTGGCAGTTGCGGGCCGGCGTGGCGCCGGACTCCTCGGCCTCGCGGGACAGGTCGTCGGCATCCAACTCGGCGACGTCACTGCTCAACCGACGTGCCAAGCGCCGCCAGTAGCCGTCCTTCGTGGTGGACATCTTCCCGCTCCCGATGGTCGTGGGCCGCCCGACTCGGCCCCGTCACATCAGCGTAACCGCGCGCGAGGCCGCGCCGATGCCCCGAGGCAGGATGATTCCCGTGACACCGAGCGGACTGCGCCGAGCGGTCGACACGGCGGTCCTGCTGCCCGGTACCGGCTCTGACGAGGTATTCGTGGCAAGCGTGTTCGCCGGCCCGCTGGCCGACGTGGGGCTTGCCGTCGAAGCCCCCCGCCCGACCGTGGGCGCCGCACTGGCGGAACGCCAGCTGGCTGCCCTGGACGCCGCAGCGGACCGACACGGCGTGATCATCACCGGCGGGATCTCCTTCGGTGCGCACCTGGCCGCCGAGTGGGCCGCGGCCAACCCGGACCGCTGCGGCGGGCTGCTGCTGGCCATGCCGGGCTGGCACGGCCCACCGGCCGACGCGCCCGGCTCGCTGGCCGCCCGGCTCGGCGCGGACGCGGTGGACGCCGACGGCATCGACCGCGCGCTGGCCGCGGCCAGCAGCGGCGTCCCGGCCTGGCTGGCCCGCGAACTGGACCGGTCGTGGCGGCGGTCCGGTGCCGGACTGGCCGAGTCGCTTCGGGTCGCGGCCCGGCGGCCCGCGCCGACGTTGCGGTGCCTGGCCGGGATCACCGCGCCGGCCGGGTTGGCCGGGTGCGTTGACGACGCGGTCCATCCGCTCGCGGTGGCACGGGCGTGGGCCCGCGCGCTGCCGCGTGCCGCACTGCGCACGATCACGTTCGCCGACCTGGGCGCGGACCCGGCGGCGCTGGGCCGAGCCGCGCTAGCCGCGCTCGTCCTGGCCCAGCGCGGCGGGATGCGTGACCAGGTCGGCGACGACGACCGCGGCCACGACGACCGCCGCGGCGATGCCGAGCACGAGCGGTGACGTCACGGCGCCCAACGGCACGAGCCCCGCAAGCACCACGACCGCGACCACCCTGGGCACCGACACCCGCCCGAACACCGCCAGCTTGAACAGGAAGTGCCCGACCAGGAACAGGATCGGCCCACCCAGGAGCACCAGTGTCCCGGCCGGCTCGCCGTGCCCGGTCGGGTGCGCGATGACCCGCTCGTCGGCAACGGCCGTGAGGATCACGCCGGCCACCATCGGCAGGTGGAAGTAGGTGTAGGCGGAGCGGCCGAGGCGGCCGGGGTCCGACGACGACGCGATGGCGCGGCTGCTGTCGGCCGCGGCCCGGTCGAAGTACACCCACCACAGCGCGACCGTGCCGAGGAACGCGAAGCCGAACGCGGTCATCCGCGCCGGGGTGAACGGCATCGACGCCAGCGTGCTGCCGATGTCCAGAATGGACTCGCCAAGCACGATGATCATGAAGAGCTGGCAGCGTTCCGCGAGGTGCTCACCGGCGATGTTCCAGTCCGATGTGGTCGAACGACCGAGGCCCGGCGTGTAGAAACCGCACGCGGGCGCGGCCATGTCGACTCCTACCGCCAGCGCCCACGCCACGTCCCGGCCGGCGCCGGACAGGAAACCGCCGATCAGCCAGCAGGCGCCCGACACCACGAGCCACGCGGCGATCCGCTGGAAGTTGCGCAGCAGCAAGGCATCCCGGCGCACCGCAACCAACATGAACAGGGTCCGGCCCAACTGCATGAGCACATAGGTGGCCGCGAACACCAGCCCCCGGTCGCCGAACGCGGCCGGCAGCGTGGCCGACACGACCAGGCTGGCCAGCATCACGGCCAACAGCATCACCCGGACCGCGCGGGCATCCGGATGCAGCCAGTTCGTGGTCCACGCGGTGTAGATCCAGGCCCACCACACCGCCATCAGCAGCAGCACACCGCGCAGGGCGCCATGCCAGGTCAGGTCCTCACCGAGAAGCCGGGAGAGCTGGGTGATCGCGAAGACGTAGACGAGGTCGAAGAACAGCTCGGTGTTCGTGACGCGCTGCGCGCCGTCAACCCTGGCCCGCATGAGCCGGTTGATCGCCGATTCCCCCGTCACGGCGACATGGCGCGCCGGCGCGCCACCCCACCACAGCGCGCGCCACTCATTGCTCGGTCTGGGCCTGCTCTATGTGTTGGGCGATCTCGTCGGGCAGGGTCAGCGCGAGCGGGGTGCGGACCGGCATCGGCTGCGGTCCCCGCACCACCACCGTGCCGCGGACGATGTCGCGCAGTTCCTTGGCGGCCTGGGCGGACGTTTCCTTCGGGCCCGCGGACACCGCGCGCAGCATCCACCGCGGCCCGTCCGCGCCGACGAACCGCAGCAGCACGTCGTTCACGAACGCCACCAGCTCGGTCCCCCACGCGCCGATCTCCCGCCGCACCCGGGCGCCGTCGCCGTCGAGCTGGTCGGCCAGTTCGCTGCTGACCTCCGCCCACAGGCCGCCGCTCCTGGGCGCGGCGTAGGCACTGACGGTGAACCGGCCGTTCGGGGTCAGCACGTGGACCGCCCGCAGCGGGCCCGCCGGGTCCATCTCGACCTGGACCTGGGCGTCCGGCGGCAGCGGTATGCGGACCGAACCGAGATCGAGCCGGGCGAGGCCGTCGTCGGGTACCTCGTCCTCGTCGTACGGGCCGTCGTACTCGTCGCCGGCCTGGTCGTCGTAGTAGCCGTCGTCGGCCGCCTGGTCGTCGTACTCGTCCTCGTCAGGCTGGTAGGCCTCCGGTTCCGAGCCGTGCCGCCCGCCCCGGTCCCGCCCGAAGATCGCCACCTAGTCCTCCGTCCCGACGCCACGGGCGTCCACCCGCTCGCCAAGCGTGGCATGGCCACCGGTCGAGCCGTAGCCGCCCGCACCGCGCACGGTGTCCGGCAACGCGTCCGCGACTTCACGGAACACCGCGTGCTCCACCCGTTGCACCACCAGCTGGGCGATCCGGTCACCGCGGCGCAGCGAGATCGGCTCCCGCAGATCGTGGTTCACCAGGCAGACCTTGATCTCGCCCCGGTAGCCGGCATCGATGGTGCCCGGCGTGTTCACCACGGAGAGCCCCACCCGGGCCGCCAGGCCGGAGCGTGGATGGACGAACCCGGCATAGCCGACCGGCAGGGCCACCGCGATGCCGGTGCCGACCACGGCCCGCTCACCGGGCGGGATGACGACGTCGGTGGTGGTCACCAGGTCGGCTCCGGCGTCACCCGGATGGGCGTAGGACGGCAACGGCACGCCCGGGTCGATCCGGGACAGCAACACCTCGACGCTGGACACGGGCGGCGAGACTACCCTGAGCCCGTGACCGACAGCGCGAGTACGGCGACAACAGGCGCCGAGGCGGCCGTGGGCGACCGGATGCCGGGTGCGCCGGTGTTCCGGGAGCGCCTGTATCTGCCCTGGTGGCACTGGCTGTTGCCACTGCTGGCGGCCGGCCTGCTCGCGGCCGAGGTGAACATGGGCTACCCCGGCGTGCGGGCCTGGCTGCCCTATGTGGTCACCATCCCGCTGACCCTGCTGTTGCTCTGGCGGTTCAGCGCCGCGAAGGTCGAGGTCCACGACGGCGAACTGTGGGTCGGCGAGGCGCACCTGCCGCTGGAGTTCGCCGGCGAGACCCAGGTCATCCCGGCCAACCTCAAGCGCAAGGTGCTCGGCCCCGCGTTCGACCCGGCCGCGTTCGCCCTGCACCGCAGCTGGGTCGGCCCCATGGTCTGGGTCCACGTGACCGACGAGCACGACCCGACACCGTACTGGCTGATCAGCACCCGCCACCCGGACCAACTCGTGGCGGCACTGGCCGCCGGTCGGCCGGCCTCTCGTCGGCCGACGGACCCGCCGGCCGACGAGGCAAAGACAGAGGACGAGAGCTGAGACACGAGTCTGGGCACCCACCGGATCGGGTGGGTGCCCAGAATAATCGTTGGTGGCGTTGTCGGACGTGGCCGAACCGGGATCGGTCCGGTCAGGCGCAGTCGCGGCAGATGAACTGGCCGTTGTGTTGCTCGGCCAGCCTGCTGCGGTGGTGCACCAGGAAACACTTCGAGCAGGTGAACTCATCGGCCTGCTTGGGCAGCACCTTGACGGTCAACTCCTCGCCGGACAGGCCGGACAGGTCCGCCCCTGGCAGCTCGAAGTTCTCGTCAGGAGCGTCCGTGTCCACGTCGACGACACCTGACTGGTTCTCGTTGCGCCTGGCCTTCAGCTCTTCGAGGGAATCCTCGGCCAGCTCATCGGCCTCACTGCGGCGCGGAGCGTCGTAGTCGGTCGCCATCTTCTTCACCCCTGCGGTCACACGGAGACTGGTGTTGTGCGCTGCTCAACGTCTCAACGCAGCATTTTGTGCCCGCCGCCGAAAGTGACGGCGGTCTCGCTGCAGATCACCGCCGACCCCCCTCCTCCGGAATCGATCCGGGTGAAGCCGCCGACATGTGGAGCGGCCAGAGGGTAGCCCACTCCGACGCGTTCTACACGTCGGGTCACCCGGTTGGGTCCAACCCAGTGAGATTTGGCTCGTCAGGCAACGTGTGGCGCCTTGCCGACGTCCTCAGACAGTGGTCCGATACAACCGGAACACTCACCGAACGCAACCGACCGGTCGCCACCAGCGACAACTGAATGAGACGCGGATCGCCACACCGCAACGGGTGAGCCAAGTGCGCCCGGTCGAGCGGAGACGCCTAGGCTGATCTGCACCGACCACCAGCAAAGCTCGAGCAGGTAGTCCAGCATGCCAGGGGAGACAGTGTCCCCGGGGGAGGTTAAGGGCCGTGGTCTCCGGAGGCGTGACCCGGGAGCACGAGAAGGCGCGGTACCGCAGGCGCAAGCCCATACCGGCCATCGTGATCGTCGTCGTGCTCGGGCTGGCCGTCGTCATCGTGTGGACGAAGGTCATCGCCAAGGCATCGGATGTCAACACGGCGGTGGCCTGTGCCCCGTCCTCGGCGCAGCCGGTCGCCGCCGCGGGCCAACCCAAGCCCAAGCCCGGCACGCCGCTGTCCTACGACGCCCTCGACAAGATCGCGCCGGAACCGGCCGCCGACGTCAAGATCCAGGTCTTCAACGCGAGCACCCAGGGCGGCGCCGCGACCCAGGCCGCCAACCAGCTCGCCCAGGTCGGCTTCCCTCAGGTCACCAAGCCCGCGGAGGACCCGCTCTACCCGAAGCACGACATGACGTGCCGGGGCCAGATCCGGTTCGGCGCCAACGGCGAGTCGGCCGCCCGCACGGTCAGCCTGATCGCGCCGTGCACCCAGCTGGTCCGGGACAACCGCCAGGACAGCTCGGTGGACCTGGCACTCGGCAAGAACTTCACCGGCGTGACGCCCAGCAGCGAGGCCCAGCAGGCCCTGCAGCAGCTCAGCACGTGGGCGGCCAAGCACCCGGCACCACAGGGTGGCCAACAGGCTCTCGACAGCGTCCTGCCGCAACTCAGCGCGACTCTGCTGGCGAAGGCCCACTCGACCCAGTGCTGACCCACTCGCTCCGGCGAAGTGTGTTCGCGGAGAGCGCGAACCAAGTCGCTCGTCGCACCTTCTGGGGGACGACCCCCAGACCCCTGAGCGTCCGCGCGCTGCGCGCGTGGACGGTGCGTCAGGCCCAGTGCTGACCTGACGGCCCAGAAGTTATCCATAGCCCGTCCACGCCAGTTATCCACAGCCCGCCGCGCGCGTGCTCGCGCCAATTTTGAAGATCGAGTAGGCTTGAAAAGGGCCGTAGCCCCCGGTGAGGGCGGGGGCTGTCTCCAGACCGGCACATGAATTTACCAGCCTGGAGCTGGTGGTTCTGGCGTTCGTTCTGGCGGGCTCAGACCTTGCCGGCACCCGACTCCACGAGAGCCGCGTGCAGGGCGTCGGCGATGCCGGGTGTCGCCGCGAACATCGCGTCCGCGCCGAGCTGGTCGTCGTCCCCCGGCAGGCGGACCACCGCGCCGGCCTCCTCGGCGATCAGCGCGCCTGCCGCCCAGTCCCACCGGTGCAGGCCGTGTTCCACGTAGGCGTCCACCCAGCCGGCCGCCACCGCGCACAGGTCCAGCGAACTCGCGCCCGGCCGGCGCAGGTCCCGCACGCGCGGCAACAGCGCGGCCCACAACGCCGCCTGCCGCACCCGGCGTTCCGCCGCATAGGCGAATCCGGTCGCCACCAGCGCCAATCCCAGCCGGGTCGCCGCGGACACGCGCAGTGGTCGCCCGTTGAGCCGAGCACCGCCGCCCCGGGACGCGGTCCACATCCGGTCGCTGGTCGGGTCGGCCACCGCGCCCGCCACGGACACGCCGTCCACCTGTGCCGCGACCGACACCGCGTAGCACGGGTATCCGTACAGGTAGTTCACCGTGCCGTCGATCGGGTCCACCACCCACGACAGGCCCGACGTCGGTGCCCGGCCGCCCTCCTCCTCGCCGATCACCGGCACGCCCGGCCACAACTCGGCCAGCCGTGCCCGGATCAGCCGCTCCACCGCTCGGTCACCCGATGTGACCACGTCCGTCTCGGTGCTCTTGGTCGAGATGTCCGACACCGCGGCCTCGCGCACGTCCGCGACGAGCTGCGATGCCTCGCTGGCGACCCGGACCGCGTGGGCCCGAAGTGTCCGGAAGTCGAACTCGGGATCATGCTCGCTGGTGGTTGGCACACCAACATCCGACCACAACCCGCTATCGTCGGCAGCTAACTAGCTGAATCGAGTAGGAAGGTCGACGGATGGCCATCACCCGCGGCTTCGGCATCGACATCGGTGGGTCCGGCATCAAGGGGTGCGTCGTCGATCTCGACGCAGGCGCCCTGGACGGCGAGCGCGTCCGCATCACCACCCCCCAGCCCTCGACGCCGGACGCGGTCGCCGACGTAGTGGCCGACATCGTCAAACAGTTCGCCTGGGACGGCCCGGTCGGCGTCACCCTGCCGTGTGTCATCAAGAAGGGCACCGCCTTCACCGCGGCCAACGTCGACAAGGGCTGGATCGGCACCGACGCGGCCGCCCTGTTCGCCGCACGGCTGGGCAAGGACGTCAGCCAGGTGACGGTGCTCAACGACGCGGACGCCGCCGGCATGGCGGAGATGCGCTACGGCCTCGGCCGCGACCGGCACGGCGTGGTGGTCCTGCTGACCTTCGGCACCGGCATCGGCAGCGCGCTGTTCCAGGACGGCAAGCTCGTGCCGAACACCGAGTTCGGCCACCTCGAGGTGAACGGGCACGACGCGGAGAAGCGCGCGGCCGCGTCGGTCAAGGATGAGAAGAACCTGTCGTGGCACGAGTGGACCTTCCGCGTCTCCGAGTACCTGCGCACGCTGGAAGCACTGATCTGGCCGGACCTGATCATCGCGGGCGGCGGCGTCAGCAAGAAGGCCGAACACTGGCTGCCGCTGCTCGACGTGCGCACCGAGGTGGTGGCCGCGGCGTTGAAGAACGACGCGGGCATCGTCGGCGCGGCCGCGGCGGCGACCGAAGGCATCGGCCACTGACGTTCGTCGGCACCGAAGTTCATCGGCACTGAAGTTTGATCTTCGCCGGTAGCGCGTGTCGGGCGGGTGGCCTGCGGATTCGTCACGTCCTGATGGCGAACGGTCCGGCCGGTCCGTGGCGTCGTTACAATGGAACCCGTGCTTGCGGCTCAGGGCCGGTGAGCGCGATTCCTCCGAACTGAAGGCACCGGGGTTCGCTCGCCCCGGCGGCCCGATGGACCGTTTCGAAAGGGCGTACGTGGCAGCCGCAGATACCGCAACCCGACGCTCCAACACAGCCGAGAGCGCCGCCAACTCGACCAAGGGCCCGGTCACCAAGGCACCGAACGCGGATGGCAGCGACGTCGACGTGGACAGCGCCGACCTGGGCGTGCCGACCAAGAAACCAGCCGCGCCGAAGAAGGCGGCCGCCAAGAAGCCGGCAGCGCAGAAGAAGCCGGCCGCCGCCAAGGCGGACGGCGGCCCGGAGCCCGTCGCGAAGGCGAAGAAGGAGGGCGACGAGGCCGAGATCGACCTGGGTGATGTCCCGCCGGACGCGGAACTCGAGGACGTGGAGGTCGACCTCGGCGAGGACGTGGTCGAAGACGTCGCCGTCGAGGAGGAGGTCCCCAAGGACGCCAAGGAAGGCGACTTCGTCTGGGACGAGGAGGAGTCCGAGGCGCTCCGGCAGGCCCGCAAGGACGCCGAGCTCACCGCCTCCGCCGACTCCGTCCGTGCCTACTTGAAGCAGATCGGCAAGGTCGCGCTGCTCAACGCCGAGGAGGAGGTCGAGCTCGCCAAGCGGATCGAGGCCGGCCTCTACGCGGCGGAACGGACCCGCAAGGCCGAAGACGAGAACGAGAAGCTGACCACCCAGATGCGCCGCGACCTGCGGTGGATCATCCGGGACGGTGAGCGCGCCAAGAACCACCTGTTGGAGGCGAACCTCCGGCTGGTCGTGTCGCTGGCCAAGCGCTACACCGGCCGTGGCATGGCGTTCCTGGACCTGATCCAGGAGGGCAATCTCGGTCTGATCCGCGCGGTGGAGAAGTTCGACTACACCAAGGGCTACAAGTTCTCCACGTACGCCACGTGGTGGATCCGGCAGGCCATCACCAGGGCCATGGCCGACCAGGCCCGCACCATCCGCATTCCGGTGCACATGGTCGAAGTGATCAACAA
>DASXXM010000213.1:0-22281 GCA_036503065.1 Pseudonocardiaceae bacterium | reverse complement strand
GAGCGCAACCGCGCGTGGCTGGCCGGCCGGGACGCGCTCGCGGTGAACCTGATGAGCTCGCCCGGGTCCGGCAAGACGACCCTGCTGGAGCGCACCATCCGGGACCTGGCGGGCGATCCGGCGGTGCCGGCGGTTTCGGTGGTCGAGGGCGACCAGGAGACCGTGTTCGACGCCGAGCGGATCAGGGCCACCGGCTGCCCGGTGGTCCAGGTGAACACCGGTGCCGGCTGCCATCTCGACGCGGACATGCTGGCCGCCGCGCTGCGCACGCTGGACCCGCCGCGCGGCTCGCTGGTGTTCGTGGAGAACGTCGGGAACCTGGTGTGCCCCGCACTGTTCGATCTCGGCGAGGCGTCCCGCGTGGTGATCATGTCGGTGACCGAGGGCGCGGACAAACCGCTGAAGTACCCGCACATGTTTCGCACCGCGGACGTCGTGGTGCTCAACAAGATCGACCTGCTGCCGTATGTCGACTTCGACGTCGAGCGGTTCGTCGGCCATGTCGACACCGTTCGGCCGAACGCGTCCGTGCTGCCGCTGTCCGCGACCAGGGGCGACGGCACGGCCGACTGGTACGACTGGCTGCGCGACCAGCGGCCGACACCACCTGAGTAAACGTCGTGTACTGAGCGCGAGCCAATGACAAGGCCGGCGCGCAAATGGTGCAGCCTGCGCCGTCCGGCCTAATTCTTTTCCTACTCCCGAGCCTATTACGGCCGGATTCCCGGCCTTGTTGGGAACACCGCGCCGCCCGCACACTGGGTGGACTCTGCGCGACCTCAACGACCTGGTGGAGGAAGTCCGGGCATGCCACGATATCCGCACAAATTCGTCACCGTTGCCACGACACTCATGGCCGCACTGGCCGCACTGGTACTGCTGCCCACGGCACCGGCCGGCGCGGCAGCAACGCCGGCAACTGCCAGCCAGGCAAGTCACCCGACGTTCATGTCACCAAGAACACCGGGATCGGTCAGACCGGCGACGGTGAACTCCGGTATCAACGCCGTCTACCGCAACGGCAGCGCGGTACTGGAGAACCACACCAGCCTGTGGGCCATTTACTGGGAACCCACCAACAGTGTGGCGGCCGGCTACAACGACCTCACCACCCAGTTCCTCAACGATTTCACCATCAGCCCCGAGTACCAGATCGCCGCCCAGTACCCGGACCTGTCCAACCTGGGCCCCAACGGCACCCGATTCGCCGGCTCCTGGGTCGACACCAGCGCGTACCCGGCCAATCCGTTGCTGGACAACAACATCCAACAGGAAGTCACCCGGGCCAAACAGGTGAACGGCTGGCCGACCCAGGTCAACAACATCTACCTGGTCTTCACGCAACGCGGTGAGAACGTCTGCTTCGACAGCTCACTCACCTCCTGCGCCGGCACCAACTTCTGTGCCTACCACGGCTTCTTCAACAACAACACGACCTATGCGATCCTCCCCTACGCCGCGTCCGGCCTGCCGTGCAGCCCGGGCTCCAGCCCCAACAACAACGACGCCGACGCAACCATCAACTCGATCGCGGCGACCGTCTTCGGCGCGAGTACCGACCTCATCGCCGGTCGCGGCTACACCGACAACAACAATGTGGAAGTCGAGAACAAGTGCGCCTTCCAGTTCGGGCCACTCGACAGCTTCGGCGGCGACGTGACCCTGAACAGACACGAGTACATCCTGCAGAAACTGTGGGACAACTACACCGCCAGCTGTCAACTCAATCCCAGCACGACCATTCTCCCCGGCACCTGGCCGCGCTGTAACACCGAAGACGGCAACTGCGTCCTCTCGACCCAGCAGAGCTTCGCCTTCGGCGCCAACGAACGATATTCCTACTTCGACCTGACCGCCAGGACGATCAACTGCAACACCGGCGCTTTCGGCGATCCCAACAACGGCACGTACAAGGCGTGCTACACCCAGGACATCCCGCCCGGCAACAACACGTGGACGCTGTGTGCCGGCGAGAACAGCCTCTGCTCGTTCAACGGCAGCACCCTGACCGTCGCCTACGGCGCCAACGGCCAGTACCACTACGCCACCGTCACCAACGGAATCACGTGCAACAACGCCAACTTCGGCGACCCGGCCAACGGATCGGTCAAGGCCTGCTACATCACGGCCCCACCGCCCGGCACGGTCTCGTGGACCACGTGCGCGGCCGAGAACGACACCTGCTTCTTCGACACCGGCGTCGGTGGCACCCACGAGGTCGCGTTCGGCGCCAACGGCCACTACGTCTACCTCAACATCACGGCCACCCCGACCAGCGGCGTGCCGTGCGCCGTCGCCAACTTCGGTGCCGACCCCGCCCCGGGCGCGGCCAAGGCGTGCTATTGGGCCAGCACGGAATTCTGAGCGGCCCGGCTCCTGTCGGCGACTGCGTCCCGTCGGTGTCGGCCGGCGGGACGCAGTGCCGCGCAGCGGGAGACGATGTCAGTCGGCGGCGATCTGTTTGGCGGCCCAGCGGGCCCATTCCTCGCGCATCGCGGTGAAGCGCAGGCCGTATTCCAGTGATAACCGGCCGTTGGCGGTGAGCATGCCCGCTTCCGTCCAGTCCTCCGAGTCCAGGACCTCCCGCAGCGCGGCGTGGCGCGCGGCGGCGCGTTCGGCCTGCTCGTCCAGGAACGCCAGGCGCTGCGATGGCGTGAGCAGGTCCAGGAAGAACACCCTGAGCTGGATCTCGTTGCGCGCGGGCTGGTCGGGCGGTGGCTCGGCGAGCCAGCGGCGCAGTTCGGCCATGCCCGCGTCGGTGAGCGCGTAGTCCTTGCGTCCGCGGGGACCCTGCGCCACGACCTCGACCAGGCCGGTGTCGGCCAGCTTCGTCAACTCGCCGTAGACCTGGCTCTGGCTGGCGGGCCACACGTGGGCCAGCGACGTGTCGAACAGCTTCAGCAGCTCGTAGCCGCTGGCCGTGCGTTCCACGAGCAGGCCGAGCAGAGCGTGACGGAGGCTCATGGCACCCACTTTCCCAGTTCAGTCCATTCTAGCACCGACATGTCAAAGTATTACCTTCCAGTCTTGACATGTCAGTTCCGGACGGTCTACGTTCGCCCTGTCGGATCTGACACATCCAGATCCCCGGAGCGAGAGGAAACCGCCATGAGCAAGCTGAGCTTCGTCCGTGGCTACCTGCCCTACATCGTGTTCGCCGCCCTGGCCTCGGTCGCCTGGCAGTGGGCCGCGCTGGCCGCCCTGGCCATCGCCCTGGTTTCGCTTGTGCGGCAACGCACCTCCGGCGTGCCCGCGAGCGCGCTGGTGCTGGACATCGCCACCGTCGTGTACTTCGCCCTACTGAGTACGGTGGCCTTCGCCGCAACCCATTCCCCGCTGCACCACTACACCGGGGCGCTGTCCTTCGGCTGGCTCGCGCTGATCGCCTGGGGTTCCCTGGCCGTGCGCCGCCCGTTCACCCTCGGCATCGCGAAGCTCGGTGCCCCGCGCGAGTTGTGGGACAACCCGGGGTTCATCCGCGTCAACGTGGTCATCACCACCGTCTGGGCGACGTGTTTCGCCGTCACCGCGGTGCTCAGCCTGATCTTCGCGATCAACAACGTCGGCGCCCTGATCACCACGCTGGTCCAGGTCGCGGCCTTCGTGCTGCCGGCCACGTTCACCATCCGCTACCCCAAGATCGTCCAGGCCCGGCTGGCCGCCGCGAACGGCAGCTGACCACAATCCTTTGGAGTCCGACATGACCGCGACAGCACCGCACCTGCTCGACAACTTCGCCCCGGTGCCCGACGAACTCACCGTCACCGACCTGCCCGTCAGCGGCACCATCCCGCCCGAGCTGACCGGCTGGTACCTGCGCAACGGCCCCAACCCGCGCGACGCCGCATCGCCGCACTGGTTCCTCGGCGACGGCATGGTGCACGGCGTCCGCATCGAGGCCGGCACGGCCACCGCCTACCGCAACCGTTGGGTCCGCACCAGCACCTTCGTCCACGGCGCGCGATCACGCGACGAGCAGGGCGTCACCGACCTCACCGCGGGCCCGGCCAACACGCACGTGGTCCGCCACGCCGGACGCACCCTGGCGCTGGTCGAGTCGTCCTATCCGTACGAACTGAGCTGCCAGCCGGGGCACGAACTGGACACCGTCGGCGCCTACGACTTCGACGGCCGGCTGCGCACCGCGATGACCGCACACCCGAAAACCTGCCCCACCACCGGGGAACTGCACTTCTTCGGCTACGACACCACCGCACCGTTCGTGACCTACCACCGCGCGAACGCCGACGGCGAACTGGTCCTCAGCCGTCCGGTCGACGTCGGCGCGTCCACGATGATGCACGACTTCGCCCTGACCGCAGGCCACGTGATCTTCATGGACCTGCCGATCCTGTTCGACCTCGGCAGGCAGCGCGGCGAAGAGCCGGGCATGCCCTACACGTGGACCCCCGACTACGGCGCCCGGCTGGGTGTACTGCGTCGGGACGACCCCTTCGGCCCGGTGCGGTGGTTCGAGATCGACGCCTGCTACGTGTTCCACACCCTCAACGCCCACGAGGAAGCCGACGGCCAACGGCTGGTACTGCACGCGGCGCGCTACGACTCGCTCGGCGACGGCGTCGAGGTGACCGGGCCGGCCACCCTGTGGCGCTGGACGATCGACCTGGTCGCCGGCACGGTGCGCGAGGACCAACTGGACGAGCGCCCCGGTGAGTTCCCGCGCATCGACGACCGACTCGCCGGCCTACCCGCCCGATACGGCCACATCAGCGCGACACACGGCCCGCACGGCGGCGAGATCCACCGCTACGACCTCGAACAGGGCGACGTCACCAGCCACCAGTTCGGCGAGGGCCGGGTCCCCGGCGAGGCCGCCTTCGCCGCCGCGGACGACCAGGCCGGTGGCCCCGGCTGGCTGATGAGCTTCGTCCACGACGCCGCGACCAACGGCAGCGACCTGGTCATCCTGGACGCCGACGACCTGGCCGCCGCGCCAACCGCCACCATCCACCTACCCCGCCGGGTGCCCGCCGGCTTCCACGGCAACTGGCTGCCCGACACCCACTGACCCACCAGCCTGACGCGGATCTGTTGGCACCCAACAGATCCGCGTCAGCGCGCCATCACGGTCGTGGCCGCAGTTTGACTCCGGCCGCGAGCAGGTCGACCACTTCGGCGATGCGGGCCGCGCGGAGTTCCGGCCTGCGGGTGGTCCCGTCGATCCAGCGGAGGTACGCCTTGCGATAGAACTGCGCCAGCGTGTCGAAGAACGCGCTCGCGGCCGGGTCGGCGGCGAGCGCCGCGGCGATGTCGTCGGCGAGATCACCGCGTTGCGGACCTTCCGGGGCCAGTTCGACGGTCACCTCGTCGCCGATCGCGACGCCCGTGTCGCGTAGCCACATCGGGGTCACGGTCAACACCCATCCGCTACCCCGGCGTGACACCCTGCCGCGGACGTGCCTGCCCTCGATCGTGCCGCCGACGGGATGGTCGGCCCTGGCGCCCCACGTCTCGTCCGGGTCGAACGGCACCGAGATGCTCGCCCAACCCCGAAGACCGGCGGCGATGACTGCGTGGAACTGCTGCGGACTCACACCCTAATCGTGGCACGACGGCGGGCGAGCGGCGGCGTCAACTCCCGATGGTGTCCACAGCACGCCACTGTGGACACCATCGGGGTGATGTGCGGTCGTCAACCGGGGAAACTGCTGGGGTCGTAGCAGGTGTTCGTATTCGAGTCGAACAGCGGGGTGGTGTCCACCGGCTCGTTCGACGGTGGGTTGATGACCACGTCGCCCTGCTGCGTCAGCGCGTCCTCGCAGTTGATCACGGCGTTCGAGTCGCCGTTCTCGCCGCCGACCCACAGATCGATGTGGTTGAAGTTCGGGCCGCCATCAGGTCCGTTGCCCTCCCAGTCCTGATCGCACTCGACGCAGTCGTCCTCCATGATGAAGTAACGGTGCAGGAACGGATAATAGACGATGCTGCCGGGCGCCAATTCGTTCTGGTCGGTGGCGAAGGTGACCGGATCGGCGAAGGTTCCGGTGCCGCCGGCCTGACTGTGGATCTGTGGAAAGGCGATGCCGGCACCGGGCGGGGAGTTGTCCGGAAAGCCGTACAGAGTGACGAGGAAACTCTGCGTGTCATGGGGTTGGACTGCCGCAGCCGGTCCCGCCGCGGTCGCGACGGCGCCGACGACCAGTGACAACGAGGCGAGAACGGCCAGCAGTACACGCTTGTTCATCAGCACCTCCGAGGGCGTCGATCGACAGGACACGTGATCGAATATTTAGTAAGCAAGTCTTACTTATAATGCGCAAACGTACCGTGACGCATCTCTCACGGTCAAGCGGATCATGACCGAGCAATAACCGATAGGGGCCGAGTCAACGTGTTCACAGCCGTGACTCGCCGGCGGACAACACCAGCGCGACCTGGCGGATTGGTCCGCGGACAGCGCGAACCCGCAAGTCCAACCTGTGAAAAACCTGTGAGGCAGGCGACGGTCGGCGGGCGCCCCGCCCGGCGACGAACGTCATCGGCGAGCCACGTGTCCGGACCGGCACGCCGGACTCACACCAACGTGCCAAAGTCGGACGTATCGATGGCCGGTCCATTGCACGAGTTGGTGAGCCGGTGGCAGCCTGAACTCCGGTTGCATGGAGGGGCGGCGACAGAAGGTTGACCTCCGCGTTTATCGCGGTCGGCTCGATCCGTTCTGTTGTATACCGTTTTCGAGCGGGCAAATGGGGCAGCGTGCTGGGCCATGGGGGAGACATTGAGCAGGAGTCTCACGACGGAGTCGGTTTCGACGGAGATCGCGCAGCAGGTGCTCGGCCTGCTCTACCGCTACCGACGCGTTGACGAGTCACTGGAAGCCGAAAGCGGCGACAGTCCGTCGATGCCGTGCGACGCGTGTTTCGAGGCGCGCGTGTCCAGGTTGGCACATTTTATCAGCAGGCATGAGGAAATCCACTTCGTCATCCCCGCGTTTCCGGCGAAGTCACCGAACCGCAGCAAGGTGCTCGGCTCGCTGCCGGACCTGGGTGAATATCTGGCACTGAGCTTTCTGCAGGCGCTCTGCGACTACATCGGCCATTTCTACGCGTCGGGTGCCCGGGTCACGATCTGCTCGGACGGTCACGTCTTCGCCGACGTGGTCGGCGTGACCGACGACGCGGTCACCGCGTACCGCGCCAACCTGACCAGCATGATCAGCGCGGCCAACTGGAAGTCGCTCGACCTGTTCGGGCTGGACGACGCCTTCGGCAGCCTGCACTATCCCAGGTTGCGCCAAGTGCTCGAGGAGAACTACGCGAGCACCATCGGCGAACTGAAACAGCGCACCCGCACCGAGGACAGCATGCGAGCGTTGTTCAACGGTATCCATCGGTTCATGTTCGAGGACGCGCTGGGCACCCGCGGCGCCGAATCGTCCAGGACGAAGTTGCGGCAGGAGTCGAAGGAGGCCGCATATCAGACCATCCGCCGCAGCAACGCGTGGAGCCGGATGGTCGCCGAGCGATTTCCCGGCACGATACGCCTCTCGATCCATCCGCAACCGCCGCATTCGGAGAAGTTCGGGCTGCGACTCATGCGGACGAAGGACGGTTGGCTGACCCCGTGGCACGCCGTGGTGCTCGACGACGGCGTCCACCAGTCCCTGGTCCGGCGGTGGGAGGCGGAACAACTCAATGCCTCCGTCGTGTGGCGAAACGGCCGACCCAGCCACTTCATCGGTCCACATCTGACCATCAACTCATAGAAAGCGACTGCGGCATGGCGAGTCCCACATCATTGTCGATCGGCACACCGAACCAGCTGCCGTTACGCCCGTTCGGTCGCATCGTGCAGGCGCCCGCGGGCACCCGGCTCACCGACATTCCGGTGGCGACGCTGGCACGGTGGACGGAGGAGTCGCGGGTCCTGGTGTTGCGCGGCTTCGACCTGCTCGCGAAGGCGGACTTCGCCGACTACTGCCGGCTCTGGGGTGACGTGCTCAGATGGGACGCGGGTGAGGTGATCGACCTGGTCGTCCAGGAGAATCCGCGGAACTACCTGTTCGCCAGCGGTGACGTGCCGTTCCACTGGGACGGTGCGTTCGTCGAGGCCAATCCGCGGTTCTTCTTCTTTCAGTGCCTCGACGCGACGCCCGGCGCGGGCGGTGAGACCGTCTTCTCCGACACGACCGCCGCCTACCGGGATGCCGGGCCCGAACTGTGGCGGCTGTGGGACGGGATCAGCATCACCTATACCACCGACAAGTTGGCCCACTACGGCGGCAGCGTCACCGAGAACCTGGTCGCGCAACATCCGAGTACCGGTGTTCCCGTGCTCCGGTTCGCCGAGCCGCTGGACCCGGCGGTCTACCGGAACCCGGTGTCCGCAACGGTTCACGGCATCGCGGCCGCCGACGACTTCCTCAGCTCGATGGCCGAGCGCCTGCACCGGCCCGAGTACTGCTACGCGCACGCCTGGGCACAGGGCGACATCCTGATCGCGGACAACTACGCGCTCGTGCACGGCCGCAACGCGTTCACCGGTCCGACGAGCCGTCATCTGCAACGCGTCGAAGTCGTCTGACATGACGAGTATCGGCATCATCGGCGCCGGCATCTCCGGCCTGCAACTCGCGTTGCGACTGCAACAGTTGGGTGTCCTGGCGACCGTCTATTCAGCGGAGACCGTGGCCCGGCTCGGCTCGGGACGGCCGAGGAACTTTCCGGCCAGGTTCGGTCCGACCCAGCGACGCGAGGAACAGCTCGGCGTGTTCGACTGGGGCTTCGCCGACGCCCAGGTGCGGAACTGGGCGGTCACGATACGGACCGAGGGACCCACCCTCGAATTCCTCGCCGACCTCACACCCCCGTCCAGCGTCGTCGATTTCCGCGTCTACCTGCCGCACCTGATGACCCATTTCACCAGTCGTGGCGGCGAGGTGGTGGTCGGTATCCGGCCGATCCAGGAGCTCGCGCCGCACCATGATCTGATGGTCGTCGCGAACGGTGACCGCTCGATGCGGGAACTGTTCCCGGTCGACGAAACGCGCTCGCCGTACACGTCACCGCAGCGCATTCTGTGCAGTGGGCTGTACCACGGCATCCGCGAAGAAGTGCCGCACTCGCTGGACGTGTACTTCCTGCCCGGTATCGGCGAGATCTTTCGAATTCCGTTCTTCTCGCGCTCCGGCCGAGCCGACGTGCTCGCCTTCGAGGCGTTACCCGACGGGCCGCTGGAGCCCGTCAGTCACCTCGACGCGGACGCCGACCCGGCGAAGTTCTACCGCGATGTCCTGCAGTTGGTCGCCCGCTACGCGCCGGCACTCCGCGAACGCATCGACACCAGGGAGTTCGCCCTCATCGGGCCGGGTGAGGTCGCGCAGGGCGGGATCCGGCCGGTGGTTCGGCGCGGGTGGGCGCCGCTTGACGACGGCCGGTGCGCGTTGGCCATCGGGGACGCGTGGATCGTCAACGACCCGCTCGCCGCGCAGGGCGCCAACCTCGGTTCCCACACGGCATTCGCGCTGGCCGAGCTGATCACCCAGGCGCGCGGCCCGTTCGACGCCGAGTTCTGCGAAACCACGACGGCGCGACTGTGGGAGCACGCGCGGCACGTCGTCGAGTGGAGCAACGCGTTCCTCGCACCACCGCCGCCGCACGTTGCCGCGTTGTTCGGGAACGCGGCCGCGGACAAGCGGGTCGCCGACGCCTTCGTCAGCAAGTTCAACGATCCGGTCGCGATGTGGGCGATCCTGTCGACGGCCGAGGGCGTCGCGTCCTTCGTCGCCGACTGTGTCGGGTCGACCGTGACTCGAACCTGACCACCGAACTAGCTGTCCGGACGGGTCACGATCGTCCGCAACGAGTTCCGCAGGTGCTGCGCGGCCTGCGGGCTGAGCGGCGCGAGGAACTCACGCTCCGCCGCATCGCTCGCCTCGGTGGCCCGCCGGAGGGTGTCCTGTCCGGCATCGGTCAGTTCGACCACGTTGCGGCGCCGGTCGTCCGCGTGTGGATGACGTGACACCAGGCCCTTGCCCTCGAGTGTGTCCAGCAGTGCGACCATCGTCGTGCGGTCGATGTCCAGCCGTTGCGCCGCCTGCTGTTGCGACGCGGGCTCGCGGCCCGCGAGGACGAACAGCACCGCCAACTCGCGCCCGTTGATGCCGTACGGCGTCAACGCCTTCGTGGTCAGCTCCCCCATCAGCAGCTGCGCGTGCTTGAGCAGGTAGCCAAGACGCGTGCTCAACTCCGGACCTGGCCCTTCGGTTCTGGACACCCGTCGATTCTATCGCTAGCCTGATCGTCAGTAGTACTGATAATCAGCTTGGCGACAGGAGTTCGTGCGATGATCTTGGTCACCGGAGGTCTCGGTTTCATCGGCTCGCACACCGTGCGGGCGCTACTCGATCTGGGCGAGGGCTGCGTGCTGGTCCAGCGCCGCGCCGCCGAGGTACCGGCCGGCCTCGCCGGCGCGGAGGTGGCGGTGGAACAGGCCGACATCACCGATCTGACGGCGTTGCTCGACGTCGGCACCCGCCACAAGATCACCGGCATCGTGCATCTCGCGGGGTCCATGCCCTGGCCGCCGGGCTCCGACCAGCCCATCGAGGACGCACGGAAGGCGATCGGCGGCCTGCTCAACGTCATGGCGGCGGCCCAGGTCTGGGGCGTGGCGCGGGTGGGCGTCGCGAGCACGATCGGCGTGTACGGCGGCATCGCCGCCGATGGTCCGCTCGGTGAGGACCTGCCGTTGCCGATGACCTCGGGCCATGTGATCCCGGCATTCAAGAAGATCGGCGAGCTACTCACCGACCATCTGGCCGGCACCACCGGCATCGACATCGTCAACTACCGTATCGCCGCCATCTGGGGCCCGCTCGGCCGAGCGGCGTCACCGTTCGTCGCCGTCCCTCAGCTCGTCCATGCCGCCGTCCGCGGCACCGCGCCGGACCTCTCGTCGCTGCGCTTCCCGCCGTACGCGGAAGACTCGATCGACCTGTGCTACGTGAAGGACTGCGGCCGGGCCATCGCGCTCCTGCAACTCGCGGGCCGGCTGCGCCACCGCACCTACAACGTCGCCTCCGGCCGCGCGACGTCCAACGCCGAGATCACCGCCGCGATCAAGAAGGTCGTCCCGGACGCCCGGATCGAACTGCCCACCGGCGGCACCGGCCAACGGAGCTACCTGGACATCACCCGCATCCACCAGGACACCGGCTACCTGCCTGCCTACGACACCGAACGCGCGGTCGCCGACTACATCGCCTGGCTGCGTGCCGGCAACGAACGCTGAGCACACGGCGCTATTTTCGGGTATGCCGAAACCATCGATTGGCGCATAGCCGAACGGCAATCCCTGCTGGCACGCTGAAAGGCGGTTCACACCAAGCCTGGAACGGAGATCTCCGTGACGAATCCGCTCGTACTGGACCCGAACGGCCACGACATCCACGCCGAATTCGCGCAGTTGCGCAGGCACGGTCCCATCGCACGGGTGGCCCTGCCGGGTGGTGTGGTGGCGTGGTCGGTCACCAGCTACGAAGTGCTGCGGGGTCTCCTGAACGACCCCCGCGTGTCCAAGGACGCGCGGCAGCACTGGCCGGCATTCAACAACATCAGCGAGGACTGGCCACTGCGCCTGTGGGTCGCGGTGCGGAACATGTTCACCGCGTACGGCGGCGACCACAAACGGCTGCGCTCGCTCGTGGCACAGGCATTCACCGCTCGCCGGATCGCCACGCTGCAACCACGGATCGTCAGGATCGTCGCCGACCTGCTGGACGCGATCGCGGCCATGCCCCCGGACGAGCCGGTCGACCTGCGGGAGAATTTCGCCTACCCGCTGCCCATCGAGGTGATCTGTCAGCTGTTCGGGGTGCCGGACGAGGCGCGCGCCCGGCTGCGGCACGCCGTCGAGGTGATCTTCCAGACCTCGGCGAGTCCGCAGGCGGCACTGGCGGCGCAACAGGACATGTACGCGATTCTCACCGATCTCGTCGCCGCTCGGCGCGCCACTCCCGGCGACGACCTGACCACGGCGCTCATCATCGCACAGAGCGACGGCGCCCGGCTGGACGAGGCCGAACTGATCGACACTCTGATCCTGTTCGTCTCAGCAGGCCACGAAACCACGGTGAACCTGCTCGACCAGGCCATCACCGCGCTGCTCACGCACCCCGACCAACTCGAGCTGGTCCGCGCGGGGCAGGTCGGCTGGCCGGACGTGATCGAGGAGACGCTGCGCTGGCAGGCGCCCGTCGCGCACCTGCCGCTGCGGTACGCGGTCGAGGACATCGACGTCGACGGCGTCGTCATCCGGCAGGGCGACGCGATTCTCGCCGGCTACGCGGCGGCGGGCCGTGATCCGGCACTGCACGGCGGGGACGCCGACGAGTTCGACGTCACCCGCCCCGACAAGTCGCACGTCGCATTCGGCTACGGCGTGCACTACTGCCTCGGCGCGCCGCTGGCCCGGCTGGAGGCGGCAATCGCGCTGCCCGCGCTGTTCGATCGGTTCCCGACCATGAGCTTCGCGGTCGCGCCCCAGGACCTGGCGCACCTGGACTCGTTCATCTCCAACGGGCATCGGGCACTGCCCGTGCTGCTGAAAAGATCAGCGCCGACGCCCGCATGACGTAGGCCCGCTACGTGCCTTCCACGATCCGGAAGTCCCGCTCGACGCCGTCCGCCAGCACGGCAAGGGCCTCCTGGTAGGCGGGCGTCCCGTGGGCCGCCACCGCAGCCGCGAAACTGTCGAACTCCACGATCACCGTGCGCATGGCCAGTCCCGCCTCATGCGCCTCGACCTGCCCGTTCCTGACCAGGAACTGCCCGCCCGACGCCGCGATGGCCGGCGCGGCCAGCTGCGCGTAGGCGGCCAACTTCGCCGGATCGTGGATCTCCCGGTATGCCGAGACCCAATACCCCTTCGCCATGTTCCCGCCTCCCTGTTCCGATCTGTGCCACGGACACCATGGCACAGATCATGGCGAGGTCGCCTGACAGGTGCGCGGTCCGGCCGGCGCGAATACTGTCTGGTGGTCGTTGTTGTGGAGGGATCATGAGCCTGAGTGCCGACGACGTACGCGACGTCGTCTTCTCCAGGTCCCGGCGGGGCCGGGATCGCTACATCGAGGTGGAGGTGGACGGGTTCCTCGGCCTCATCGAGGCCACCATGCGCGGTACGAGCGACCTGGCCGCGAAGGACGTCCATCGGGTGACGTTCAGCAAGCCGCCGCGTGGCAAGCACGGCTACCACGCGAAGGAGGTCGACGCCTTCCTCCGCCGCGCGGAAGCCGCGCTCACCGAACTGGAGGCCCTGGGGCCAGAGGAATAAGTGCTCAGTGGCCCGCGCTCGTCCAGTGCTCGTCGACGAAGCGGCGGACTTCCCTCGCCCGGTCGTGGTCCTCCGGTGCGGACCCGAAGAACATACCGTGACCAGCGGCTTCGAAGACGTGCAGCTCTGCGGCCACGCCGGCGGCCCGCAGTTGCCGGTGCAGGCGCACGGTGTCCGACAGCAGCACATCCCGGGTGCCACTGAGCAGAATGGTGGGCGGGAAGCCCTTCGTGAAGTCCCCGAACAGCGGTGAGAGGTACGGGTCGCGCAGATCGTGACCCCCGGCGTACAACTGCATGGCCGGCATCAGGCTCCCGGTCACTATGTTGTCGATCCCCTTGTTGGTCTGCCAGGTGTCACCGGCTTCGGTGAGGTCGGTGGCGGGAGAGGTCAGTACCACGGCGGCCGGCAGCGGCAGTCCCTCGTCGCGTGCCCGCAGGATCAGGGCGGCGGCAAGATTTCCCCCGGACGACGTCCCCCCGACGATGATCTCCTCAGGGCGGCGTTCCTTCAGCAGGGCACGGTAGGCGGCCAGGCAGTCGTCCAGCGGTGTGGGATGCGGGTGGTCGGGTGGCATCCGGTAGTCGACGGCCCAGGTCCGGGCGCCCACCGCCGCAGCCGCGCCGATGGCCGCGAAGCGACAGATCTCCCCGCCGCACTGAATCCAGGTCCCACCATGGACATCGAGATAGACCCGACGGTCGTCGGCGGAGACCCCGGCCGGGGTGATCACGTAGACAGTGACGTCGTCGACGTCGATCTCCGCTACTTCGGCGCCGATGTCCTGCTGTGCATCGTCACCGTCGCTGGCAGCCGGTTCGGGCATCATCGCCAACAGCGCCGCGTCCATCGACGCGATCATCGCCCGCCACCCCTGGGCGTCATCCAGTGCGGGCCATTCGTACGACGGCCCCACCGTGCCCAGCGCCAGCACCGCCTGCGCCTCGTCGCTCACCGACGTCGGCACCGGGATCTCCCGCGCCGGCACCTGCAACGTCGGGCGCGAATCGCTCACCGTCATCGAACTCAGTCCTTCCGTCGCCACGCGCTCTGGCCGCTCACCGCGTCGGCCAGCCCCAGCAGATGAGCGGTTCGGCGCCACGCGCAGCACGATCCGGCCATCGAGTCCTCGCCGTATTCTGCACCGTAGCACCGCCGGTCGCTTCTTCCATCGTGCTGTTTCGGCCCGTGGTCTCGCAATGTTCCCGCAGTTCCTGATGACAATAATCGGTATTCGGCGAACTTGGGCTACCCGACGTGTCGACCGCGATACTGAACGTTTATGCGCATTTTGGCAGGTGCCGGCGAGTCGTCCCACTATTAGTTTGGTCACAATCGATCAAAATGGGGTGAACGTCTCATGACCCAGACACCGACGCGTGTCGATACGGAGATTCACTTACGATCCAGGCTGCCTTCCCTGACCGGACTGCGGTTCATCGCCGCGTTCAGCGTCTTCGGCCTGCACATCATGTCCGGTGGAATTTTCTCGGTATCGATCGTGACCAACTCATATTTTGCCGCCTGGCAGGCCGGTGCGGCCGGCGTCAGTTATTTCTTCGTACTCAGTGGCTTCGTGCTGACCTGGTCGTCTCGCACTTCGGATACCACGCCCAGGTTCTGGCGGCGCCGTTTCGTCAAGATCTTCCCCAACCACCTCGTCACCATGGGTGCGGCCGCGATCATCCTGGCGTGGGTGCTGAAGCAGACCCTGGATGGCCGGTCGGCGATACTCAACATGCTGCTGCTTCAGTCGTACTCGCCCGACCTGAGCGTACGGAGTGGTTACAATCCGGTGGCCTGGTCGCTGTCCTGTGAAATGTTGTTCTACCTACTGTTCCCCTGGCTGCTGCGCGGCATTCGGCGGATCCGGCCGGAAAGGCTGTGGGGGTGGACCATCGGCACGGTTGCGTTCATCGTTGCGTTGGCCGCCGCCGCCCCGTTGCTGCCCACGCAGACACCTTATCCGACCCTTGGCCTGACCGACTGGTCAATGTGGCTGGTATATCAGTTCCCGCCCGCTCGACTGCCGGAGTTCGTCCTGGGCATATTGTTGGCCCGCATCGTGCTGACCGGTCAGCGCCTACCGTTCGGGATACGCGGCGCCACGTTGTTCGTCGTGGTGATGGGCGCGTCGCTGCCGCTTTTTCCCGGCACGTACCGCGCGGTGGCCGTAATGGCACTGCCACTGGGCCTGCTGATCGCGGCCAGCGCCGCAAACGATGTCGAAGGCAGGCGATCCTGGCTGGCCAGCAGACTGATGATCCGGCTCGGTGAGCTGTCGTTCGCCTTCTATCTCTGGCACTACCTGGTAATCGAGGCGGTTCGTCAGTGGCTCGGCAACCCGGACTACACGTGGCCCCCGGCCGAGGCGCTGGGCATCACGGCGCTCCTCTGCATGATCACGCTGGGGCTGTCCTGGCTGCTCTACCAGTTCGTGGAACGGCCCATGATGCGCCGCTTCGCGTCGCCGCGACTCGCTCCATCCCCCATGTTGAGGTAACAGGCAGTTGGCGAAGGGTGTAGCCCACGCGTGGTCGTCACGAACCGGCGTGCTCGACCGGTTCGTGACGACGCGAGGATCTCGGGTTTCTCAGTGCCAGAACTTCGCGACGCTCGGCGCCTCGCGTCGGCCGACGTCACGGCCGGCCCGCGCCGCCGGGCCCCTGGTGGCCAGGGACAGCGGGTTGTCGCCGAACGCGGCCATGGACGCCTCGTCGCCGTGGACGACCCGGACGTCGGCCGGACCGAGCAGCTCGATCTCCTCGGCCAGCCGGTTCCACGGCGACGGGGTGTCCTCGGGTTGGGGCGTGAGGACCAGTACCTTGTCGCAGCCCGCGGCGAGGTCGGCGTTCGTCGGCGACCGCATGCCGCCGTCCATCAGCCGGCGACCGTTGACCGTCACCGTCGGCCACACGCCCGGCACGGCGCAACTCGCGGCGATCGCGTCCACCAGTTCGACGCCGGACTCCCGCGTGAACACGACCGGCTCGCCCGTCTCGGCGTCGACGGCGGTCACCAGTAGAACGCGATTCGGCCAGGTGTGCACGGGCAGCCGGGACGCGATCACGGCACGCCGTGCCGCCTCGTCGACCGTTGCCGTGGTGAGCGCCATGGCGCCGATGCGCCGCAGCGCCTCCTGCCGCGACGTGGCGCCCTGTGCGGCCGCGCCGAGCTTCACGACGAGGTCGGGCAGGTTGACGTCGACGTCGATCTCGGTGGTTGACGTCGGGCTGAGCTGCTTGGCGTTGAGGTCGGCGAGCGACGTGCCGCTGGCGAGCTGCGCGGCGACCACCGAGCCGGCCGACGTGCCGACCACCACGTCCGCGGCCAGCACGGCCGCGGCCAGTTCGGGATCGACGTCCTGGATGCCGAGCAGCACGCCGAGTTCCCACGCGACGCCCGCCACGCCGCCGCCCGCGAGGACGAGTCCGGTTCTCATGCCGTCATAGTCCCCCACCGCAGCGGCGTCGCACCACTAGCCGAAGTGGATGTTGTCGTTTTCGCCGGTCTTGCTGACCTGCGGGTTTCCCGTGTGGACGGTGACATCATCGTTGACGCCGGTCAGGTTGACCGCGGCCGCCGAGTCGATGACGACGGTGTCCCGGAAGCCGGTCACGTTGACGCTACCGCAGCTGCCGGTGAGCGTGATGCTGTCGCTGGGCCCCTGGATGTACACGGTGTTGCCGCCGGTGCAGGCCAGGGTCTGGCTGACGTTGGGTTGTTCGACGGTGATCGTCGCGCCACCGCCACCGCCACCGGCGGCAGGCGGTGCGGCGGCGCCACCGCCGCCGACGCTGCCACCGCCCTCGAAGCCGAGCGTGGCGGTGGTGCCCACGATCGCGATCGCGGACGAGGGCTGGTAGCCGTGACCGGAGAAGTTGATCCCGGCGTGCACAACCCCGTTCACGGTCGTGATACCCCGTTGCCCCACGGGATATCCCGCCGCCGGCAGGGCGGACAGCCAGAAGTCGTAGGCCGATGTCGGATCGGCCACCTGCATTTGGGCCGCGATGTTGCCCTCGGCACCGACGGCCCCGGAAAGCCCGGCGCCGGGAGGTGTCGGAAAACCGGCCGGCAGGCTGCCGCCGACGGACACGCCGCCGACGTTGATGCTGCCCAGGTCGGGTAACCCGGCGGGCAGTCCCGGTATGCCGCCACCGGCACCGCCCGCGGCCGGACCGGTCGCGGCGGGTGCGCCGCCCGCGGTGGCCGGAGCGGAGCCGGCCGCGGTGTTGGTGGTCGCCGCGGGCGCCGTGCCGCCGAGCGGCGCGCCGCCGACCGTGCAGGCGGTCAGTGTCGTGGTGGCGAGGCCGGCGAGTATCGCGGCGAGAACGACGTGACGTGACATGGTGTGGTCCCCTCGGATAGCGGTACGCCCACGAAGCGGTCGCGGCACGTGTCCTGATCGTCGGACCGGGGCGTACCCGCTGTCATGACGGAAATGCTGCTGTCGCACCAACTGCCCACAGCCGTGTCGGCATATCTGGCGACTCGCCAACGGATGTGTCACTGGGCAGACTCGCGAGGGAGATGGAGGTGCCAGTGGTCGGGGGGACGCCGACGATTCGGGGCGCGCTGCACGGCTTGACGCCGATCGCCGCGGGCCGGATCCGGGTCGGGCCGGTTGGCCGCCCCGATGTGCCGGTGGCGCGCGACGCGCGCGCTCGTGCCCTTGCCCTGATGGCGTACGTCGCGTCGGCCCTTCGCGTGACCCAGTTGGTGCCGTGGCCGCTGACCATGGCCGAGTTCGCCGGGCGCGGTGTGGCGCGTCCCGGACTGGCGTTCGCCGTCTACGGGGTGCTGTGCGCGTGGTCGGTGGCCTGGACGGTCGCGGTGTTGACGCGTCGGGCGATCCCGGTCCGGCTGGTCCCGGTCGACGTCGGGTTGACCGCGATCTGCCTGGTACTCGGCGGTTTCGCCGCCGAGGCCACGTCGTGGGCGAACCCGGCCGCCGCGATCGCGCTGGCCGTGGCGGCCGCGAGCGCGGCAGCCGGCACGGTCACCGGTTCCGCCACGGCCGTGGCCGTGCTCATCTCGGCGTATCTGGGTGGCGCCGCGAGTGGGCTGGGACAGACCTGGGCGGCGGCCGCGTACGCGGTGTGCACGTTGGCCGGTGTCGGCCTGCTCGCGGCGGTGGTCTGCCGTTACCTGTTGGGCCAGGCCGCGATCGCGGACGCGACCGCGGTCGAACTGGCCGCCGCGCAGGCGCGTTCCGCCGCCGAACAGTCGCGGCAGCAGGAGCGGGCACGCCAGTACCGCATGTTGCACGACACCGTGCTGTCCACGCTGAGCACGCTCGCCCGCGGCGGTCTTGACGTCAACGATCCGTTGATCCGGCAGCGGTGTGCGGCCGATGCCGACTACCTGCGTGGCCTGATCTCCTCCGACGGCGTGTCCGCCGGCAATCACCTACAGGGCGAACTGGCCGCGATCGGACGATCCCAGGCCGCCCTGGGCCTGCGGGTCCACGTGCACTGCGCCGACATCCCGGTGGACCTGCCCGCGCCGGTCGTCCGCGCGATGTCCGACGCGACGCGCGAGGCGTTGAACAACGTGATCAAGCACAGCGGGGTGAACCAGGCATGGGTGACCGCGTTCGGCCCGGGACCCCAGCAGAGCCGCTCCCCGGTGCGGCTCACCCTGACGATCACCGACCGCGGCCGTGGTTTCGACCCGATGGCCGGGCACCACGGGCTGGGGTTGCGGGAGTCGATCACCGGCCGGTTGCGGGAGGTCGGCGGCGCCGCGGCGATCGACAGCAGCTCCGGCCAGGGCACCACCGTGGAGTTGACATGGCCGACGTGACGGTCGCGGCGATCGACGACGACCGGATGCTGTTGGGCGGCCTTCAGTTCTGGCTCGCGCCGGTCACCGACCTGGACCTGGTCGCCACGGCCCCGACCGTCGCCGCGTACCTCGCGCTCGACGTCCGGGTCGACGTCGTGCTACTCGACCTGAACCTGCGCGACGGCAGCGTGCCGGCGGCGAACGTCACCCGGCTGCTCGCCAGCGGCGCCGCGGTGCTCGTGGTGTCCACGATCCCGGACGCCGAGCACGTGCTGGCGACCATCGAGGCGGGCGCCGCAGGCTACATCACCAAGGACAACGACCTGCCCGTGCTCGTCGAGGCGATCAGGCACGTCGCGGAGGGTGGCGTGGCGATCAGCCCGGAACTGGCCTTCGTGCTCTCCAACGACCACCGGCCGGGCCGCCCGCAGTTGTCGCCGCAGGAAAGTATCGTGCTGCGTGCGTATGCTTCCGGCGCGACCCTGCAGGCCACGGCGCGGCGGGCCGGCATCGCGTACGGCACGGCACGGCAGTATCTGGAACGCATCAAACGCAAGTACACGGACGCGGGCCGCCCCACCCACACCAAACTCGACCTGGTGGAACGCGTCCGTGAAGACCGGCTCGAACTCGATGGTCTCCATCCACCCAGTCAGCCATGAAGCGATGACGACGACATCCCGCATCGGCGTGCCGGGCACCCTGGCCGTGCACCGCAGGACCCGGCAGGTGCTCACCCGCGTTGCCGTGCTGCTGCGCGTCATCGCGCTCGCGCCGCTGGTGCTGGCCGTGCTCGCGGGGATCCACGACCGCGACTACACCGCACCGTGGCTCGCCGCCGCCGTCTATCTGGTGTTCGCCGCATGGACCACGATCTTCGTCCTGGTCGCGTGGCGGCGCGGCGAGGTCACGACGACGCTCCAGGTCACCGACGTGGCGGTGATCGGCGCCTGCATGCTGCTGGTCGCCGCCGCGGTACGTCCGGAATTCTTCGTGCGGGTCAGCAGTTCCGACCTCGAAGCCGCGATGACGGTCGCCGCGGTCACCATCGCGATAGGCGGGTGGCCCCGCCGGGCGGTCGCCGCGTGCGCCGTGCTGTTCGCCGCACATGCGCTCGCCGAGATACCCACCACGATCCGGGTCGGCGCCGGCAACCTGATCAACACCCTGAACGACGCCCTGTGGCTAGGTGGTGGCGCGCTGCTGGCCGGCATGATCGCGCACGGACTGCTCGCGATGGCCGGACAGGTCGACGTCGCCGCACAGGAGGCCGCGGCCAGCCAGGCCGCCCTGGCCCGCCTCGACGAACGAATGCGGCACGATCACGAGCGGCTGCGCCACTATCGCACGCTGCACGACGGCCCGCTCACCATTCTCACGGCCATTGCCACCGGCGGGCTCGAGCACAACGCGGACGACGTGCGGCGCCAGTGCGCCATCAACGCGAACCTGCTGCGCGCGCTGATCGCCGACGATTCGACCAGCAGTCTCAGCGACCTGTCCATCGCACTGACCGAGGCAGGCCGCGACTACGCGGTTTATGGCATCCGCATTCTCTACCAGTTCGCCGACGTGCCGACGGACCTGTCGCAGAACGTGATCGACGCATTGACCGGTGCCAGCCGTGAGGCCCTCAACAACATCGCCGCACATGCGGACACCGACCGGGCGTGGCTCACGGTCGTGGCCGAAGACAGTGCCGGCGGGCCCCTGGTCACCGTGACGATCACCGACCGCGGCAGGGGTTTCGACCTGTCGGCCAACCCGCCGGGCCGGGGTATCGTCCACTCGATCCAGGGCAGGCTGGCCGAGATCGGCGGCACCGCCGCGATCCACAGCCATCCCGGCGAGGGCACCCGAGTGGACCTGCGGTGGCAGCCGTGAGCCGGCCTGCGAGCGAACCGATCGGCACAGCGCGTCCGCGGAGGCGACCACTCTGTGCCCAACGAGAGATGCCATCGAGCGAGCTGGCGAGCGAACCACAGTCACAGCGAGTCCTCACGGGTCTGCCGAGCACCAGCGAGGCGGACTCGTGAGCGAGCTGGCGCGCGAACCAACGTCACAGCGAGCCCTCACAGGTCTGCCGAGCACCAGCGAGGCGGACTCGTGAGCGACGCGATCCGGGTCGCCGTGATCGACAACGATCGGCTGCTGTGGGCCGGTCTGCGTGCCCTGCTGGCACCAACCCCGGATCTCGACCTGGTCTGTACCAGCGCCACCGTGGACGACCACCTCGCGACCGGGATCGCTGCCGACGTGGTGCTGCTCGATCTCATGCTCGGTGATCACGAAGCACCCGCCGCCAACGTCCGCAGGCTCCGCGACACCGGGCACCGGGTGCTGATCATCTCCGTACACGGCAATCACGATCAGCTGCGCGCCACGATCCAAGCGGGCGCCAGTGGCTACCTGATCAAGGACGACGACGCGACAAAGCTTGCCGACGCGGTCCGCGCGGTACACAACGGCGACGACGCCTTCACCCCGGAGCTCGCCTTCCTGATCAGCCGCGACCAACTGATCCGCCCGAACCTTTCGCGCCGCGAACAGGAAGTCCTCTTCCACTACGGCACCGGCAGCACTCTCGAAGCCACCGCCCGCACGCTCGGCATCAAACCCGCCACCGTCCGCGAGTACCTACGCCGGATCCACAGCAAGTTCGCCGACGCGGGAGACCCGATCACCAACCGAATCCAGCTAGCCAAACGAGCCTGGGACCACACAGAACCGGAATAACTACCAAGCCTCACGCTATAGCAAATACGCTGCACCACTACCGCCGCTCCGCCAAGACCCGCGCTATAGCAAACACACCGCACCACAATCGCGGCTCGACCACGGCCCACGCTATAGCAAACATGCTATAGCAAACATGCTGCAGAATCCCCGGCAGACCTGGACCCACCACGGATCGGCAAGGCAGGACCATCGATCCGTCCGGACACAGAAACGGAACCGGAACCGGAATGACTGCCAAGGCTCACGCTATAGCAAATACGCTGCGCCAGGGCACAACCAAGCCCACGCTATAGCAAACATGCTGCACCGCCATCACCGCTCACCCAAAGCCGCCGCTATAGCAAACAGACCGCACCACAACCACCGCTCGACCAAGCCCGACGCTATAGCAAACATGCCGCACCACAACCACCGCTCGACCAAGCCCGACGCTATAGCAAACATGCCGCACCACAA
>DASXXM010000212.1:0-26796 GCA_036503065.1 Pseudonocardiaceae bacterium | reverse complement strand
GCACCAGTGGCAGTCGCTGCGCCAGCACGTCGGTGAGGGCGGCCAGGTCCAGCGGCCGTGGTGCGTCGGTCGGGTCGAGCAGGCAGACGCCGCCGACGTGACCGGTGGAGTTGGCCGTCTCCAGCGCAAGGAACGCTGCGTCGAGTCCGGTGAGCTGTTGCATGGCTATTGTCCAGTTCTGATCGGTTTCCTGGCCAGCCAACCCGTGACGGCGTCGACCACCAGGTCCGGCGTCTCCAGTTGCGGCGTGTGGCCGACACCGGGCAGGAACACGGTGTCCCAGGCGGGATTCGCGGCCGCCGCGGCCCGTGCCGCCGCGACCGGCACCAGTCGGTCGGCCTCGCCACTGATCAGCAGGACCGGCACGTCGATGCGGCGCAGCACGGCCCGGCTGCGCTCCGGGCGCGCCAACAGCCACATCAGCGACCGGGTGGCGCGCAGGAACGACTCCTCCTTGCCGTGCAGCACGGCTCGTGCCTTGACCAGTTCGGTGGCCGCGGCCAGCATCCGGGGGTCCAGGCGGCTCGGGTCGGCGAAACACAGATTGATGATCCGGCGGACCGCCTGTTCCGGCGTTGACCGCGACTGCATCAGCCGCATCGCGAACTCGCCGAGCCCGGGGACCAGGTACGTCATGAACATGCCGGCCACGGCCGGGTCCGGCCTGCGGACCGGTGGCGGCAGCGCCGGGTCGACCAGGACCAGCCCGGCAACGGTGGCCGGCCGGGCGGCGGCCTGCATCGCCGAGATGAGGCCGCCCATCGAGTTGCCGACCAGGATCGCGGGCGCGCCGACGACCTCGCGCAGGAACGTGTCCAGCAGTCGCACGTTGCCGGCCACCGTGGTGTCGCGCGGAAAGCCCGGTGTGAGGCCGAAACCGCGCAGGTCGATGGCGAACGCCCTGCGGTCGCGGGCCAGTGCCGGGCCGACCAGGACCCAGTTCAGGTGCGAGCCGCCCAGCCCGTGCACGAACACGATCGGCGTGTTGTCGGTCCGTTCGCCGAACTCGACCCAGTGCACCGGACCGGCCAGATCGGTCACCCAGCCACGGCCGCCCCACTCCTGGGCGAACGCCCACGGCGCCGCCGTCGTCACTGCTCTACCGTCGTCACTGCGGAAACCAGCCGCGGGCGGCGGATGGCGGGCGGAACGGCGTCCGGTCCCCGGGTCGCTGGGCGAGGCGGTCCGCGATCGTCCACAGTGTACCGGCGTCCACCCCGAAGCCGAGATGACCGCACCGCACCTCGACGTTCTGGTGCGTGGCGGTGCTCTCGGTGCTGTCGTCGTCGATGCAGGCGTGCCAGTCGACGATGCCGTCGGACCGCGAGTAGATCGCGGTCGACGGCACCGGCACCGGTCGGCGCAACTGCTCGCGGGAAGGCAGTCGGGCCGGGTCGACGTGCAGCCGGGCGCGGCGCCGGAACACGCCGTCGGCCCTGCTCTGCCGGTTGTCGACCAGACCGAACGGGCTGCCGAGCGTGATCACCTGACGGACCAGGTCGGGATGGTCGCGGGCGAGTTCGCGGGCGTAGACACCGCCGAGGCTCCAGCCGATGACCGACACCGGGCCGCCGGTCGTCGTGGCCAGCTGTTCGAGCACGCGCGGCATGCCGTCGATGACCGCGTCGGTCGGGCCGAGGTTGCGGCCAAGGCCCCAGCCGCGCACCGCGTAGCCGAGGCCGGCCAGGAACGCCCGCATGGTGCCGGTGCTGAGGTCGTCGGCCAGCAGGCCGGGCAGCGCGAGCACGCCGTGGCCGTCGCCGCCGGGTGCCCGGCGCAGCCAGGGGGCCGCGAACGGGAGCGTGGAGAACGTCAGTACGCCGCGCATCGGCTCGGTGAGATACCAGCCGAGTGCCGGACGTTGGGCCACGGACATCTGCGCCCCCATCCGGCCTGCCTGCGACACAGCGGGCCTGTGTCTCACCCCATGGTAAGAACGAGCAGGTCAGGTGGCAAGGCGCGGCAGTCCCGATCCCCATTGGGGGACATCGAGATCGCGATGCGGAATCCGGCACGACAATGTCGTCTTTATGTCATGTTCGACTGGGGGGGCCATTAGTCCGAACGGGTGGTTCTCGATTAATCTGGTTACGGGGCGTGTTCAATTTCGGGTCTGCTGACCTGCGATGGCGGCAACTTGCATGATCATCTGGTCCGTTCGGGGCCCTGGGGGCAACGAAATGTGCCGTCATCACCCGTTGCGACAGGGGTCTTCCGTCGATAGAACGTGCAACAACGCAGAGCATCGAGAGGGCACAACAATGATCTGGTTGATTCTGGGCGCGGCGCTACTCGTCGTTGTCGTTACCTTCGCCGTGACACGGCTACGGCATGCCCAGGGCACGTTGGCCGCGATCCTGGCCGAACACCACGAACGCATGGACAACCCGAACGAACCGGCCCGGGACTACGCGACACCGCACCAGCCTGCCAGCCACCGCCGGCACGGCCGCCGCAGCGCGGTCCGGGCCAACGGCGGCTACGACCTGCACCGCAAGATGTCCGCCTGATTGGCTCAGGAGACCAGGGCGGGCGCGACCTCCTTGGCGAACAGTTCGATCCCGGAATGGTCGTAGGCGGCCTCGGCGAAGTACACGATGGCGTAACCCATGCCGAGGTCGCCCATTTCCCGCAACCGCTCGATGATCTGGTCCGGTGTGCCGGCCAACGGACTGTTCGCGTACGCCGCGGCGCTCTGCTCGGCCTGCTCCGGCGAGAGCACCCGGGCGAAGTGCGACCGGAGCCACGCGATCCGGTCCCGCACCTCCTTCTCGGTCGTGCCGATCACGACGGAGTAGTTGCCGGAGCGGGTGATCGCGCCGAAATCGGTGCCGACGTCCTTGCAGTGCGCGGCCAGGATGTCCGACTTGTGCTGGAACTCGGCCGGACTCCCGGCGAAGTTGGTGTACTGGCCGTACTGGGCGGCGATGCGCAGCGTCTTCCGCTCGCCGCCACCCGCGATCCACAGCGGGATGCCGCCCTCCTGCAGCGGCAGCGGGCGGCCGATGGCGCCGTCGACCTGATACTGCTTGCCGGCCAGGGTGGCCGTGCCGGTGGTCCAGAGCTGTCGCATGATCTGGACGCCCTCGTCGAGCTGGGCGAGACGTTCGCCCGCGGACGGGAATCCGTAGCCATAGGCGCGCCATTCGTGCTCGTACCAGCCTGCGCCGATGCCCATCTCCACCCGGCCGCCGGACACGACGTCGATGGTGGCCGCGACCTTGGCCAGGTAGGCCGGGTTCCGGTAGCCCATGCAGGTGCACATCTGGCCCAGGCGCACCCGTTCGGTGACCGCGCCCAGCGCGGCCATCAGCGACCACGCCTCGTGCGTGGCCTCCTCCGTGGGAACGGGCACGGTGTGGAAGTGGTCGAAGACCCAGATCGATTCGAAGGGTCCTTGATCGGCGACCAGGGCCACGTCACGCATGGCACGCCACTGATCAGCGGGTTCGATGCCCACCAGGTCCAACCGCCAGCCCTGGGGCACCATCAGTCCTAAGCGCATGGATCAACTGTATCGAGTGACCAGCGAATCTGTCGCTGTCGGATGTCGGCGGTACGGTCGGCGGCCATGAGGAAGATCGTGCTGGGTATGTCCGTGTCGCTGGACGGTTTCGTCGAGGGCCCGAATCGCGAGATCGACTGGCATCTGGTGGATGCCGAGCTGCACCAACACTTCAACGACGAGCTCAGGGTGAAGGGCGCCTTCCTGAGCGGGCGCGTCACGCACGAGCTGATGGCGAGCTTCTGGCCGACCGCAGATCAGGATCCCGCCAGTCCACCGCAGATCGCCGAGTTCGCCGGGATCTGGCGGGACACGCCCAAGATCGTGTACTCGCGGACCCTGGCGCACGCCGACTGGAACACCACCATCGTGCGGGACGTCGTGGTCGACGACGTGCTGGCGTTGAAGGCGCAGCCCGGTGGCGACCTGTCACTCGGTGGCGCGGATCTGGCCGCGACCTTCATGCGGCACGACCTGATCGACGAGTACCGCGTCTACGTCCATCCGGTCGTCATCGGCTCGGGCAAGCCGCTGTTCCAGGGCGTCCCGATGGACCTGCGGCTGGTCGAGGACCGGGCTTTCGGCAACGGGGTCGTGTTGCTGCGTTATCAACGGCCCTGAAGCCGGCCCTCCAATACCGCGGCGGCCGCCAGGAGTTGGTCCTCGCCGCCGCGTCGGCCCACCAACTGCACGGAGCCGGGCAGCACCCCGCCCGGCACGGGCACGCTGATCGCCGGCAGCCCCAGCACGCTCCACGGCGAGTTGAACGCGAGCAGTGCCGGGATCGGGTTGGTCCAGCCCGCACCGACTTCGGTGTCCCGGACGCCGATCGGCGGCGCCTCGATCGGCACGGTCGGCAGCACCAGTAGGTCCACGTCGATCGGGCGGCTCTGGTGGTGCTGCTGGGCCTGCTTGGCCGCGACGTACTCCCAGCCGAGCGTCTCGGGGACGGTGGTCAGCCTGCGCAGCACTTCGGGTTCGAACAGCTCCGGCGCCTGCTCGATCCGCTCGGCGTGCACGGCGCGGGCTTCCGGGCGTTGGATGCGCAGGTAGATCTCGGCCAGGTCGGCCATGTCCGGCACCGGCGTCTCGCCGAGTACGAAACCACCAGACTTCAGCGCGGCCACCGCCCGATCCAGTGCCTCGCCCTGTTGCGGCACGATCCGGTCCGTCACGTCGGACCGCACGACACCGACCCGAAGGCCGACAACGGGCACCGGAGCCGCAGGCCGGCCGGCCAGCACCGACCACAGCAGCGCGGTGTCCGCCACCGACCCGGCCATCGGCCCGACGCTGTCCAAAGTGGACGACAGCGGGAACACGCCTGCCGAGGACACCGCGCCCTGGCTGGGCCGCATGCCGACGATGCCGCACAGCGCGGCAGGTATCCGCACGGAGCCGCCCGTGTCGGTGCCGAGCGCGGCTAGTACCAGCCCGGCCGCGACGGCCGCGCCGGAGCCGGAGCTGGAGCCGCCGGTCATCCGGCTCGAGTCGTGCGGGTTGCGGGCCGGGCCGGTGTGCGCGACGTCGCCGGTCGGTCCGTAGGCGAACTGGTGGGTGTGGGTCTCGCCGACGATCACCGCGCCCGCCTGACGCAACGCGACCACGACGGCCGCATCGCGGACCGGCACGTGCTGGTCGAAATGCCGCGAGCCACGGGTGGTGCGCAGGCCGGCCGTGTCGATGAGGTCCTTGACGCCGACCGGAATGCCGTGCAGCGGCCCGCGGTCGACGCCGTCGGCCAGTTCCCGGTCGGCCTGCTCGGCAGCGCGCAACGCGCCGTCGTGATCGACGGTGACGAAACAGTTGAGCACGGACTCGTCCGCGGCGGCCAGGGCCGCTTCCGCCAGTGCTCGTCCGGTGGTCCGGCCGCCGCGCAACTGCTCGGCCAGCCCGGCGATCGACATCCCGGCGAACGGGCCGGGTCCCGCGAATGAGGTCACCTGGACACCCTAGATCGGCGGCCGGGCGCCTTCCGCTGTGATCACCCGCGTGGCGACGCGGTTGAACTCGCGTCGGGCGTCGGCCCGGTCGCCGCCGTCGAGCAACCGGTCGGCCAGGTCGTCCAGCGGCCAGGTGATCAGCACGCCGTGCCGGGCGAAGTAGAAGCCGACATCGCGGATGCGGTAGCGGTCGGCGACGTCCAGCCAGGCGTAGGCGACCAGCTGCCACAGCCACTGCGTGGCACGGGGGCGGTCACCGGTCTTGAGCACCGTCTTCACGTCCAGCAGGGTCGAGCCGTTCGGGCCGGTGAGCACGATGTCGCCGTCGGCCCAGTGGTTGACGAACGCGGGCGCGGCGATGCCGAGGGGCTGGCCGTCGGGCGGATCACCGGCCAGGCCGCGCAGTGCACCGAGCGCGTCGAGCGTGGTGAGCTGTTCGGCCAGTGCCGCCAGTTCGGTGACGACGGCCTCGCTCGCGGTGCCGCGCAGTTCGGCCACGCTGGGCACGCCGGGCCGGAACATCCGGTGGATCTCGTCGACCTGGCCGCTGCGGTAGACGGATTCGAAGATCTCCAACAGCCAGCAGCTCCGCGCCAGGCCGAGCTCGGCGCCGCGGGTGCCCAGGCGGCCCGGTGGGGCGTGCTGCGCGAAGTAGGCGCGGGTGCGGTCGAGTAATTCGGCCAGCACCGGTTCTGCCGGGAAGCCGCCACGGATATCCGGTTCGGCCGAGTCGTAGTAGCCGGTCGGGTCGAGGTCGAACCAACCCTGTGCGGTCGGTCGCACGTCCAGCATCCGGTCGTGCGCGGGCAGGTTGTTGTGGGTCGGGTAGCGGGTGGCCTGGTCGTCGGCCCAGGAACGGCGGACCAGACCGGCGTTCACCAGGCCGAACAACGCGTAGTACGGCGGCGCGGGCTGGACGAGGGCCGCGAGCCGGGCGCCGAACGCGCCGCCGATCGCGGCCCAGTGCCGCCCGGCGGGCCGACCGGGCGGTGACACGACCCTGCGATCCCGGGTGGCGAGGCCGACCTGGCCGGCGAGGTCCGCCGAGCCGGTGAACCGGGCCTTGCACCAGGCGCCCAGTTCACCGTCCCGAAGCTGCGACGTCAGTGACACCGCACAGATCTAACACCGGTCTCAGCCAAGCGACCAGGTCGCCGCTGCCGATGTCCTGATCGGACTTTGCGCCGGCCGCCCAGTTCGTCGGGGTTCAGCGGTGATAGGCGGTCGAAGGGCCGTTGATGGCGTCGGGCCGGACTCTCGAAGCAGCCCCAACCGGTCAGGGAGCAACCATGACACCGTTCTCGCCCGTCCGCCCGCCGCTCGGCTACCACCTCCTGCTGGCGCTGGGACTGCTGGGCGGCGTGCCACTGAACCTGCTGAGGCCGGCCCTGCGCCGTTCGATGGCGGCTCGATAGAGGCACGAAGGGCCGGCCGGTGATGGTGAGTGGTACCGAGCTCGTCGACCGAGGAGACGTTGCGTGCGAAGCCTGAACTTGCGAACGGTGCCGGCGCTCGTCGCCGCGCGCGTCGCGGTCTCGCCCGACACGACGGCGGTCGTCGACGAATCCGGTGAACTGTCCTACCGCGAACTGGACCGCAGGGCGAACGCGGTCGCGACCCGGCTGACCGCGGCCGGTGTCGGGACCGGCGACGTGGTCGGCGTCCTGCTGGCCGAATCGGCGCGGCTGGTCGTGGCCTGGCTCGGTGTCCTGCGTGCCGGCGCGGCGTACCTGCCGCTGGAGCGCTCGTCCCCGGTGGCGCGGCTGCGGTTCATGCTGGACGACGCCGGTGTGCGCCTTGTCGTGTCCGATGTGGACGCTGTGGGTGCGTTGGCGGACCTGGATGTTGCGACGCTCATGGTCGATGACCTGTCGTGGGCTCCGGTCGCGGCACCGGTGACCGACGTCGCGCCGGACGACCTGGCGTACGTGAGCTACACGTCCGGCGCCACCGGTGTGCCCAAGGGCGTCATGATCGAACACCGGAACATCGCCAATACGGTGCAGTGGTACGTCGGCGCGATCGGCGTCCAGCCCGGCGACCGGGTCGGCCAGACCGCGGCCGGCACCTTCGACGTCGCGTCCTGGGAGGTCTGGGGCAACCTGGCCGCCGGTGCCGAACTGCACATCGCGCCCGCGGCGGCCCGGCGCGCGCCAGCGGACCTGTGCCGCTGGGTCGTCGACACCCGGCTGCGGGCCGTCTGCCTGATCACGCCGGTCGCGATCCTCGCGGTCCAGCACGGCTGGCTGCGGGAGTCCGGCCTGCGGGTGCTGATGACGGGCGGCGAGCGGCTCTACCTGACGCCGCCCGCGGACGCGTCCTACCGGTTCGTCAACCTGTACGGGCCGACCGAGACCGCCGTGATCGCCACCTACGCGTCCGTCGTGCCCGGTTCCGCTGGCACGCCGCCGATCGGCCGGACGATCACGAACGCGACGGCCTACGTGCTGGACGGCGCGGGTGCGCCGGTGTCCGTCGGTGCCGTCGGCGAGTTGCACGTCGGCGGTGCGGGGGTCGGTCGCGGCTATCTGGGCCGGCCGGAGCTGACCGCCGAGAAGTTCGTGCGGGATCCGTTCAACCCGGGCGGCCGGATGTACCGGACCGGTGACCTGGTGCGGTGGCGGTCCGACGGGCAGCTGGCGTTCGTCGGGCGGGCGGACGACCAGGTCAAGGTGCACGGCCACCGCATCGAACTCGGCGAGGTCGAGGCGTGGCTGCGGGCGGACCCGTCGGTGGCCGAGGCCGCGGTGACCGTGTGGGAGCCCGAGATCGGCCGCCCGCGGCTGGTCGGCTACGTGACCGGCGCGGGTGATCTGGACGGCGCGGACCTCCGGCGTCGGCTCGGCGAGCGGCTCCCGGAGCACATGATCCCGGCGGTGGTCGTACAGGTACCGGCGCTGGCGTTGACGGACCACCAGAAGATCGACCGCACCGCGCTGCCCGACCCGACGACGCTGCTGGCGCGGCTGGCCGACCACACCACCGAACCGGAGCCCGATCCAGCGGAGGCGCGCCTGGCCGAGGACTGGCGGCTGGCCTGCGGCGCCGTGGCCCGCACACCCGACGACAGCCTGGTCGGCCTTGGCGCCGGTTCGCTGGACCTCATCGCGCTCCGGGCGCGGCTCGTCGCGCGCGGCATCGCCGTCCCGCCGGGGTTGCTGACCCTCACGCAGACCCTGCGCGACCAGGCGCGACTCGTGACCGAGGCCGGGCGGACGACGGTGGCCGGCAGCGCGGGGCATGGCGCCCGTGAGGGTGTCGGGAGCCTGACCCAGGAGGCGATCGTCCGTGCCGAGGAGGTGACCGGCGATTCCCTTGCGTATCAGGCCCAACTGGTCCTGGCCGGTCCCGGGATGCCGGACGCGGCCCTGCTGGCACGCGCGCTGCGTGCGGTCGTGGCAGGCCAACCCGCGCTGTGCTGCCGCTGGGGGCGGACGCCGCGCGGCCTCGTCGGCACGCGGGCGGACCTGGCGGACGTCACCCTGCTCGGGCAGCACGACGTGGCATCGTCCGATGTGGACGCGCTCGTCGCCGAGCTGGTCGCGTCGCCGATTCGCTACGACGACTTCCCGTTGCTGGCCTGGGATCTGATCCGGCATCCCGGTGGCTCGGTCCTGGTGCAGCGCGCGCACCATCTGGTGCACGACGGCTGGTCGGTCGGCGTGTTCCTGGGCCAGGTCCAGGACGCCTACTGTCGCTTCGCGCGGGGTGACGAGTGGCGGCCCGCCGAGAGCGCCGTCACCTACTTCGACTGGGCCGCCCAACAGCGTCGTTGGGTGGCCGGCCCGGACGGCGTCGCTGCCGGGCTCTTCTGGCGCGGGAGGTTGACCGCGCTCGGCCCACAGGTGGTGGCACCGGCGGAGGTTCGGTCGACGATGCGTGCGCAGTCGTTGGGTGGCCCGCGGTCGGTGTTGCTGGAACGGGTGGCGGCGCGCCTTGGCGTGACGCCGTTCGCCTTCCTGCTGGCCACTTTTCGTCGGCTGGTCTCGGAGCGACATGGCGCGGACCGGCACGTCATCGGGTCCGGTTTCGCGAACCGGGGTGTCGAGACGACGGACGTCGTCGGGCGGTTCGCGCACGTCCTGCCGCTGGTTCGGTCGGCAGCGGCGGGCGAGACGGCGGCAGCGGCCGTGCGGGCCGAGATGACGGTGGTCGGCGAGGCGGGCCGGCACCAACGGATGCCCGACGTGCTGCGGCTGGCAAGGCCCGACCTGCGGTACCCGATTCTGTTCAGCCAGTACGACTCGCCCATGCCGGAACTGCGTTTCGGGGACTGGCGGCCGGAGTTGCGCGACCGCGGCAACGGACACGCCGGCAACGAACTGAACGTGGTCGTGCTCAACAGGAGCCTCCAACACGCCAGAAGCTCGGGACACCGCGGCGCCGGCGCCTACACGTTGCGGTGGGAACACGATCTCGCGCGGTATCCCGAGCACGTGGTGACCGATCTGCAGCAGCGGTTCATCCGGCTGCTGGACCACGCGTGCGCACATCCGGACCAGCCGTGGCCACAGGAGGTCAGTGATGTCCGAGTCCAGTGAGGGCCTGGACCCGGTCCGGGCCACCGAGGAGCCCGACGGCGCGGCGCGGGTCGTGGACGAGTATCCGCTGTCGCCGTCGCAGGCCGGCATGTTGTTCCACGCCCTGTACGACGCGGAGAGCACCGACTACGTCGTGCAGTCCGTCCACCGAATCGAGGGCAGGCTCGACAGTTCCCTGCTGCGGCAGGCGCTGGAGCATGTCGTCGACCGGCATCCCGTGCTGCGCACCACGTTCGCGTGGGACGGCAGGCCGCACCCGGTGCAGCGGGTGCACCGCACCGCGCCGGTTCAGCTCCGTGAGCTCGACTGGCGGGACATCCCGGTGTCCGCCGTGCCGGCCCGACTGACCAGCCACCTCGTCGCGGAACGGGCGCGTGGCGTCGACCTGGTACGGACACCACCCCGGCGGTTCGACTTGGCCCGGCTGGCCGACCGCAGCCACCGGCTGATCTGGCACGGCCACCACATCCTGCTCGACACCAGGAGCACCGAACTCGTGCTGGCCGAGGCGCACGCCGTCTACCGGAGCCTGCGCGACACGGGCGCACTGCCGGCGTTGCCCGATCCGGTCCCGTTCCGCCGGTACGTCGACTCGCTCGGCGCCCACGAACCGGCCACCGCGTACTGGCAGCGCACGCTCGGCGACCTGGACACCCCGACCCTGCTGCCGATCCTGGCGCCGGAACGCGGCGACGGCTGCGGCACCAGCAGCCAGGAGTGCCGGGCACTGACCGGCCGCCTGCCCGCCGGCCTCGCCGAACAACTACGGCAAGTGGCCGAGCAGTACCAGATCACCGTCGGTACCGTCGTGCACGCGGCGTGGGCCCTGCTGTTGCGCCGGTACGCCGGGGCCGACGACGTGGTCTTCGGTTCGACGACGAGCGGCCGATCGGCGAACCTGCCGGGCATCGAACGGATCGTCGGCCCGCTGACCAACACGCTGCCGGTCCGGCTGCGCGTGCCGGCCGACGCGACGGTCACCGACTGGCTCCGGGACGTGCACCGGCAACTCGTGGCACTCCGCGACGTCGAGCACTCCTCACTGGCCGACGTGCGGCGGCACAGCCGAATCCCGGCCGGGCAACGCCTTTTCGACACCATCCTGTGCTACGCGGACTTCCCGCGCGACGACCAGCACGACGACGGCCTCACCATCTCGCCTAGCCAGACCTGGGCGCAGACCGGCTATCCGCTGGTACTGAACGTCAGCCTGCACGACGACGACCTGCGGTTCCGCCTCGACTACCAGCCCGGCCGGATCCAGCCGGATGCTACGGAACGGCTGATGGCGCACTTCCGGATGCTGCTGGAACTGCTCGCCACCGAACCCGACAGCCGGATCGCGGACCTCGCGCCGCTGCCGGCCGCCGAGCGGCGCCAGGTGGTCCACACGTTCAACGACACCGCGGCGCCCTACCTGGCCGACAGCTGCCTGCACGAGCTGTTCGAGGCACAGGTCGATCGCACGCCGTCGGCGGTGGCCGTCCGGTTCCGCAAGGAGTCCGTGAGCTACCGGGAGTTGGACGAGCGGGCCAACCGGCTGGCGTGGCACCTGCGCGACGTGGGTGTCGGTGCCGAGTCGCTGGTCGGGCTCTGTGTGGAACGCGGCGTCGACCTCGCGGTCGCCGTGCTGGCCGTGCTCAAGGCGGGCGGCGCGTTCGTGCTGGATCAGGATGCGTTGGCGGACACGGACTTCGTGCTGACGCAGACGGCGCTGGTGGATCGGGTGCCCGGCGATCGGGTGGTGTGCCTCGACGCGGCCGCGGTTGGTGCGTGCTCGTCGGCGCGGGTGTCCGGGGTGGTCACGTCGGACAACCTGGCCTGCGTGTCCGGGCCGGCGGGGAGTCTGGTGCGGCACCGGGGGATCGTCAACCACGTCTCGTGGCTGGCCTCGACCTTTCCCTTGGACCACCAGGACAGGGTCCTTCAGCTCGACACCGATGTCTGGGACCTGTTCTGGCCGTGGAGCCTGGGCGCGGCCGTGGTGCTCGCGCGGCCGGAGGGCGCCGGTGAGCCGCAGTACGTCGTGCACACCCTGATGCGGGAATCGATCACCGCCGCCTACCTCGAGCCGTCGATGGTGCGTGCCCTGCTGCCGCTGTTGGAGGGCCAGCGCCTGCCGCTGCGCCTGCTGTTCACCGGGGCGCTGCGGCCGGAGGTGTTGCGGGAGTGCGACAAGCGGTGCCCGCAGACCGAAGTGCTGTGCCGGTACGGCGGCAGCGAGGTGTCCGGCAACGCCACGGTGTGGTCGGGCGACGCGTCGGCAGGGCGTGTCTCGGTCGGCCGCCCGATCGCCAACACCCGGGTCTACGTGCTGGACGACGCGGGCCTGCCGGTGCCGATCGGCGTGCCGGGCGAGGCCGTGCTCGCCGGCGACGGCGTGGCGCGCGGCTATCACGGCCGGCCCGTGTTGACGGCGCGGCGGTTCGTGCCCGATCCGTTCGGGCCGCCGGGCAGCCGGTGCTATCGGACCGGTGATCTGGTTCGGTGGCTGCCGGACGGGACGCTGGAGTTCCTCGGGCCGCTGGCCGACCAGGTGTGGATCCGCGGGTTCCGCGTCGAGTTGGGCGAGATCGAGTCGGTGCTGTCCGCGCATCCCCGGCTGGCCAGGGCGGTCGTGGTGGCCCGCGATGGCGAGCTCGTCGCCTTCGTGGTGCCCAGGAGGGAAAAGGCGCCGACCACGTCCGAGTTGCGTGCGTACCTCCAGGCCCGGCTGCCGGACTTCATGGTGCCGGCCGCGTTCGTGGTGCTGGACTGGTTGCCGCTGCACACCGACGGCACGGTGGACAGGGCGGCCCTGCCGACCCGCGACGAGCCGGCGTTCGTGGCACCCGGGACCCCCGTCGAGCGGACCCTTGCCAAGGTGTGGCGGGACGTGCTGCGGGTGCCGAACGTCGGCGTGCACGACAGCTTCTTCGACCTCGGCGGCGACTCGATCCGGTCCGTCCAGGTGATGGTCGCCGCCCGGCGGGCCGGACTCGCCTTGACACCACGGCAGATCTTCGCCAACCCGACCATCGCCGACCTGGCTGCCGCCGTCGACACGCCGGTCGAAGCGGTGATCGTGCAGGCCGAACAGGGCACCGTCGCCGGGGAGGTGCCGCTGACCCCGGTCCAGCGCTGGTTCACCATGCTGGACGTGCCGCGCGACCACTACAACCAGTCGGTCCGGCTGCGCTGGCACGAGCCGGTCACGCCGGAACCGTTGCGCCGGGCGCTGGAGGCGGTGGTCACGCACCACGACGCCCTGCGGCTGCGCCTGGACCGCACGCGCGCGGGGGAGTGGCACCAGTACATCGCCGCCTACGAGCCCGGCGACCTGTTGCGGGTCCTGGAATCCGGCGAGCCCGACGCCGTCGAACGGGCCACCGCCGAACTGCACCGCGGCCTCTCCCTGCGCGACGGCCCGCTGTTGCGTGCCCTGCTGGTCAAGTCCGGTGACGACCGACCGGACGAGCTGACCATCACGGTGCACCAACTGACCGTCGACCCGACCTCGTGGCACATCCTGCTCGACGATCTCGCCACGGCCTACTGGCAGTACAACTCCGGCAAGCCGTGTTCGCTGCCCGCCAAGACGACCTCGTTCCAGCACTGGGCCAACCGACTCGCCGCCCACGCGACCAGCGCCGAGTTCGCGCCGGAAGCCGCGTACTGGCAGCAGCCCCGGCCGTTGCCGCACCTGTTCCCGGTGGACCGCCGCAACGGCGACAACACCCACGGCTCGGCCGACACGGTGACCAGCACCCTGGACCGACCGCACACCGAAACACTGCTGGCCCAACGCATCGACGAACTACTGGTCACCGCGTTGGCCCAGACGCTGTCCGACCACACGGGACGGTCACGGGTCGACATCGACATCGAGAGCGACGGCCGCGAGCCGCTGTTCGACGACGTGGACCTCAGCAGAACCGTCGGCTGGTTCACCAGCAGCCACCCGCTGCACCTCACGTTGCCGGACTCGCTCGATCCCCGGCGCAGCAACGAGATCGTGCGGGAACACCTGCGACACACGCCGAACCACGGTGTCGGGCACGGCATCGTGCAGTACCTCCATCCCTCGCCGCCCAACCACCTGCCGGCCGCCGTGCGCTTCCACTACCATGGCCGGTCGTACCCGAATCGGGACACCGGGAAGTTCACGCGGGTGTGGTCGGGCACGGACCGGGCACCGGACGGGATTCGGCCGTATCTGTTGGATGTCGATGCCGTCGTGGTCGACGGCGAGGTTCAGGTGCACTGGACGTACTCGACCAGCGTGCACCGGTCCTCGACCGTGCGGTCGCTGGCCGATGCGTTCATGTCGAGGTTGACCGCGTTGCTCGCGGCCCGTCCGCCGTCCGTGGTGCCGGAGCGGGCTTTCCTGGACCGGTTGTCGCCGGGGGCGCCGTCGACACTGCTCCGGCTGGGGCGCCACCGGGTTCCCGGGGTCGGCATCGCGCTGGTGGCCGACGGTGCCGTGGTCGATTCGTGGGGCGAGGGTGTCTGTTCGGTGGCCGGTGGTGTGCCGGTCCGTCCGGACACGGTGTTTCCGGCCGGTTCGCTCGGTGTGCACGTCGCGACGCTGGCCGTGCTGCGGTTGGCGCGGGACGGTGTGCTCGACCTGGACGACGAGGCCGACCACTACTCGACCGGTCGGCAGCTCACCTGGCGTCGACTGCTCTGGGATGACGATGTCGTTGTCGTGCAACGGTTACTGCGCGGTGTGCTGGGCCTGCCGTTCGCCGATCTGATGCGGGAACTGGTGTTCGCGCCGTTGGGTATGCGGGACAGCGGCTACGGGGCCGCGTTCACCGATTCCCGGGTGGACCGGCTGGCCGTCGGCCATGGGGTCGACGGGGCACCGGTGCCGGGCGGGCTGGCTGCCGATGGGTTGTGGACCACGGCGTTCGACCTGGCGCAGGTTGCCGTCGAGATCGGCAGGGCGTGGATCGGCGGCGGCGCGGTGTTGAATCGGTGGGCCGTCGACCAGCTGTTGACGCGGTCGGCGGACACGGGTCACGGACTGGGCACGGTGGTGCGCACCTCTGGTGGTGTCCGTTGGTACGGGCATGCCGGCACAGGACCGGTCGGTTACCGGTCGTATTCCGCCGTCGGGCTGGAAAGCGGCGCCGGAGTGGTCGTGCTGGCCAACGGCGAGGCCGGCCACGAGTTCGTCGCCGACCTGCTGGCCGAGCTGGGCGTTGGCATACGGGTGTAGGCCAGTGCGAGGTAGGTCACTGCAAGGGAGACCCGATCCCCCAACCGGATCCAACTCGCCAAACGAGCCTGGGACCACACGGGACCGGAATGACTGCCAGGCTCACGCTATAGCAAATATGCTGCATCAGCACCGCCGCCCTGCCCAGGCGGGCGCTATAGCAAATATGCTGCACCACGATCACGGCTCGACCGAGCCTGGCGCTATAGCAAACATGCAGCAAAAGGGTAGGTCAGCGCGAGGTATAGCAAGTTTGCTGCATCAATAGCGCCGCCCTGCCCAGGCCAGCGCTATAGCAAATATGCTGCACCACGATCACGGTTCGACCAAGCTTGAAGCTATAGCAAACATGCTATAGCAAATGTGCTGCAGCAGAAGGTAGGTCAGTGCGAGGTCAGGTCGGCGGCGTCCTCGTCGGGCACCAGCGCTATCCGGATCAGGCTCGTGGCCCGGTTCAGACTCGCGGTCACGTACTCACGGTCCGCGCCGCCCGCGATGACGTGGCCGACCCGGTCGCCCGCGTCGCGGGGCGGGCCGACCTCGGCGCCGGGCAGCAGCGGCACCGAAACCGCGCGCACGCCGGGCACCGCGCTGGCCTGGTCCACGCCTGCCACGTCCAGCACCGTGCCGGCCGTGTCCACGGTGATGAACCGGATCTCGGCGACCTTGTCCGGTCCCGGCACCCTGGCCAGGTCGACCGGGCGGCCGACGGCGGCCCGGATCTGCTGTTCCAGCAGGTCGATCCCGTCCACCAGCTTGATCAGCTCCGGGATCAGCCCGCCGGCCAGCCGGATGTTGATCTCCACCACCGCGGCCCGGTCGGTCAGCAGCTTCACCTCGGTGTGCGTCGGGCCCTCGCGGACGCCCACCGCGCCCAGTGCCCTGCGGACCGTGGTGATCAACATCCGGGACACATCCGGGTCGAGGCCGGCGGGATAGCGGTGACCGGCCTCCACGAAATACGGATCACCGGTCACGGACTTCGCCGTGATGCCGACACACCTGGCGACCCCCGCCGTGCTGAACATCTCAAGGCTGTACTCGGGTCCGTCCAGGTACTCCTCGACCAGCGCCACACCCGCCGAGCGGGTGTCGGACAGAATCTGCCGCAGGTGTGCGCGCACCTGCGGCTCGGACCGGCACAGCCGCACATCCCGCGATCCGGACTGATCCACCGGCTTGACCACGCACGGCAGCCCGACCTCACGCAGTGTCGTCGCGAGCCGTCGGTGATCGCGCAGCGCCGCATATCTCGGCTGCCCGATCTCGGCCGCGGCCAGCGCGCCCCGCATGCCCGCCTTGTTCCGGCACAGCCGGACGGCGGCAGGCGGATTGCCCGGCAGACCCAGATACCGGGCCAGTTCGGCGACCGCCAGCAGGTGGTACTCGCTGGTCGTCGTGACGCCCGCGATGTCGCGCCGCCACCGTGACGTGACGTCGACGAGTGCTTCCAGGCTGTTGGTGTCGCACTCGACGACCTCTGCGCCGGTGTCGGCCAGGCCGGTGTAGCGCTGCGGGCGACCGGTCAGCAGCACCGGTTCCAGACCCAGCCGGGCCGCGGTGGCCAGGGCCGGCATCGCGGCCCCTTTCGTGTCCGACTCGACGAAGATCAGGCGCGCCGCCATCTGCCAAACCCGTCCTTCCGCCTGCCTGTCGCCGCCGGATGCCGACAGGGCGACCTACCCGTGATTGTTCGGGCGGCCGCCATCGAATCCCTTTCGCCGCACTACCGAAGTGGACGCGGCCGGCGACCGCGTGTGGACTGGACGCTTGGGCGCTGTCGGTGCGGACGTAGGGGAGAGCCCGATGAGTCCTGCCACGGACACCGACCACCCACCGGGAGCCATCGCGTTCGAGGTGCTCGGGCCGGTCGCGGTCGTCGGTGACGGACGGCGGGCGCAGCTGCGGGCTCACCGGCAGCGGGCCATCCTGGCGACACTCCTGCTGGCCGCCAACCGGGTGGTGAGCAGCGAACGCCTGATCGACGCGGTCTGGGAGGACGCCCCGCCCGCCACGGCCCGCAGCCAGGTCCACATCTGCGTGTCCGCGATCAGGGGCCTGCTGCGCGAGTTCGGCGGCGCGGACCCGATCGAGACCGGGCCCAGCGGCTACCTGATCCGCATCCAGCCCGGCCAGCTCGACAGCCACCGGTTCGAACAGCTGACCACCGAGGCCACCGGCCTGGCACAACGCGGCCAGTTGGCCGAGGCCGTCGCGGTCGCGCGCCGGGCACTGGACCTCTGGCGCGGCCCGGCCCTCGACGGCCTGAACAGCTCGACGATCGCGACCCGCGCCACCCGACTTGACGAGGACCGGCTGGTCGCCCTGGAGAGCTGCGCGGACTGGGGCCTGCGCCTTGGCCGCGGCCGCGAGCTGATCAGCGAACTGGCCGAACGGGTCGCCGCCCATCCGCTGCGGGAGCGCAGCCGCGCTCAGCTCATGCTGGCGCTGCACCGGTCCGGCCGGCAGGCCGAGGCGCTGGAGGTCTACCGCGACGGCAGACGGGAACTGATCGGGCTCGGCCTCGAACCCGGCGACGAACTGCGCCGGATGGAAACGCTCATCCTGGCCAACGACCCGGAGCTGATGGTGGGGGAGCAGGCACCCGTGGTGCTCGCCCCGGCCCGGCAACTGCCCGCCGACATCGCCGACTTCGTCGGCCGGGCCGACCTGGTCGACCGGCTCACCGGCCTGCTGGCCGACTCGGCGGCGCACGACGCGGTGCCGGTCGTGGTGGCGTCCGGCATCGGTGGTGTCGGCAAGAGCGCGCTGGCCGTGCACACCGCGCACCTGCTGGCACGGTCCCCGTTCACCGACGGCCAGCTGTACGCGGATCTGGGCGGCAGCCTGGCCCACCCGCGCGGCCCTGGCGAGGTGTTGAGCCGATTCCTGCGTGCGCTCGGCGTGTTCCACACCGCGATCCCGGACAACGTCGACGAACGCGCCGAGCTGTACCGCAGCCTCCTCGCCGACCGCCGGATGCTCGTCGTGCTGGAGGACGTTGGCACCGAGGACCAGGTGCGGCTGCTGTTACCGGGCAGCTCGACCTGCGGCGTGCTGATCACCAGCCGGGCCAAGCTGGTCGGCTTGGCCGGTGCCCGCGTGGTCGACGTGCCCGGTTTCGGCGAGCGCGATGCGGCCGACCTACTGGGCCGGATCGCCGGCCAGGACCGGGTCGCGACCGAACGCGCCGAGGTCGCCGAACTGACCCGGCTGGTCGGTGGCCTGCCGCTGGGCTTACGCATCATCGGGTCGCGCCTCGCTGTCCGTCCACACTGGACACTGCAACAGCTGGCGCGGCGCCTCGCGGACGAGGGCCACCGGCTCGACGAGCTCGCGCACGGCGATCTCGGCGTCCGCGCCACGATCTCCCTGACCTACCAAGGTCTGCCCGACCGTGAGCGGCTGTTGCTGCGACTGCTGTGCGATTTCGACACGGACGGTTTCCCGGACTGGCTGGCCGCCGCCGTGCTCGACATCGACCAGTTCGACGCGTCCGAGCTGTTGGAGAACCTCGTGGAGGCCCAACTGGTCGACGTCACCGCGGGCGGCGCCGGTGTCCCGGCGCACTACCGGACCCACGAACTGGTCCGGATCTTCGCCAGGGAACAGGCCGCCAACGACCCGGCGGAGCAGCGCGCCGCGGCACTGGCCCGCGTCTGCGGCGGCTGGCTGTCGCTGGCCGAACTGGCCCACCAGCAGCTCTACGGCGGCCAGTTCACGGTCATGCACGGCTCGGCAGCGCGCTGGCCGGTGCGGCTGGCGGCCGTGGAACCGTTGCGCTGGCTGGACGTGGAACGCACCAACCTGTGCGCCGCCGTCCGGCAGAGTGCCGCCGCCGGCCTCGACGAACTGAGCTGGGACCTGGCGATGATGCTGGTCACCCTGTTCGAGGCACGCGCCTACGTGGACGAGTGGGAGGAGACCCACCGCGTGGCGCTCGCGGCCACCCGTGCGGCCGAAAACCGCAGGGGCGAGGCGGCGATGCTGTGCTCACTCGGTTCGCTGTACGTCAGCCGCGGCCAGACCGAGCAGGCCAAATCGGTGCTGATCCCGGCCCTGCGCACGTTCATGGCACTGGACGACCCGCACGGCAGGGCACTGGCCGCGCGCAACATCGCCACGGTCCATTATCAGGAGGGCGAACTCAATCAGGCCCAAGCGCGCTACCAGCAGGCACTCGCGGACTTCCGCCTGCTGGGCGACCGGGTCGGCGAGGCACACGTGCTGATCAACCTGGCCCGGATCGACCTGGTCACCGGCCGCCCGGACGACGCGATCGCCCAGTTGGAGGACGCACTGCGCCTGTCCCGCCAGGCCGGCCACCGCCGCACCGAAGCCCAGGCGCTGCACCGGATGGGCGAAGCGCAGCTGGCCAAGGGGCGTGCCAAGGACGCCGGTCACACGCTGCGCAGCGGCCTGGCACTGGTCCGGACCAGCGGCGACCGGATCGGCCAGATGCACACCCTGCACGCGTTGGGCCGGACGCACCTGGCGTTGGGTCAGTTGGAGAATGCCGAATACTGCCTACGCGAGGCGCTGGCGATCGCGTGCGAGGCCGCCGACCGGCTGGCCATCACCCAACTCCAGCCTGACCTGGCCACGGTCCTGGCTCGGCGCGGTGCCTACGACGGTGTGGCCAGCGCCTGACGTCCGGTGACGAAGCCGCGCCAGGCGCCTTGGGCGAACGCGAGGGTTGGCCCCTGGGTGTTCTTCGAGTCCCGCACGCCAACCGCATCGGCCACGAACGCCACCTCGACGCAGCTTGTGTTGCCGCTGCCGCCGCTATAGCTACTCTTCCGCCAGACCTCCCGTGTCACCTTGGGCATCTCCCTCGTAGTCGGTTGCCAATCGTGCAAGAAGGCGCCTAGATTGTGCGCCATCCAGGGCAACAGTAGCGACCCGATTGAGGATGCTTCGGTAAGAGGCCATCTCCTCGTCGGCCTCCAGGAACTCGCTGGTGGTTTCGTGCTGCACGCAGACGACCGGCGGGTCCTCCTCGTAGCGGAAGATATTGAACGAGCCGACTGTCATGCCACGACCTCCGGCCGAAGCTGGCACCACTCGAATGGCGCATCCCCGTCGATCGCCGAGGAACAGTAGGTGTAGTAGCTGCTCGTTCATCACGCGCGGACCGCCGACCTGTGAACGCAGCGCGTTCTCATGCACATAAAAAGTGGTCTTCGGCGGCTTTGGTCGATCGAGCACACCACACCGGCTGATTCGGGTCTCAACGCATCCCTCGATCCGGGTTGGGTCCTCCAACCCGCTCTCCTGGAACAGAGCGCGAGCGTAGTCAGCGGTCTGAGCGAGGCCCGGGATGTAGTTCGGTTCGACGGTGTAGATCTCGCTGGCCGTGGACTCCAAGAAGATCAGGGTGCGGAGCTCGTCGGGGATTCGGCCCTGGTGCAGTTGGAGTCGGTAGTCGTCGGGTTCGTTGATGACGTTGAGGACTTCCTGTGCCTCACGGCTGCCGACGCCGCACATGCCTAGATAGAAGCCGGCGTCCACGTCCGTGACGCGGCGCTTGCCGGCTTCGGATCTGGAGATGTGGCTCGGCGTCCAGTCGAGTTGCTCGGCGAGTTGGTAGGCCGGCAGACCACGATCCTGTCGAATTCGCTTCAGCGCGGCACCGACTTCGCGCCGACGTCCGGTCGATTGAAGTTCGCTCATGCCAGCAACGTATGCCGATCGGCATGTTCGATGTATATCGGCGCCGGTAAGTCACCACATCGGATGAGCTGCGACAATATATTGCACGCGCAGCAAATCCTAGCGGCCCCAAGGCGTGTCCGCGGACATGGTCGCCTCCCTCGTCAGCAGTGATACGTCAACTCTAGGCGTGCGCTCTATCGGGGCCCTATCGTGGAGGGTCGACGACGAGGAGGTCATCGCACATGACCGGTGCGGCGCGCGAACCGACGCTTGCCGGGCGGTACGCGATGGGTCCGTTGCTGGGCCGTGGCTCCATGGCCGAGGTCTACCGGGCCACGGACCTGTTGCTGGACCGACAGGTCGCGGTGAAGCTGTTCGCCGCGGCGCAGGATCCGCTGGATCGCCGCAGGAGCATGGACGAGGGCCGTACGCTGGCCCGGTTGTCCGCGCCGGGCCTGGTCACCGTGTTCGATCTCGGTCTCGTGGACAACCGGCCGTACCTGGTGATGGAACTGGTCGACGGGCCGAGCCTGCGGGATCGCCTGCTGGCCGGTCCGCTGACCGCGGCGCAGACGACCCGGCTCGGCGCGCCGCTGGCGGCCGCGCTCGCCCACGCGCACGAACGCGGCATCGTGCACCGGGACGTCAAGCCGTCCAACGTCCTGCTGGGCGAGGACGCCGCACCCAGGCTGGTCGACTTCGGTATCGCGCTGCTGGCCGGCGGCATCCGGCTCACCGCGGCCAACGAGATCGTCGGCACGCCCGCCTACCTGTCGCCGGAGCAGGTGCGTGGCGAGACCGTCGGCCCCGCCACCGACGTCTACGCGCTCGGCCTGGTACTGCTGGAATGCCTGACCGGCGAGGTGGCCTTCGGCGGCACCGGCTGGTTGGAGACCGCGCTGGCCCGACTGCATCGCCAGCCGGCGATCCCGCCCGGCCTGCCGCCGGGACTCGACGAACTCCTCGCCGCGATGACCGCCGCCGACCCAGCGGACCGGCCCGCTGCCGCGGAATGCGCGCTCATCCTGCGCGGCCCGCTCACCAAGACGCTGCGGCTCGCCGCGCCCGCCCGACGGTTCCGGTGGCGGCCGGCCGCGTTCGTCACCGCGGCCGCCGTGGCGATACCCGCCCTGATCGCCGGTGTCGTCCTCGCGCTGAACCCGCCCGCGCCGCCCGTGCCGCGGCCCGTGACGGGCGCGATGAGCGGCGCGGTCGCCGGAGCCGGTGCGATCCCGTCATCCGGACCGAGCACACCGGCGCAGGTCGCGACCACCATCGCGCCGCCAATCCAGGCGGGAGCGGTCCCGGAGCAGCCTGCCCAGCAGCAGGGTGCCCAGCAACTGGGTACTCAGCAACTGGGTACTCAGCAACAGGGCGGGAATCAGAGCAACGGCAATACCAGGATCAAGAACAAGGGGCACGGCCACTGATCGGGCGCGTGACCTCGCTGATCACGTGGCGGGCGTTGGCGACCAGCGCCGGGTTCGTGTGCAGGTAGTAGGGAAGTTGGATCAGCGCCACCGACAACGCCCAGCCACGGCCACGCGCCCAACTGTCGTCGTCGATCCCGAGTTCGGCCAGGAAGGCCGCCCGGGAGTCGCCGGTGAACAGGTTCCACGCGACCAGCAGCTCGCACGCCGGATCGCCAACGCTCACCGCGGCGAAGTCGATCACGGCGGCCAGCCGGCCGCCGACCACCAGCAGGTTTCCCGGCGCGAGGTCGCCGTGCACCCAGACCGGCGGCCCGCTCCAGGCGGGCGCCGCGAGCGCCTCCTCCCACGCGGCCGTCACGGCATCGATGTCGACCTCGTCGTCCAGAGCCGCGATCGCCTCCCGCGTTTCGCGATTCCGCCGGGCCAGCGGCCCGCCGCGCGACGACGAAGCCGGCCCACCCGTGGTGTCGATCCCTTGTAGGGCAACCAGAAAGCGGGCCAACTCGATGGCTGCCGCACGAGGATCGGCAAGCCGGTCCAGGGTCGCCTCGACGCCGTCGAGCCACCGGTAGACACCCCACGTCCACGGATAGCCGTCGCCGGGCAGTCCACGGCCCAGGGGAGCGGGCACGGCCAGCGGGAGGTGCGGCGCGAGCCGCGGCAGCCACCGCTGGTCCTTCTCGACCTGCCCGGTGGCCCAGGAGACCCGGGGCAGCCGGACCGCCAGGTCGTCGCCGAGCCGGAAGAGCGCGTTGTCCGTCCCGGCCGACGGCACCGGTTCGACCGGCAGGTGCGCCCACCGCGGGAACTGGGCCGCGAGCAGCCGGGTCACCAGCGACGCGTCGATGTCGATCTCGTCGGCGTGCATCTTCACCGCGCGCACGGTGCCACGCACCCGCGACCGGTTCAACCGGTTAACGAGAGCCGCGGTCGGGTCCGGATGCTGTCGGTAGTCGGCGAATTACTGTATTTCTCGGTGTGGGATGGCCTGCTGTGGGCTGCTGGCCAGGGGATATATTGGCCGCCTGTACCGCATGGCGAGGGAGTTTGCGACATGTCGTCTGTGATTCTCGTTCCCTTCCGTGGTCCCGGGGCCGGTGTGTCGGACCTGAGCTGGGGGCAGCAGGAGATCTGGGCCGCGATGCGCGCACAGGAATCGTCACTCGCCGGGGGTTCGGTGGCACCCCTGGGCGAGGGCCAGGGGATCGACTACGCGGTGGCGTTGCTCGGTCACCTGATGAGCCGTTTTCCGTCATTCCGCACCCGGTTGCGATTTGCCGCGGATGGCACTGTTGCGCAGGTTCTCGCCGACCAGGGTGAGGCGCGGTTGCGGATCGTGGACGCGCCGGACGACGCCGATCCGGAGCGGGTCGCGTGGACGGTCCGCGACGAGTACGTGACGACCGTCTTCGACTACGTCGACGAGTGGCCGATCCGGATGGCCGTGATCCGTCACCGTGGGGTGCCGACGCATCTGGTCGCCGTGCACTGTCACCTGGCCCTGGACGCGGGCGGGTTCCGGACCGTCGCCGCCGATCTGGCCAGGTTTCCCGACGTCGACATGACGGACCAGGAGCCTGCGCACGATCCGTTGGAGCAGGTCCGCTGGCAGCAGAGCGAGGCTGGCCAACGACAGCACGCGACGGTGGCCAGACACTGGCGGCGACTGCTGAACAAGGTCGCGACCGAGAGATTCGGACACACCGACGACGAACAGCGGCCACGACACTGGCGCGTCACCGGCAACCTGCCGGCGGCGTACGTGGCGATGCGCGCGATAGCGCACCGGCTGGGCCAACCGGACACCTCGCCGGTGCTGATGGCCGCCGTCGCCATGGCGCTGTCCCAGGTCACCGGCGTCGACCCGACGGTGTTGCAGGTGATCGTGAACAACAGGTTCCGCGCCGACCTGGCCACCACCGCGAGCCCGGTGGCGCAGAGCGCGTTGTGCGCGATCAATGTGGCCGACCGAACCTTCGACGAGGTCGTGGACCGAGCATGGCGCAGCCTGATGAGCGCCTACCTCAACGCCTACTACGACCCGCACCGAATGGACGAACTGATCGCCGAGATAGGCCGGGAACGCGGCGCGGAAATCGACCTGGACTGCTTCTTCAACGACCGCCGCGACCAGCCCCGCCGCGAATACAGCGGCCCGCCCCCCACCAAGGCGGAACTGGACGCGGCCCGTGGCCGAACCACCCTGGACTGGGGCCCGCACTCGGACGCGCCGGCGCCTCGGTTCTACGTACACGTCCTGGACACGCCGGACACGATAGAACTGATCACCTTCGCCGACACCCGTTACCTACCCCCCGGCGACATCACCAGGTTCCTGACCCTGTTCGAAACGATCCTGGTCGAATCCGCGTTCGACCCGACAACGCCGAGCGACATCGCCGACTCGGCCACCACAGCCGGCCGCCCCTGAGCGCGTCGCTCAGCCCGTCAGTTTCTCCATCGTCGCGTTGGTCACGTTCTCCTTGGCCAGTTTCTGGTGTTGGAAGTCCTTGCGCAGCCAGTTGCCCAACGTGACCACCTGGCGGCCGAGTCGGTCCTTGAACCGGGTCCACGCGTTGATCTTGATGGCCACGTCGGCCGCGATGGCGACCACGGCCGCGGACAGGCTGTCGGACTCCCGGCGCAGATAGGCCGCGAACTGGTGCAGGCCCTCGGAGTTGTGGTTGGTCGCGTCCTGCTCGGCCAGCGGGTCGTCCGGGATCAGGTCCTGGGTGGCCACCCGGATGAACGCGGGCGTGTCGTCGATGCGCGGGTCGCCGGTGGTGCGGATCGCCGTTGCGATGCTGTTCGCGGCCTTCGCACGTTCGCCCAGCGGCGGCATGTTCCACTTGTCGCACAGGTAGCGCAGCAGGCTGGTGTGGTCGAACACGGTGTGCTCGACCCGCGAGTCGCACCACGGCGACACCAGCAGTGCCGGTACCCGCACGCCCAACTGGTTGAAGGCGTAGTCCTTCGTGTTGCCGTCCGGTGGCACGGCGGCGGGCGGGACGACGTGGTCGTAGAAGCCGCCGTGCTCGTCGTAGGCCACCACGAGCAGGGTCCTGGCCCACAGCGCCGGGTTGGAACGCAGCGCGTTGTAGGTGTCGGCGATCAGCTTCTGCGCCTTCATGGCGTTGTGCGGCGGATGGTCGTCGTTCTGGCCGACGCCGAAATAGCGCGGCTCGATGAACGTGAACGCCGGGAAATCGGGCTCCGGACCGGTGGCCTGCTCGAAGAACTTCTGGATGTTCGCGTAGTGGGCCAGGTTCGCCGGGTGTCGCTGGTTCTTGAACAGCAACGAGCACGGGAAATCGTAGTAGTAGATCTGCCACGATTTCCCGGCCGCGTCGAGCCGGTCGAAGATCGTGTCCTGGTCCTGCTCGACGTACCACTTCTCCTGGAGCCCCTGCTGGCCCGCTGGCATCGCGACCTCGCCCATGGACGTGCCGGACAGCGCGAGGAACCGGTTGGGCCACGTCGGGCCCGGCAACGACGAGAACCATTTGTCGCACACGGTGAAATTCCGGCCGAGCGTGTGCAGGGCGGGCAGGAAATCGAGGGGGTAGTACCCCATCACGTACTGGCGTTCTTCCGTTGTGCTCTTGGGGAACTCGTCGGTGAACGCGCGAACGAAGCCGCCGTTGTCGTTCTCGAGCTGCTTGAGCACGCTCTTGTGGTCGTGCGCCGGGTCGTCCAGGACCTGCCGTTCCGTCTTCGGCTCGAGCTTGAACGTGCCGCCGCGGCCATCGTCGTTCGTCTTGTTCGCGGCGTTCCGGACGCCGTCGAGTTCGGGCAGGACCTCGTCGAGACAGCCGAGCATCTGGTCGAACGAATGGTTCTCCATCAACAGCAGGACGACGTGTTCGATGGGGTCGGCCGGTGCACTCATAACCGGCGAGCCTACTGGATCGGCCGGATCGAGCCGGCCGATCCAGGCATCTCAGCGGACGCGTCGCGAGAACAGCCGAGCCGACCAGACCACCGACAGCACCGCCAGCACGATCATGATGAGGCCGCCCTCCCACACCGTGCTGTCACCGGGGTTGCCGGTGAACAGGGCGCGGGTGCCGTTGGTCGCCCAGTAGAACGGGTTCCACTGCGCGATCGCGCGCAGCCAGTGCGGGGCCAGCGCCAGCGGCAGCAGCACGCCGGACAGCAGGGCCAGCGGCTGGGACACCGTGTTGATGATCGGGCCGAGCGCACCTGGGCTGCGGATCTTCAGCGCGACCGCGAACGACACGCACGACGCGAAGATGCCCATCAGGATCAGCATCAGATAGGCCAGCAGGATGTCGCCGAGCGGCACGGTCAGTCCGAACGGGATCGCCATGATGGTGATCACCACAGCCTGCACCAGGAGCGTGGCCACTTCGGACAGCGACCGGCCCAGCAGCAGCGCGATCCGGCTCACCGGCGTCACCCTGGACCGCTCGATCACCCCGGACGCGAGTTCCGCCATCAGGCCGAAACCGGTGAACGCGCCGCCGAGCAGCACCATGATCACCAGCAGGCCGGG
>DASXXM010000211.1:0-12683 GCA_036503065.1 Pseudonocardiaceae bacterium | reverse complement strand
GTTGCCGGCGATGTCGAGACTGGGTGACTCGGCCACGAACCGCTCGGCGAAGTCCACCTCTGCTCGCCATGCTTCCCACGCCTCCGCAACCACCTGAGTGTCCGGAACAGCACCGTCGAAATCCCCGTCACGGTTGGTTTCGGAGCAGAACAGCCGGGGTGCGCCCTGCCCCGCCATCACGTTCCGGAACGACGTTCGCTCCATCTCGGCCAGGTGTCGCACCAGTCCCAGGAGCGACATCGTCGACGGCTCGATGGAACGCAGCGCCATGGCCTCCGCATCAAGACCCGAGCACTTCATCTCCAGGGTGAGGCGTTGGCGCCGCAGGGATTCGACCAGCGTGCCGCGCTCGTCGCCCAACCTTGGCCCGTTCTCGCGCGGGTCGTCGTCGGACGGCCTGCCGTCCGCGGTGAACATGTCGGCTCGTCGGGTCGTGGCCATAGCCGCGATCGTCCGCGATTCGTACCTGTTCAGCAAGGGATTTGACGAACGCCGAGTAGCGCGCCGCTTCGTGGGTCGCCCCAGGTTGAGGTGGGGTCCACGTACGGTCGCAGGAGCGCGGTGAGTTCGGCGTCGCCGCGGGTGTTGAGTTCCTCGGACGCGATTCGTCGGGCCACGCCTGCCAGGAAGTCGGCTACCTGGACGCGTGGGTCCGATCGTGAGTCGACGAACCGTATGCCAACCAGTTGACCACTGAGTTTTTCCAGGAGTTGGGCGATACGGTCGTCGGTCAACGACGGTTGTTCGTCGTGCACGATGGATACCGGCCTGCCGTCGGCGCACCAGTGCGCGACGGTGTGCAGGATGGCCGGCATCAGGGGATCGAGGGCCGGAATCGCCTTCGGGTTGTCGGCCAGTTGTGCCAGGAACGTTTCGGCCGCCGGTCTGGCACGGGCTATCAGCCGCATGATCTCGTGTGACTCGCCCAACTTGTCGGCGATGTGGAAGAACGCGTCGACGGCTGGTTCGCCGTCCTGCTGGGTCGCGCTACGTTTCAGTTCGACGAATGACTCCAGAAAAGCTGGCCACGCCGTGCTGCCGAACGTACGCGGTCCGTCGCGGTACAGGGTGCGGGTCATTGTCTCGGCGCGCGGTTGCTGCCGCCGGCCGATGCTGTCCGCGTAACCGACTTCGTCGACGAGCACGTCGATCACCTTGCCGACGAGAAAGAACGTCTTGTCCGTCAGCTGAACGTGCGCGCGGCCGGAGATCGGCCCGGTCGGGCCGAGTAACCACGTCAGTGCCGATCGGTGTTTCGCGCGCAGCAGGTGGTTCGCCTTGTACTCCAGGGCAGGCGACCGTATTCGGTCCCGAAGTTCGGCGACGCAGGCCGCCGCCGAGGCGGTGGTGACGTGCACGCTGGCATACGCGAACACATCTGTTTCGCCGCGGACGAGGTTCTCACCCTCCGAACCGGACTCGTCGCAGGCGACGGTGCGCATGACACAAGCTAACTCATCCGCCCCAAAAACGCGCACAGACATACTCCGAACGGATCTAGCCGAGCCACAGCCGAGCAGCATGCTATAGCAAATAAGCTATAGCAAATAAGCTATAGCAACCAGTCATCCTGTCCGGTCTCGGCGTCCCCGCTCAGCGCGTTCGGGTTATAGCAAATAGCTGTACCCCACCACACAACCAAACCATGCTATAGCAAACATGCTGCGCCACCCACCACGCAGCCTAGCTCAGTGCTATAGCAAACACGCTATAGCAAATATGCTGCTGTCCACCGGGGTCGCCGAGCGACTCGTGTTCTGTTGTCCGAACACCGCTTGCTGGCCCGCTGTGCGCCGCCTTCGTCGCAGCATTTACCGCAGCACGATCAAGCACGATCAAGCACGATCAAGCACGATCAAGCCGCATGCTATAGCAAATAGGATGCACCACGGCGATCCAAACAACCGAGCTCATGCTATAGCAACCGCATTGGACCGTTCCCGGTTCGCCCCGGCCCATGCATCACAAACAGGCATCTGGCCGTCGACCGTGAGACGTTCGAACCGCCTACTCGGCGCGTTCGGTCGCGGCTGTCCGGCCTGATGGGCTGCCCGTACTGACGTTGCGACCGGCGGCCGGATGGCGCAAGGTTGATCTATGACGGATCGGGGGCCTGAGGTGGAGGTATTGATCGTCGGCGGGGGGCCGGTCGGGCTCACCGCCCGAGCGCTGCTGGAACGCTGGGGCGTGCGGACACTGCTGGTCGAGAAGTACCGCAAGCTGTCACCGTTTCCGCGATCCCGGCTGGTCAACGTCCGCACGATGGAGATCTATCGCCAGCTCGGGCTCGCCACCAGGATCAGGGACCGCGCCTTCGCGCGAGAGTTCGGCCGCGTCCGCTTCCGCGACACCCTGCTCGCCCCCGACTTCGCCACCGAGGGAATGATCGGGATCAACGCGCCGATCCCCGAAAGTCCGGAGACCGGCGTCCTCACCTCGCAGGACCGGCTGGAACCCACCCTGCTCGCAGCGGCGGACACGGATCTGCGGTTCGGGGTCGAGCTCATCGACCTGACCGAGGAAACCGACAGCGTCGTCGCCCTGCTCGTGGACCGCGAAAGTGGCGAAGAGACCCGCGTTCGTGCCCGTTACCTACTCGCCGCCGACGGCGCGAACTCCACTGTCCGCCAACGTCTTGGCATCGACACCATCGGCCCCGGCGCGCTGGGGCGCAGCACCACCGTCGTGTTCGACGCGGATCTCACCCGATGGTCCGCCGACCAGCCAGCCGGGGCGTACTTCACCGCGTACGGCGGATTCGGCCCGATCTACCCCGAGCGAGGCTGGTTCTGGAGCATTCCCACACCTGAGGACCCCGACCACGCCGACTGGCACGGCCTCGTCTCGCGTGCCATCGGCCCCGGCGCCGGCGCCGACCTGTCCGTCGATGTGTTGCGAATTCAGCACTGGGTGGTGAACGCGTTCATCGCCGAGCGCTTCCAGCACGGCCGGATCCTGCTGGCCGGCGATGCGGCGCACGCGGTTCCGCCGACCGGCGGCATGGGCATGAACGTCGGCATCGCCGATGTGCACAACCTCTGCTGGAAACTGACGGGCGTACTGCGCGGGTGGGCGGGACCGGGCCTCTTGGAAACGTACGAGGCGGAACGACAACCCGTCGCCCGCGAGACTCTCCGCCAAACGGTGGCCAACACCCAGCTCATGCGCGACGTACAGAACCGGCGCCTCGAGCAGCTCCAAGCAGGCGAGACAGCGCAGGACCAGATCGAACGGCCATGGTCGGACCAGTACTTCGCCCAACTCGGGCTTGTGCTCGGCGCCACCTACCACTCCGCTGCCGTCCTCACCGACGACAGCACCCCACCCGACATCGGCACGGAGTACGTGCCCACCGCCAAGCCGGGCCACCGCATGCCGCACCTCTGGCTGACCGAGAACCGCTCCACGCTCGACGCCATAGGCGAATGGTTCACCCTGTTCACCCCGGACCCCGACAAGTGGCGGCAACAGACCATCGCACCGTGGCCGCTACACATCGAGACCCTGCCCAAGGAACACATCGACCTGTGCGGCATCAGCCAACAGGGCGTACTACTCGTGCGACCTGACGGCTACATCGGTGCCTGCTGGCCCGATTTCCCACCAAGCGACCCCACTCTCCACCAAGCCCTCACCACCATCACCCGCTCGGCAGCCGCTCGTTAGATGAGGACCACGTCCCAGCCGAGAACACACGATCTGGATGGCATTGATATAGCATACAGCATGTAAGCTACATGCTATAGCGAACGTCAGGTTCGCGAGGGGAAGCGCCCAGCAGCGGATTGTCGTCCTACATGCCCCGACTTCCGTCGAGAGTCTCGCGGATGATGTCGGCGTGGCCGGCGTGCCGGGCGGTCTCCTCGATCAGGTGCAGCAGCACGCAGCGCAGGTTGCAGTCGATGATGTCCGGGCGCGCGCAGGAACGGTCGAGGTCCATGGTGGCAACGATCCGCCGGGACGTCTCCGCTGCCTCCTCGTAGCGGGCCACCCACTGCTCGACCGTGTCTCCGTCGTCGACGAGGAAGTCGTCGTCCGGGACCGGGGACTCGCGCTCCGGCCACCCGTCAGCGAGGGAGCGCCCGGCGACGATGCCCTGGAACCACCGGTCCTCCCATACGGACGAATGCTTGAGCAGCCCCAGCAATGAGAGCGAACTGGCCGTCGGTGCCCGGCGCGCGTCGGCGTCGCTGACGCCCCGGACCTTCCTGATCAGCGCATCCCGCTGCCTGTCCAGGAAGCCGGTGAGGGCATCCCGCTCGTTCGCGGTGGTGAACTCGATCGCCACGTTGCGACAGTACCGAAAGTCGTGGGTCGACCGCGGTACCGCCAAGTGGTCAGCCGAAGCGGCCCTGGACGTAGTCGGTCGTTCGTGGGTCGATCGGCGCGTTGAACATCGCGTCGGTCGGGCCGGCTTCCACGATGTAGCCCGGTTCACCGTTCTCGGCGAGGAAGAACGCGCAGTATTGGGAGACCCGCGCCGCCTGCTGCATGTTGTGGGTGACGATGACGATGGTGACCTCGTCGCGCAGCGCGGCGATCGTCTCCTCGATCCGGCGGGTCGACGTCGGGTCGAGCGCCGAGCAGGGTTCGTCCATGAGCAGGATGTCCGGGCGCACGGCCAGTGAGCGGGCGATGCACATGCGTTGTTGCTGGCCACCGGACAACGCGCCGCCCGGCTGGCCGAGCCGGTCCTTGACCTCGCGCCACAGCCCGGCGCGGGTCAGGCACTCCTCGAGGAGATCGCGCCGCTCGGACCGGGACGCCCGCTGCCCGGTCAGCTTCAGGCCCGCGGTCACGTTGTCCGCAATGGACATTGCCGGAAACGGATTGGGCTTCTGGAAGACCATGCCGATCCGGCGTCGGGTCTCCACCACCGGTTGGTCGTGCTGGTAGATATCTGTCCCGTCGAGCCACACTTCGCCGGCCAGCGACGCGCCGGGGATCAGTTCGTGCATACGGTTGAGAATGCGCAGAAAGGTCGACTTACCACAGCCCGACGGGCCGATCAGCGCGGTGACGGTACCTGCGTTCATCGTCAGCGAAACGCGTTGCAGTACCTTGCGGCGGCCGAACCAGGCGGATACGCCGACCGCGTCCAGGGTCAGCCCGCTGATCTCGCCGGCACGGGGAACGCCAGGCGCCGCGTTGTCCTCCGTCCGGTCGGCCGGATGCAGGTCCAACCTGGTTTGTTCGAGCTCCGTCTCCCGAGCACTGGCCTCCTGCGACGTCACTGACGTTTCTCCCCTTGGCACGCGACAACCGGCAATGTGACGCTAGGTCCGAGCGACTGCTGGCGGGTGAACGAGAAGTTCACCGCGCATGGCGAATCGGCGTTGATGGCAATCCGTGCCGTCCGGGCAGCCGCGTGTACGTCGGACGACACACCGCCGTAACAGCGGCGACGCGCCACCGAGTTGGTTGCCCGTTAACCGCAGCGGCGTGTGGCGAAAGCGCACGATTCGCCATAACGGCCTGGTAACTCCAAATCGATTTTGGCAACGTCTGGAGTGCCCAATCCTGGGCAGGAAGACCGTTGGAGAACAGGGAGTTCTTTAATGCGTTCACCCTTCAAGGCCGCTCTGCTGGTATGCGGTGCCGCTGCGCTCGCGACCGCGCTCGTCCAGCCGGCCAGTGCCGACCCGGCGCAGTCGGTCGCCGCCACGGACATCACCGCCGTCGGCTCGGACACCATCCAGTTCGCGGATGACGCGATCGCCACGGCCTACAACGCCACCACCCCCACGCCCACCAAGCTGTACGACTCCTGGGACGCGGTGAACCCGACGACCGGTGCCGTGCATGACTCGATCACGATCAAGCCCGGCGTCAGCATCCAGCGGCCGGACGGTTCGTCGGAGGGCATCAGCGCCCTGCAGACCAACACCAATGTGGACGTCGCCCGGTCCTCGCGTGGCCCGCAGGCCGGCGATGTGGACTCCAGCGGCAACCCGCTGCTGTTCCTGCCCTTCGCCGAGGACGAGCTGCGGTACGCGTCGGCGACCACCACGAACGCGCCGCAGAGCCTGACCACGGCGCAACTGGTCTCCATCTACACCTGCACCGCCACCACCTGGACCCAGGTGGGCGGCTCGTCGGCCGACACCATCCACCCGGTGATCCCGCAGTCCGGCTCGGGCACCCGCTCCTTCTTCCTCAAGACCCTGGGCAACATCACCCCGGGCACCTGCGTGTCCACCGTGCAGGAGAACGACCCGACCGCGGAAGCCGGCAACGCCGACGCCATCGGTCCGTTCTCGGTGGCCCAGTTCACCAGTCGCTTCAGCGGCGCCGGTATCCAGCTGAACACCAACGGCACCGCCGGTACCGGCTACGACCAGTTCCGTGAGGTCTACCACGTCGTCGTGCTCGACCCGACGTCCGGCACCGTGGCGCAGGCCCTCTGGCCGCTGCTCGGCGACGGCTCCGGCAGTGGCACGACGGGCTTCGTCTGCTCCACCGCGGGGCAGACCGTCGTGCACAACCAGGGCTTCTCGTCGCTGGACACCACGCACTTCCCGAACGCCGCGTGCGGTCTGGCCGAACACATCTGATCCCGTAACACCAAGCGTCAACGACGGGGTGCCCGGCGGATTTCGCCGGGCACCCCGTTCGTGTTCTGGTCCGGGAGGTCAGATGCCGTGCACGTCCAGGGCCAGGATGTGCGTTGCGACGCTTGCGGAGAATCCGTTGTCCGACACCAGGACCAGGCTCCGGTCGCCGTTGGACAGCGTCGGTCCGAAGGTCAGTCCGGAGTAGTTGGCGACGCCGCCGGACAGGTGCAGGGTGGCGAAGTCCAGCAGCAGCGTCTTGCTGACCGGGGTGAACGTCGCCCCACTCAGCGACTTCACGGTGGTGACGTTGGTGGCGCCGGTGGTGTCGATCTCGTAGAGCCGGACGCTGTTGCCCTTGCCGGGCGCGGTCGCCGTCTCCAGCACGAGGTAGTGGGTGGTGTCCACGGCGAGGATGTCGGAGACGATGTTGGTGCCGTTGCCGTTCGCGTCGGTCAGTGGCAGGGCGCTCAGGGGGTAGGCGAACTGCACGAGCGGCAGGCCGCCGAGAATCCGGCTGTGCCCCATGATGCGGGTGACGGCGCCGCTGGTCGCGGTCGGGTTGGGCCCGTCCTGGAGCAGTGGGCCGCCTAGGGTGGCGACGGCCAGCAGGCCGTTGCTGGAGAAGGTGAGGCCGGTGAGGCCTTCGCCATCGCGGATACCGGTGGTCGCGCTGCCGGCTTCCTGGGTGGCACCGGGCAACTGCTTGACGAAATGTCCGTCCGTTGTGGATTCCCGGACCGCCGGGTTCTCGGTCAGCGTGCTGTTGTGCACGCCTTCGTTGGCCCAGAACACGTCACCGGTGGTGGGATCGAAGCGGATCGCCTCAGGCTGGACCGTGTCCGCGCCGGCGGTCGCCGACGGGGGATAGGGAGTACCGTCGGCGCGCAGCAGGGTTACCTGTCCGGCACTGATTCCCTGGGCCGTTGCCGCCGTGCTCGCGGAACTGCTGACGTTTGTCCCGAGCTGGGCCCCGGATGTGCCGAGGTTCAGGAAGTAGAACCGGGCCGGGCCGTGGTCGGAGCTGTCGCTGCTGATCGCCCGCCAGGTGTTGTTGGCCGCGTCGTAGTCGATGCCGGACAGGCCGCCGAACGGAACACCGTTGAAGGACAACGAACCGGGCACCGGCAGGTCGCCGAGCAGTTGGAAGCCGACCGAACCGGCGGCGGGCGCCGACGCGGCCTGTGCCGGCAGCGCGCCGAGCACCAGCGCGGCACCGGTGAGGACGGCGGGGACAACACGTCTGAGCATCGTGACAGCTCCTTCTCGCCGACGAACGTTTCCGCGCACACCGCGCGGAAATCGCGTCGTGTTGCATCGAAGGCCCACAAGAAGACGAGCAAGGAAACAGGACGTGATCTACACACGTCGGCAGAGACAGTGCAATACGCGGGCCGCCGCGCGCGTTCTCCGGGTCGTCCCGGCTATTCTGGAACAGGCTGGCCAGCTGGGCCGGATTAGTTCTTCGAGAGCCAGGCCCGACCGCCCAGCGAGCCCTGCCCAGAAGACAGCTCTGCGCCGGAGGCGGCCCCGCCGCGGAGGCAGCCCCCACCACTCCGCGGGGGGCGTCCCATTTCCAACGTACCGCTTGTCAAGCCCCGAATGGGGGGTTCGCGAGCAATCTGTGGATAACCGAAAGTGTTGTCCACAAGTCGGCCAACCGCTTGACAAGGACGGCTCGTTGCTTTCAGAGCAGGTTGGGCAGCAGTCGGCCCATTGTTTCGTAGCAGTTCCAGGTGACCGCGATGAGCAGCGGCGCGGCCAGCAGCAGCGTTGCCGGCCAGCCAAGTCGCCACCGGATCCAGGTGCCGATCCCGAGCAGCAGACCGATGCCCTGCAGCCACAGCGCCAACGGGATGGTCGCCGTCGCGTCCGACGCCATCGACTGTTCCTCGGGCGGAATGACCGTGGCTCGGCCACCGGGGCTCGGCTGCGGCCGGTCGAGCAGGTCGGCGTCGACGAACACCACGGCGCTGTGCCGCAGGATGTTCGGACCGGCCGACGTCTCCAGCACCAGCCGGCCGGCGTTGGCGCCCGGTGCGGGCGGCAGCGGGTCGCCCGGGTGACGGACGTCCAGCACCCGGTAGGTGAACCCGCCCTCGCCGGTGGTCACCGAGATCCGGTCACCCGGCCGCAGCCGGTCGAGCTGCGCGAACGGGGCACCGAAGGTGACCGCCCTGCCGTAGATCAGGCTGACGCCGGCCTGACCGGGCAGCGCGGTGTCCCGCCGGTGCCCCGGCGCGGACTCCAGGTCGCCTGCTGACGTGCCCTCCACCACCACCTGGCTCAGGTTCAGGCCCGGAATGGCCAGTAGGGCCACCGGCGCGCCCGCGTCGATCAGGCCGCCGGTCGGCGCGGTGGAGTTGGCGAGTTGGTAGCGGAACGTGGCGTACAGCCGGTCCTGGTCGTTGTTCTGCTGGATCGGACTGACCACCAGCAGGAACACCACCAGACCGAGAATGCCGACCGCCAGGATGAACAGCGCCTGGCTGAACAACCGCGTCCGGAAGCCCATCGGCCGCCGCGCCACTTCGACCGGCCCGGTCGAACGCGTGGAGGCAGGCGGATCGGCCGCGTCGAGGTCCACTGTGGTCTCCGGTGACGATGTGGTCGTCACACGTTCCTCCCGACTCGCATGAACGACCATCAGCCGCGTGGCCTGCGCAGTTTCGCCAACGCTCTGCCGCCCCACCGGCCGGTCAGGACGCGGACGGGGTGACCGGGCTGGCCCGCGATGCGCACGACCGGCACGAGCAGGCCGGCCAGCATGCCGATGATCAGCAGGGTCGGCAGGCCCCAGTCGGCCAGCCACGAACCGCCGCCTCTGGTGAGCGCCACGGTCTGTGGCCGCGGTGGCGTCGTCGCCGATGACGACGAACCACTGCCCGCCGCCGTCGGAGCGGCACCTCCCCCCGACGTATTCGCGGTGTTTCCGCCACCGCCCGACGTGCCGGCCCCGCCTGCTCCTGGCAGGCCGAGTGCCGAGGCGATCTGGCCGCCCAGGTTGGCGGGCGGCACCGGCACCTGTCCGTCCTGCGCCGCGACGTCCTTCGCCGCCTGCAGGGTGAACTGGGCCAACGGGTCGAGGGCGCCGGTCAGCGGTGCGTAGCCGGCCGGCAGTTGCCCCATGGCCGTACCCGGGATCTGGCCTGTCGTGACCGCGTAGTTCAGGAAGTTGGCGTAGTCGGCGGCCGTGGTGTGGTCCAGACCGCTCGTCGGTACGGCCGCGTAGATCGGCACGGTGCCCGGATACGCGTTGGGCGAGAGGTGCGGGTAGTCGAGGGACACCACACCGGTCGCCTTGTCCTGGGACGCGAAGGCCATGGCCGCCGCCATCGCGGTGGGCGACGGATCGGCGAACAGGCGGCCCGTCACGAGTTTGTGGACCTGGAGGCCGGCGACCGGCAGGCCGTACTGGTCGGCGAAGGCCACGCTGGTCAGCGCGATCAGATCGCGGCTGCCGACCGCCTGCGGCGCGGCCTTCCCCCAGGTGGCGATCGTGCCGGTGCCGATACCGCTGACGTTGCACACCGAACTGGCCGGGCTGCGGCCGTTCAGCAGCGCGAACGCGGCGTCCTGGAGGTTGTTCTCCGGCTGGGAGAACAGCAGTTGGTTCGGCGTCGGATTGACCTTCTCACATGGCCCGAAGCCGGGATTGGCTGCCGATTCGGCGAACTGGTCCAGGATGTCGGTGGCCAGTTTCGGCAGCGAGTACGCCCGGTACGCCGGATTGACCGTCATGCCGCTGTAGGCGTCCGGCGCACCGTCCAGCCACGCCCGCGCTTCCGGGTCGGCGTTGATGTAGCTGGTCAGCGCCCAGATCGTGTCGGACTGGTCCCCGGCGCCGAGCATGATCATGTTCAGGTCGGACGGGAAACTGGTCCGGAAGATGGTGAAGCCGGGATTGACCGCCGCGAACTCGGGATCGGCGAACAGGCTGCTCGGATTGCCGGCCAACGCGGGTTCGGTCGACGTGTTTCCGGTATAGGAGTTCGTCAGCAGCTTCGCCAACAGCAACGGCGTCAGATTGAGCTTGGTCACCTGTTGACTGTTGGCGTCGTCGATCAGAAAGGTCACCGCGAAGCCACTGATCGCGATCGGCGCGTGCACCAGCGGGCGTGCCGATCCGGTCACCGGCAGGGAGGTCAGCACCGCGTTGGCGTAACCGGGTTGCGGATACTGGGTCAGCGCGTTCCTGGCCTGCGGTTCCGCGGTGCGGACGTATTCCAGATTGAACCTGGTCGGGTCGGAACAATAGAACGGCACCCAGGAGTACATGGCGGTGTAGGCGATTTCGGAGCCGGTGACCGGCACCTGTGGCCGGGTGTCGCTGACCGGGCAGTCGGTGGGCTGCGGCGCTATCGAGATCGGGAACGAGATCCGATTCTGCCACTCGGACGACAACCACCAGGTCGCGCCACGCAGGTACGGATTCGCCGATGCGGTGCCGTTTCCGCGACCGGGCGGGTTCAACGCGGGCCCGGTGCAGTTCGGCACCGCTGTCGCCACACAGCCCGGATGCAGGATCGGTAGCACCACAATGGAACACGCCTGCACCGCGGAACAGCCAAGACTCTTGTACTGGTCCTTGGACCGCACCTCGAACTGGACGTTGTTCCGGGTGCCGTCGGCCGTGGTGTAGGCGATCTGGGAATTCGGGGGACTCAGGGACGACGACTGCAGGTCGGTCGGTGTCGCGAGGAAGTTGTTCATCTCCCAGTGCTGGCCGGCTACGTCGGTGAAACCGAGGAAGGAGCCCAGGATGAGCCCGGCGTTCGTGACGGGCGGATTCGGCAGGGTGTCCGTGTACACGCGGTTGGCGATGTTCGGCGGAATACCGTAGCCGGGACTGCCGGCGAAGCAGTGGGTCGGATCGAGTGGTGCGGCCGACGTGTCGGTTCCCCAGCACTGGAGCATGACCGTCGGGTACTCGTCCTGGTTCTGCGCCCCGGACGTGTCGGTGACGTCGTAGTTGCTGGTCGGCTGAAAACCCGACCAGGACACGGAGACGTTCTGCCGCGGCTGCAGGTTCTGCGTCTGCGACACGGTGACGCTGAGGTTGTAGGTCTTCTTCGTGGCTGGGTCGGTGGCCACGCGGGTCTTGGTCACCGCGCTGGTGGTCGCGTCGGCGGGCCTGGCCGCGGTGGCCCGGCCGCCGCCGAGCACCATGTTCATCGCGAGGAACACCAGTACGCCGGCCAATGCGGCCGTTCGCCGTCCTGATCGGATTGTGCGCATCTCATCCATCCCCGTTGTCGTCACGTGTCCGCCGGCGAGCGATGGTCCTCGCGACGAAGGCCGGCACCAGCAGCACCAGCACCAGTTCGATGGCCGCCAGCACACCCATCACGGTGGTGTCGCTGTTCGACCGGAACGCCGCGAGATCGGTCGCCGTCGCGCCGACCGAACCACTGCCGTTCGAGGCCGCGGTGAAGGGCAGCCCCGTTTCCGGGTTGATGCCGGCGCCCGCACCTGCCGGCCCGGCACCGGCCGCCGCGGCCGCGCCACCACCGGCACCGCCCGCGCCGCCACCCGCTCCCGCGGCAGCGCCGCCCGCGCCGCCACCCGCGCCCGCACCGGCGACACCGCACGGGCCTTGGCCCTGCTGGTCGCAGGACTGCGGTACCGGGTCGAGCAGGGCGAGCCGATTCTTGGTCGGGTCCTGCGGGTCGTAGGTCGGGTTGTTGCACTTGGTCGGATCGAGATTGGGGAACGCCGCCGGGTTGACCTGCGAGTACTTCCTGACCTGGGCGAAGCCTTCCGCCACCAGGTTCACCGTCAGGGGTGAGTAGCCGAGGGTGGGCATGGTGTTCTGGCCCTGGCACATGAAGAACTGGGCGAAGTCGACGAAGGTCTGTGCCTTGGCCGCGTCGATGCGGTGGTCACCGGGGTCGGTCGGGATGATCGAGTAGGAGTACGAGGACAGCGGATAGGACCTGGGATCGTTGTAGGAGTAGACGTGGCTGAGGTCCTGGGTGAGGTACACCGACGGGTTGCCGGCGTCCGACGGCTTGTCGTGAATGGTCGCCTGGGTCAGCGCGACAGCCACGTTCAGCGGGGTCGGCAGGGTGTAGTAGTGGGCCGCGTTCTCCACCTTCACCGACGGGTAGTGGGCGTTGAGCGCGTAGGAGT
>DASXXM010000210.1:0-2688 GCA_036503065.1 Pseudonocardiaceae bacterium | reverse complement strand
GTCGTGGGCAGCCGCGGCCACGGCGGGTTCGGCGGCATGCTGCTCGGGTCGACCAGCCAGGCGCTGATCTACCACGCCACCTGCCCGCTGCTGGTGGCACGCCAACCCGGCGAGCACTGAACACAGATCACCCAGACCAGGCTCACGGTCCCGACTCGCGCCAGCCCCGCCGGGGCCGTGAGCCTACCCACGCGTGCATGGAAACGAGGAGACATGACCACCACCCTGACATCGACGGCACCCGCGGTGCGGGCAGCATTGAACGCGACCCAGCTCCGTCAGGTCGACGCATTGTGGCGGGCCGCGAACTATCTGTCCGTGGGCCAGATCTACTTGCTGGACAACCCGTTGCTGCGTGTACCACTGTGCCCGGAGCAGATCAAACCCCGACTACTCGGCCACTGGGGCACCTCACCCGGCCTCAACTTCGTCTACGCACACCTCAACCGCGCGATCCTCGACCACGACCTGAACACGATGTACGTGATCGGACCGGGCCACGGTGGCCCGGCGTTGTTCGCGAATACCTGGCTGGAGGGCAGCTACACCGAGGCCAGCCCCGAGGTCACCCGCGATCTGGCCGGGATGCGGACCCTGTTTCGGCAGTTCTCCTTCCCCGGCGGGGTACCCAGCCATGTCGCACCGGTCATCCCCGGCTCGATCCACGAGGGCGGCGAACTGGGCTACTCGCTGGCCCACGCCTACGGCGCCGCGTTCGACAACCCGGACCTGCTGGTGGCCTGCGTCGTGGGCGACGGTGAGGCGGAGACCGGGCCGCTGGCGACCAGTTGGCACGCCAACAAGTTCCTCGACCCAGCCCACGACGGCGCGGTGCTGCCGATCCTGCACCTCAACGGCTACAAGATCGCCAACCCGACCGTGCTGGCCCGCATCCCCGAGTCCGAACTGGACGAACTCCTCCGCGGCTACGGCCACCACCCCTACTACGTCGAGGGCAACGACCCCACGACGATGCACCAACAGATGGCCACCACGCTGGACGAGATCGTGACGGAGATCCGGGACATCCAGAACACGGCCAGGTCCGGTCGCGGCGACGAGCGCCCGCGCTGGCCAATGATCGTGCTGCGCACACCGAAAGGCTGGACCGGACCGGCCGAAGTGGACGGAGTGCCGGTCACGGACACCTGGCGCTCACACCAGGTTCCGCTACCCGCGGTCCGGGAGAACCCGGCACACCTGGCGCAACTCGAAGCGTGGCTGCGGTCCTACCGACCCGAGGAACTGTTCGACACCGACGGTCACCCGGTGCCCGACGTGACCGCGCTGATCCCGGCCGGCGAACAGCGGATGGGCGCCAACCCACACGCCAACGGCGGCCTCCTACTGCGCCCCCTGGACCTGCCCGACCCCCGCGCGTACGCGACCGCGTGCGCACAGCCAGGCGCGGGCGTGTCCGCGCCGACCCACGTCCTGGGCGAGTACCTGCGCGACCTGATCGGCCGCGACAACGGGCGGCGGGACTTCCGGTTGTTCGGACCGGACGAGACCGCCTCCAACCGGCTGGACGCCGTGTTCGACGTGACCGGGAAGCAGTGGCAGGGCCAGATCCTGCCGACCGATGAACACCTGGTCCGCTCGGGCCGCGTGATGGAGGTGCTCTCCGAGCACCTGTGCCAGGGCTGGCTGGAAGGCTACCTGCTCACCGGGCGGCACGGGTTGTTCTCCTGCTACGAGGCGTTCGTGCACATCGTGGACTCCATGGTCAACCAGCACGCCAAATGGCTCAAGACGGCCAGGGAGTTGCCGTGGCGCCGCCCGATCGCGTCGCTGAACTACCTGATCACCTCGCACGTGTGGCGCCAGGACCACAACGGGTTCTCCCACCAGGACCCAGGATTCATCGACCACGTCATGAACAAGAAGGCCGAAGTCGTGCGGGTCTACCTGCCACCGGACACCAACACCCTGCTCCAGGTCGCCGCGCGCTGCCTGGCCAGCCGGGACCTGATCAACGTGATCGTCGCCGGGAAGAATCCGGCACCGGTCTGGCTGGACGCCGAAGCCGCCGCGCTGCACGTCGACCGCGGTGTCGGGATCTTCGACTGGGCCAGTTCGGACGGCGATGGCGAACCGGACGTCGTGCTCGCCTGCGCCGGTGACGTGCCCACCGTGGAAATCCTGGCCGCGACGTCCCTGCTGCGGCAGCATCTGCCCCAGTTGCGGGTGCGGGTGGTCAACGTGATCGACCTGATGCGGCTGGAACCGGACACCGAACACCCGCACGGCATGACCGACCCGGCGTTCAACGCCCTGTTCACCACGGACAAGCCGGTGATCTTCGCCTACCACGGCTACCCGTGGCTGATCCACCGCCTGACCTACCGGCGGACCAACCACCACAACCTGCACGTCCGCGGCTACAAGGAGGAAGGCACCACCACCACCCCGTTCGACATGCTGGTACGCAACGACATGGACCGCTACCAACTCGTCATCGACGTGATCGACCGGGTACCGGGGCTGGGTGTACGGGCCGCGCACGTCCGCCAGCACATGCAGGACCAGCGAGCCCGCCACCGTGCTTGGATCTGCGAACACGGCGAGGACATGCCCGAGATCCAGAACTGGACCTGGGAACAGAACTGACGGATGCGGTTCCCGCTCTGGTCGTCCCCGTCGTGGGCCGACCGGAGCGGCGGCTGTCCGGTTAGTGACCTTGGTCCT
>DASXXM010000209.1:0-3595 GCA_036503065.1 Pseudonocardiaceae bacterium | reverse complement strand
CGAGCACTACCGCGACCTGACCGACCACATCGCCAAGTCGATCGCGAACCTGCGCCGGGAGCACGTCGACCACGACAAGCTGCCCTGCCAGCGGCGCGGCAACTGCCCGATGCGCACCGCGGTGATCGTGCCGCTGCTGGTCGAGTCGTCGGTCGAGGGTGTGCTCGTCGTGGTCGGCGGGGTCGGCAGCAGGCGCCTGATCCGGATGGCCGACGAGATCGCCCGGTTCGTGTGCACGCAGCTGGAACTGGCGCAGCTGGACGAGTCGCGCCAGCAGTTGGCCCAGGCCGAGGTCAGGGCGTTGCGGGCGCAGATATCGCCGCACTTCGTCTACAACGCGCTGAACACCATCTCGTCGCTGATCCGCACCGACCCGGAGCGGGCCCGCGAGCTGCTGATGGAGTTCGCCGACTTCACCCGCTACTCGTTCCGCACCAGCGGCCTGTTCACCACGCTGGCCGAGGAACTGCGCAACATCGACCGGTACCTGACCCTGGAGAGTGCCCGTTACGGCCCGCAGCGGCTGCACGTCCGGCTGAAGATCGCGCCGGAAGTGCTGTCCGTGACCGTGCCGTTCCTGGTGTTGCAACCGTTGGTGGAGAACGCGGTCCGGCACGGCCTGTCCCGCAAGCCGGGCGGCGGCACGGTGACCGTGGTGGCGCAGGACAACGGCACCGAGGCGCTGATCAGCGTCGAGGACGACGGCGTCGGCATGGACGCGGACCGGCTGGCCGACCTGCGGGACGCGCACCGCAGCGGCGCGCACGTCGGCATCGGCAACATCAACCAGCGGATGCGGTCGGTGTACGGCGAGGAGTACGCGCTGATGGTGGAGACCGCGCCGGGTGCCGGCATGAAGGTGATCCTGCGGGTGCCCAAGTTCCATCCGAACGTGCGCCCCGCGATGCCCGGCTACACCGACCCGGACGACTCGGACGAGACCGAGCCGGGGCGGCACAGCATGATGGACAACCCACTCGCCGACTCCGGGGTGAGCCAGATCAACATCGTGACCTGACGCCGGGTACGTAGGCTCAGCATCATGAACGCGGTCATGAACGCCACGGACAGTAGTTGGATCACGAAACTGCCGGTGGTCGGCGACCGGGTCGATCGGCGGCCGGTCGTCGCGGTGGTGAAGCTGCACGGGGTGATCTCGCCGGCGGCATCCCCGATCGGGCGCGGCTCGATCAATCTCGGCGCGGTGGAGTCCGCGCTGGCCAGGGCGTTTCACCACGACCGGCTGGTCGCGGTGGCGCTCGCGGTGAACTCGCCGGGTGGCGCGGCCACCCAGTCGGCGATGGTCGCGGAGCGGATTCGCGGGCTGGCCGCGGAGCGCCGGGTGCCGGTGCTCGGGTTCTGCGAGGACGTGGCCGCGTCCGGCGGCTACTGGCTGGCCTGCGCCGCGGACGAGATCTACGCGCACGCCACGTCGCTGGTCGGCTCGATCGGGGTGGTGTCGGCCGGGTTCGGCGTCGCCGGGCTGCTGGAGCGGTTCGGCGTGGAACGCCGGGTGCACACGGCCGGCACCCGCAAGGTCCGGCTCGACCCGTTCCGGCCCGAGCGGCAGGAGGACGTGGCCTGGCTGGCGGGGCTGCAGGGCGAACTGCACGACCAGTTCGTGGCCTGGGTGCGGGAACGGCGTGGCGACAAGCTGACCGGTGCCACCGACGACCTGTTCTCCGGCGAGGTCTGGACCGGCGCGAAAGCGGTGGAACTGGGCCTGGTCGACGGCCTCGGCACACTGCGTGGCGTGCTGGACAAGCGGTATCCGGACGCACACGTGGTGTCGGTCGAACCGCGTCGCTCGGTGCTGGCGCGCCTCGGGGTCGGTGGCGCGGCGGCCCGGCTTGGACTCACCGGCGGACCGGGTGATCAACTGCTCGCGGTGCTCGACCTGTTGGAACAGCGCGCCACCTGGTCACGTTTCGGTCTCTGACCGCGTCGATCGACCCTGCGGAACCGATCCCACCTGCGACAAGGACACTTGCCCATGCCGGTAGGACGAGTCTCACCCACCTGGGGCTCGATTGACAGTGGACAATCCAGCCCCAGGGTGGGCAGTATTCGCGTCACAGTGAGTACTCGTGACGGCACCCCAGGTCTCGTCGTGTTGGCCGTGGACGACGAGCCGCACGGCTTGAATGAGTTGGCCTACATGCTGGAGCGCAACCAGTATGTCCGTCGGGCCCTCTCCGCCGGTGACGCGGCCGAGGCGCTCGGCGTCGTCGGCGGCAGCGATCCCGAGGTCGTGCTGCGCAAGCGCGCCAAGCTGGCCCCGGTGGACGCGGTGTTCATCGACATCAACATGCCCGGACTGTCCGGTGTGGAGCTGGCGAGGGTGTTGGCGCAGCTCAAGCCGCCGCCCGCGCTGGTGTTCGTCACCGGCATCGGCGACGAGGCCGTGACCGCGTTCGACCTGGGCGCGGTGGACTACGTGCTCAAGCCGCTCAAGCAGGACCGGCTGGACAAGGCGGTGGAGCGGGTGCTGGCCAAGCGTGCCCCGGCCGCCGCGAACAGTGCCGGCGCGCTGGCGCCGGAACCGGGCGACGACGAGGTGATCCCGGTCGAACTGGCCGGCACCACGAAACTGGTGCCGCGGGCCGCCGTGCGCTGGGTGGAGGCCCAGGGCGACTACGCACGGCTGCACACCTCGGACGGCTCGCACCTGGTCCGGATTCCGCTGGCGCAGTTGGAGGAACGCTGGGGTGAGGCCGGCTTCGTCCGCATCCACCGCTCGTTCCTGGTGGCGTTGTCGCTGATCACCGAGCTGAAGATGGGCGCGTCCGGCTACACGGTGGTGATCGGCGACAACGAGAAGGAACTCCCGGTCAGCCGTCGGCACACCCGTCAGCTCAAGGACAAGCTGGTCCGCGCGCCGAAGAACGGCTGGGGCGGATGAGCAGGCACTCCGGGGGCACCAGGCCGCCGGACGACGAGCCCGCCGAATCCGCCAGGAGCGTCTCCGCCCGCAAGCCGCGCCGCAAGCGCGTGGTGCTCAACGACTCCCGGAACCCCGTGACCGTGGTGCGCGTGATGACCGAACTGGAGGAGCAGACCAGCGTCGGTGAGGCGCTGGTGCGCAACCTGGTCCGCGCGCAGCTCAAGATGGCCCTGTGGCTGGCCCTGGTGACGGCGGTGATCTTCGGCAGCCTGCCGCTGGCGTTCTACCTGTCGCCCACGTTCGCCAACACGTCGGTGTTCGGCGTCCGGTTGCCGTGGCTCATCCTGGGGGTTCTACCCTTCCCCATACTGTTCGCGATCGGCCTGCTGTACAACCGGCTGGCCGAGCGGCACGAGAAGGACTTCGTGAACATGGTGGAGAGCTGACTACCAACCCCGCAGAGCGTAGGCCGTGGAACTGAACCCCAGCGCCATCGTCGGCATCGGGCTGATCGGTGCCACCACGTTCTACCTGGGCTTCCACTCCTCCCGGCTGGCCAACACCACCCCGGACTTCCTGGTCGCCCGGCGGATCGTGCGCTCCCGGCGCAACGCCGCGGCGATCACCGGCGAGTACCTGTCCGCCGCGTCGTTCCTGGGCATCGCCGGGTTGATCCTCAAGGACGGCGTCGACTCGCTCTGGTACGCGGTC
>DASXXM010000208.1:0-5709 GCA_036503065.1 Pseudonocardiaceae bacterium | reverse complement strand
GCGGTGGCATGCGCTGCTATGGCGTGTCTGCTATGGCGTGTCTGCTATGGCTTGTTTGCTATAGCGTGGTCCTGTCAACGGGCAGCCCTGGGAAGTCGCTGCGACTACGCGAGTTTGGCCGTCTTGTTTGCGATAGCGTGTTTGCTATAGCTTTGCTGGTCCGCGGTGGCATGCGCTGCTATGGCGTGTCTGCTATGGCATGTTTGCTATAGCATGGTCCTGTCAACGGGCAGCCCTGAGAAGTCGCTGCGACTATGCGAGTTTGGCCATCTTGTTTGCTATAGCGTGTTTGCTATAGCGTATCCAGCCTGGTATGCCGTGCGGCGCTATAGCATGTGATGGACGGGCACTTCGTGCCGAACCCTGACCGTCGGCCTGCCGGTGCGCAGCCATGGCCACGCTGTTATAGCATGTTTGCTATAACATGTTTGCTATAGCCTGGCTGGTCGGGGACGAAAGTCGGCGTGGAAGTTGTTGCGGCTATGCCAGTGTGGCCAGCGTGCTGCGCAGTACCTTGCCTGTTGCGTTGCGCGGGAGTTCGTCCAGAAAGATCACGTCTCTGGGCACCTTGTAGCGGGCCAGGTTCGCCCGGACGTGGTCCCGCACCTCGTCCGCGTTCAGTGTGGCGCCGGGCGCGGGTACCACGAACGCGCGCAGCCGCTGGCCGAAGTCCGGATCGGCCACCCCGATCACGGCCGCGTCCGACACGTCGGCCCGGGACACCAGCAGGTTCTCGATCTCGGCCGGGAACACATTCTCGCCGCCGGACACGATCATGTCGTCGTCCCTGCCGTCCACGAACAGCAGGCCGCGCACGTCGAAATGGCCGATGTCGCCGCTGGACAGCAGACCGTCGATGACCTCTTTGTGCCCGCCGCCGGTGTAGCCGCCGAAGGCCAGCTCGCTGCCGACGAACACCCGGCCGCGCACGCCGGGCGCCCGCACGCGGCGGCCGTCGCCGTCGTACAGCCGAATCACACAGCCCCGGGGCGGCCTGCCGACCGTGCCCGGCGCGGCGCGCAGCTCGCCGGGTGTCGCGACGGTGGCCACGGCGACCTCGGTCGAGCCGTACAGGTTGTAGAGCACGTCGCCGAACGTGTCCAGGGTGCGGTCGCTGACGTCCGGCGTGAGCGCGGAGCCCGCGGTCAGGATCACCTCGAGCCGGCTGGTGTCGTACCGCTTCAGCACCTCCGGGTCGAGGTCCAGGATTCGGCGCAGCATTGTGGGCACCAGCACCATCGCCGTGCACCGGTTGTCCGCGAGCGCGCGCAGGGTGGCCTCCGGTTCGAAGCGGCGCCGTACCACCACGGTCGAGCCGAGCGCGAGCGTCACGATTAGCTGAGACAGCCCGGTCGCGTGGAACATCGGCGACGCGATGAACATCGAACCGCTTCGGCGCAACGGAATCCGCTCCAGCAGGTGCGTCGCGGCCAGCGGTGAACGAACCTGCCGCGGCGCACCCTTCGGCGTGCCGGTGGTGCCGCTGGTCAACAGCACCACGTGCCCCGCCGATGCCGGGCTCGGCACCGGGCGCCCGCTCGTGCTGGCGATCAGGTCGGCCAGCTTGACACCTGGGTGGGATGGTTGGGAAAGGCCGGTGTCGGCGGGCGTGTCGGACCAGGCGAGGTAGCGCGGGAGGTCGGTCCGCACCGCGCCGAGCAGTTCGGCGAACTCCTGGTCGTAGGTCAGCGCGGACACGCCTTCGCGCTCGGCCACGTCGGCGAGTTGCGGGCGGCTGAAGCCGGTGTTCAGCAGCAGCAGGCGGGCGCCGAGTTTGGCCGACGCCAGCATGCAGTCGACCAGCCAACGGTGGTCCCGGCAGAGCACCGCGATCACCGAGTCCGGCCCGAGACCGTGTTCGGCCCACGCCCTGGCCAGCGCGTTGGACCGCTCGTCGAGCTCGCCGGCGGTCAGCGGGCCCAGCTCGTCGACCATCGCCAGCGCATGCGGATCGCGACGGGCCGCGTGCTGTGCCGCGCCCGCGATCGGCCCGAGCCTGCGGACCGCCAGGATCGACCGGATGCCCTCGTCCGGCCGGACCGGGTCGAGCAGGCCGGCCCTGCGCAGCACGTCGAGCCGCGGCGGCAGGTCCACCAGCTGACCTAGGTAGTCCGACAGGTGCTTCAACACTGAACTCCTGTGATCGACACGGTATCTACCGGCAATCAGGATTTCACCTACCTCCGGTATGTCAACCCGGGGACGGGTTGTCGGTGGTCAGGCGCACAATTGCCGCGTGCTGGTAGCGGTGGTGCCGGAGGCCGACGGCGGCGGTCGGCTGCGACCGCTGTCCGACGACGGCACGCCGACCGGCCCGGCCGCACGCGTCGCCGACCTGGCCTGCCGGGTCGCCGAACTGGAGCGTGCCGACCATCCGCGCTGGCTGTGGGCATCCGGCGCGGACGACTATCCAGCGCTGTTCGCCGCAGGGGCGCGGGTGGACCGTTCGCACGACCTCGGCCTGGTCGAGGGCATCCTGCTCAACCATGCCGGCCGGCACAGCGAACCACGAGGACTGGCCGCCGCGCTGGCCAGGGCACTGGACCTGCCGGTGCCCGACGACCCACCGCTGGCCCGGCACGACGTGCAGCCCGCCCTGTTCGAGCCTGCGCCGGACGCGCTGCCCGGCGACGCCGACCCGCTCGACGCGCTGAGCACCGTCTACCGCACCCAACGCGAGCGGCTGGCCGATGCGCCGCACCCCGACCGCCTGCGTCTGCTGGCCGCCGCCGAGTCGGCCAGCGCGCTGGCGGCCGTCGAGATGAGCCACTACGGCCTGCCGTGGCGTGCCGACGTCCACGCGGCGCTGCTCACGGAGTTGCTGGGGCCGAAACCGGCGTCCGGCGCGCGACCGCGCAAGCTGGCCGAACTGGCCGAGCAGATCAGCGTCGCGTTCGGCGGTCGGGAGATCAACCCGGATCATCCGGGCAGCGTGGTGCGGGCGTTCGGGAAGGTCGGCATCGACGTGCCGTCCAGCAGGGCGTGGGTGCTGCGGCAGGTCGAGCATCCGGCGGTGGCGCCGTTGCTGGAGTACAAGGAACTGTCCCGAGTTTACGTGGCGCACGGTTGGTCTTGGCTGGACGCCTGGGTCCACAATGGACGTTTTCGGCCGGAGTGGGTGGTCGGCGGAGTGGTGTCCGGCCGGTGGGCGACGCGGGGCGGCGGCGCGTTGCAGGTGCCGAAACTACTGCGCGCGGCCGTACGAGCCGATCCCGATTGGACGTTCGTGGCCGCCGACGCCGCGCAGTTGGAGCCGCGGATACTGGCCGCGCTGTCCGAGGACGACCGGCTGGCCGAGGTGTCCGGCGACCACGACCTGTATGCCAGCCTGGCAAAGGACTCGTTCGCCGACGACCGGGGCAAGGCCAAGATCGCCATGCTGTCCGCGATGTACGGCGGGACGAGCGGCGGTGCCGGTCCGCTGCTGGCGATCCTGCGGCGCCGGTTTCCCCGCGCGGTCGGCTACGTCGAGGACGCGGCTCGGGCCGGTGAGGCGGGGCAGTTGGTCCGGTCCCGGCTCGGCCGGACGTCGCCGCCGCCTTCCGCGGCTCGCCAGGAACTCCTGGCCGGCACCGGCGACGAACGTCGGTCCCGGCAGGCGGCTCGGGAGTGGGGTCGCTTCACGCGCAACTTCGTGGTCCAGGCGAGCGCCGCGGACTGGACGGCCGCGTTGCTGGCCAGCCTGCGGACCGGACTGGCGCTCCGGGCCCCTGCCGCGCAACTGGTCTTCTTTCAGCACGACGAGGTTCTGGTGCACTGTCCGGTTGCGGATGCGGATGTGGTCGTCGACGAGGTCGGTGCGGCCGCGCACACCGCAAGTGCCTTGGTGTTCGGGCCTACGGCGGTGCGCTTTCCGTTGGCGGCCAAGGTGGTTGACTGTTACGCGGACGCCAAGTGAGTTTGCTTCAGTCGCGCTGCAGGGCGTCCGGGGTGAGGTCGTGGACGGATCGGTGTCCGGCGAGCCCGAGCGTCAGGTCGGTCTCGGCGAGCACGCTGCGCAGCACATGCCGGACACCATCCGCGCCACCCAACCCCAACCCATAGGCGTAAGGCCGGCCGAGCAGCACAGCCCGCGCCCCGAGGGCAAGCGCCTTGATCACGTCCGAGCCACCACGCACCCCCGAGTCGAACAGCACGGCCAGTTGGTCACCAACGGCAGCCGCGATGGCCGGCAACGCGTCCAGCGCACCGATCGCGCCGTCGACCTGGCGGCCGCCGTGGTTGGACACGATGATGCCGTCCATCCCGGCGGTGGCGGCCCGGCGAGCGTCGTCGACATGCTGGATGCCCTTGAGCACGATCGGGCCGTCCCAGTGCTCCCGGAGGAACGGCAGGTCGTCCCAGGTGCGGTCGGTGCCGGTGAACATCGGCACCCACTTCAGCACGGCCGGTGTCAGGTCCTCTTCCGGCGCGCGTTCCAGGCCGGCTCGGAACACCGGGTCCGAGAACGACACCGCGGTGCCGACGCCCCGGATGAACGGCAGGTAGGCCTGGTCGAGGTCGGCGGGGCGCCAGCCGAGCGTCCAGGTGTCCAGGGTGACGACCAGGACGGCGAACCCGGCGGACCGGGCACGGTCCAGGATGCTGGCGCAGACGGCGTCGTCGTTGGGCCGGTAGAGCTGGAACCAGCGCGGCCCGCTGCCGTTGGCGGTCGCGACGTCCTCGATGGAGTGGGACGACGCGGTCGACATCACCATCGGCACGCCGAGCGACGCGGCCGCTCTGGCGGTTGCCAGTTCACCGTCGGCGTGCAGGATCGACTGGACGCCGATCGGTGCGAGCAGCACCGGTGCGGGCATCGCCGTGCCGAGGACCGTGGTGCTCAGGTCGCGGATCGTCGAACCGGTCAGCATCCTGGGGACAAGGCGCCACCGTTCGAACGCTGCCAGGTTCGCCCTGTTGGTCGCGCCCGACCCGGCCGCGCCCGCGACGTAGCCGAAGACGCCCGGTGCCAGGGCCGCGCTCGCGGCCTGCTCCAGCGCGCTGCCGTTGGTGGTGAACGGCGGCAACTGGCCGCCGAGGCCCGCGAGGTAGATCTCGTTCTGGTACCCACTTGACTGGCCAGGCACTGGCTACCGTCCCTCGGTTCGGCGATTTGTCGGTGCCGAGCCTAGATCCAACTGGCACGATGCGGCGATGACCGACGAAACGATCGCCGTTCGGCGCTGGCGGCCGGACGTCGACCTGGCTCGCCTGGTCGAGGTCAGCACGGCCGCGGACGTGATGTTCGCGGACTTCGGGCTGTCGCTGCCACCGGACGATCCGACGGCGGCACTGCGCCGCGCCGAGCACGTGCTGGTCGCCGGCTCCCCCGCCGTCGGCTTCGCGGAGATCGACGCCGTCGACGGCCGGGCCCATCTGGCCGGCCTGGCCGTCCATCCGGCACACGGCAGGCGCGGCATCGGCAGCCGACTGCTGGCCGCCGCCTGCGACCTGGCCATCGAGACCGGCCACGGCGCGATGACACTGACCACGTTCGCGGACGTGCCGTGGAACGCCCGGTGGTACGCCGCCCGAGGATTCGCCGAACTGCCCGCCGACACCTGGGGCCTCGGCCTGCGGGCGGTATGGGCGGCCGAACGGGACGCCGGCATCATCGTCGCGCCACGCGTGGCGATGATCCGGACACTGACGGTCGCCGAGTAACGCGGTCGCACGTAACGCGGTCGGTCAGCCGGTGTTGGCGTATCGCAGTACCCGCAAGCCTTC
>DASXXM010000207.1:0-2573 GCA_036503065.1 Pseudonocardiaceae bacterium | reverse complement strand
CCGGCGGACTTCCTGCGCATCCAGGGGTTCGTGGCCCTGTTGGACTCGGTGTTCGTCGGCCGGTTGGACGACGACGACGCGCAGGCCGACGCGTTGCGGCTGCTCAAGGTGCCGGTCGGTGCCGGCTACGAGCAGGTCGTGGCCAGCCTGGGCAGGCGGCCCGGCGGTGAGCGTGGCATGACCGAGCGGGACAGGGCGCCGCGCCAGTTCATCTTCGGCGACGGTGCCGGCGGCGTGGAGCGGATCCGGATCGACTTCTCCGGCAACCACCTCGACCACCTGCGCAACGTCATGGACACCACGCCGGACGCGATGCGCGACCAGTTGGCCCGGCCGCCCGCGCTGGCCGCGATGCCGCCGGATCTGATGGCCGAGCCGTCCGTCCCGCCGCGCGGCCGGCATGCCGAACCCGATCTCGACGACGAGTTCGCCGCCGAACTGGAGGTCGGCCTCGTCGACGAGTTCGGCGACGACCTGGTGCCGACCCCGGGCGGTGACGCTCCCGACCCGGACGGCGGCTCCGGCTACCGCCGTCGCTCCGGTCGGGACGATGTATGAGTGCGCCGACCCTGGTGGCGGTGGTCGCCGTCGTGCTGCTGTACGGCGCACGACGGCGGGCGAGATGGCGGCGTGCCGAGTCGATGGCGCGCTGGCGCACCGGTCGCAAGTGGTCGGTCATGGTGCTGGTGGCGGGTCTGCTGGGCATCCAGATCGTGTTGGGGGTGCCGGCGTACGCGGACCAGTGCGGGGACGCGCCCGTCCCGGAACGGCCCGGCGCCGGCATGGTCGGTGCCATCGACCCGCCCGCGCTGGACCACGGCGACCCGACCGGCAACTACGGCAAGTACTCCTACGCCGGTTCGGTGTGGCACGTCTTCGACAACAACTGCGTGCTGGCCAAGACGATCACCGACCCGAACTCGGTGATCGACACGTGGGCCGGCAACCAGTTGTTCAACGTGGGCAAGAACATCGTCGGCGCCACGAACAGCCTGCACTACGCCATGCTGTCGCAGGACAGCATGCTCAAGCCGCTGGACGACGCGGTGGCGAAGGCCGCGACGACGTTCTACGACAACGTCTACGTCCGCTGGTTCGGCCCGGTCGCCCTGTTGTTGGCCCTGTTGCTGTTCCGGCACATCTGGACCGGTGACCTGGCCAGCATCAGCAGGCGCGGCATGTGGGCACTGGCCGGCATGTGGCTGGCCGCGTCGGTGCTGGTGCTCGGCCCGGTGTACGGCGAGGTGGATTCCCTGCTGCTGCAGAAGACCTCGCAGATCCAGGCCGGGTTCCTGCCCGCCGACCAGGTCGACTCACAGCGCAACACGCTGCCGGATTCGTTGTACAACAACGTTGTCTACCGCAACTGGCTGCGCGGCGAGTTCGGCGACCCGGCCGCGCCGCAGGCGGTGCAGTTCGGGCCGGAGCTGCTCAACGACCAGGCGTGGACCAAGCAGGACGTGAACTCCGCGGACGACCAGGCCAAGGTGACCGCGAAGCAGAACGACTACAAGGCGCTGCCGGGCAAGCTCGGCTCGGCCGCCGGGTTCTTCCAGGGCAGCGAGGGCAGCCGCACCGGCGACGGATTCCTCGCCCTGTTCCAGGGTTTCGCCTACTCGCTGTTCCAGCTGTTCGCCAAGGCCGCCGTGCTGCTGGCGCAGGTGCTGCTGCGCGTCCTGCTGCTGGCCGCGCCCCTGATCGGCCTCGCCGCGATGCTGCTGCCCGAACTGCTGCCCAAGGTGGCGAAGGCAGCGGGGGCCGTGCTGTTCAACGTGTTGCTGCTGTCGGCGCTGGCGGGCATGCACGCGTTGCTGCTGAACCTGATCTTCGGCGCCCAACTGTCGCTGCTCGCGCAGATGCTGCTGGCCAGCCTGATCACCATCGTGTTCTTCATGATCGGCCGGCCGATCCGGCGGATGTGGCAGATGGTCGAGCTGTCCGTCTCGGCCGCGGGTGCCGGTGTGCCGTCGTCGCCGGGGCTGATGTCCCGGCTGCGCAAGAAGTCCAACGAACCGACGCCGCAGGAACAGTTCTGGGGCAACGTCCGCAGTGGCAACGGCACCCCGGCAGCCAGCCCGGACGGGCTGCGGGTCCGGCCGGAGGCCAGCTACGGGGACGCGGCAGGCGTGGTCAACGCGACCGCCCAGCGGACGGACCGGCGCAACGCCGCCGCCCGGCGGGAACTGCGCGGCACCCCGGGCGCCCAGCCCGCGGCCGCTCTCCCGCCGTCGCGGCCCTACGGCCAGGGCCCTCGGGTGGCGGTGCCGGAGGCCGCGCAGAGTCGGATCGTGGACAGCCCGCCCGTCGTGGACCGTGGCTGGGACCGGGGCGAGGACGCTTTCGTGGTGCCGTCCCAGGTGACCAGGCGCGAACCGCCGAGGCGCGCGGAGACGGAGATGGTGGCCGGGCGGCCGGTTTTCGTGCTGTACCGCCCGTCAAGGGGCTTGGAAGTGCGGGACAGCGGCTGGGACAGTAGGACGGCGAGAAGCTAGGGAGCACGGGTAGATGCCCATCAGGACCAACCGAGGCCGTGCGGCGGTGTACCGCAGGCTGTGGGGTTGGCCGTTGCGTTC
>DASXXM010000206.1:0-13006 GCA_036503065.1 Pseudonocardiaceae bacterium | reverse complement strand
CTATAGCATGTGGCATGCAGAGTTTCATCACCACACCGCCTGCGGATGCGACCGCGCGATGTGCTCGAGCTCGGCCAACAGGAAACCCGACGCGCCCAGTCCGGCCGGTCCGGCCGCCGACACCGGCCATCGCCGGCAAGCCCGGCCGCGCCAACCCGGCCGGCACCTCCGGCCGCGAACACCCGGCGGCGGCGAACACCCGGTCCAGCACCTCGTCGAGTTCCGCCCGCACCTCAGCCGCGTCGAACGATGCTATAGCATGTGGCACACAGTCTATAGCATGTGTCATGCAGAGTCCCATCACCACACCGCCTGCGGATGTGACCGCGCGATGTGCTGGAGCTCGGCCAACAGGAAGCCCAACGCGGCAGTGTGCACACCATCGCGCCCGGTCCGGCCGCTGACGCCGGCCATCGCCGGCACCTCTGGCCGCGCCAACCCGGCGGCGGCGAACACCTGGTCCAGCACCTCGTCCAGTTCCGCCCGCATTTCGGTCGCGTTGAACGATGCTATAGCATGTGGCACACAGTCTATAGCATGTGGCATGCAGAGTTCCGGGACCAAAGGCCAGATCGCGGCCAGCCCGGCTCGCATCCGCTCGGTCGAGACGGGGGTGCCGTCGCCGAGCCGGACGGTCCACTGGGCCGCGTGGTCGCGGTGGTACGCAAGTTCCTTGACGCCCTTGGCGGCGATGGCCGCCATTACCGGGTCGGTCGCGTCGGCCAGCCGGGTGAACAGGGCCAGCCGCCAGCTCGCGAACACCAGCAGCCGGGCGATGGTCATCGCGAAATCGCCGGCCGGGCCGGGGCCGGTGTCGATCTCGGCCAGCCGGACGTTGCGGAAGTCCAGCTCGTCGCGGAAGTAGGCCAGCGCGTCCTCTGGTGGCACGTGCGCGGGCGCGTTCGCGGGCCGGATCGACGGGTCCACCTCGACCGCCCTGGCATACAGCAGCCGGGCCTGGCCGAGCAGGTCCAGCGCGATGTTTGCCAGCGCGACGTCCTCCTCGAGTTCCGGCGCCCACGAGCACCACGCGGACAGCCGTTGCGCCAGCACCAGCGCGTCGTCGCCGAGCATCAGACAGTAGGTGGCCAGGTCGGCCGGGTGCACCCCGTCGGGGACCGCTCGGTCCACATCGGACAGTGGGTCGGTGAAACCGGTGCCGTAGGCCCAGTGCGTCTCGTCGTTGTCCTCGATGAGGGACTCGTAGGCGTTGTCGAACGACATCACGGCCTCACAGGTGCGGAACGTCGTCGGGGATGCGGTAGAACGTCGGGTGCCGGTAGACCTTGTCCGCGGCCGGCTCGAAGAACGGGTCCTTCTCGTCCACAGTGGACGCCGTAATGGCCGAGGACGGCACCACCCAGATGCTGACCCCCTCGTTGCGGCGGGTGTAGAGGTCGCGGGCGTTGCGTACGGCGAGGTTCGCGTCGGGGGCGTGCAGCGAACCGACGTGCACGTGGTTGAGGCCGCGCTTGCCGCGCACGAACACCTCCCACAACGGCCAGTTCGAACTCATGCCATTGCCCCCGTCCTCTTGGCCGCGTGGGCGATGGCGGCTTCGCGCACCCACTCGCCGTCCTCGTGCGCCTGCCGCCGGTGCGCGATCCGTTCCACGTTGCACGGCCCGGCGCCGGACAGGACCTGCTTGAACTCGGTCCAGTCGATCTCGCCGAAGTCGTGCTGCCCGCGCTCGTCGTTCCACCGCAGGTCCGGATCGGGCAGTGTCACGCCGAGCCGTTCGGCCTGCGGGACGGTCATGTCGACGAACTTCTGGCGCAGGTCGTCGTTGGTGTTGCGCTTGATCCGCCACGTCATCGACTGCTCGGTGTTGGCCGACTCGGCGTCCGGCGGCCCGAACATCATCAGCGAGGGCCACCACCAGCGGTCCACCGCGTCCTGCACCATCCGCCGCTGTTCCGGCGTGCCGGCCATCATGGTCATCAACAGTTCGTAGCCCTGCCGCTGGTGGAAGGACTCCTCCTTGCAGATCCGGATCATGGCGCGGGCATAAGGTCCGTACGAGGTGCGGCACAGCGGCACCTGGTTGCAGATCGCGGCGCCGTCCACCAGCCAGCCGATCACGCCGACGTCGGCGAACGTCGTGGTCGGGTAGTTGAAGATCGACGAGTACTTCTGGCCGCCGGAGATCAGCTTCTCGGTCAGTTCGGCGCGGTCGATGCCCAGCGTCTCGGCGGCCGCGTACAGGTAGAGCCCGTGGCCTGCCTCGTCCTGGACCTTGGCCAGCAGGATCGCCTTGCGGCGCAGGGATGGCGCGCGGCTGATCCAGTTGCCCTCCGGCTGCATCCCGATGATCTCGGAGTGCGCGTGCTGCGCGATCTGCCGAATCAGCGTGCGGCGATAGCCGTCGGGCATCCAGTCCCTCGGCTCGATCCGCTGCTCGGCGGCCACGGTCCGATCGAAGGCGGCCGTCAACTTGTCGTTGTCCACCTCAGGCTCCTTACCGAACATTCGGTCAGTAAGTAGTGTCTCTCAAGTTTCGTGCTCGGGCAAGGTGACGTGGTGCGCCATCACATCGGCTCGCTCCGACGCAGCTCGCGCCGCCCGCAGGCCGCTCTGCTATGACCAGGAGTAGAAGCCCTGGCCGGTCTTGCGCCCCAACTCACCCGCGGCGACCTTCCGACGCAGCAGGTCGGGCGGCGCGAACCGGTCCCCCAGCTTCTCGTGCAGGTACTCGGCGATGGCCAGCCGGACGTCCAGGCCGACCAGGTCGGTCAGCCGCAGCGGACCCATCGGATGCCGGTAGCCCAGTTCCATGGCCTTGTCGATGGCTTCGGGCTCGGCAACTCCCTCCTCGACCATCCTGGCCGCCTCCAGCCCGAGCAACACGCCGAGCCGACTACTCGCGAAACCGGGCGAGTCGCGCACCACGACGCCGGTCTTGCCCAACGCGGTCACCCACTCGACCACCCGATCCCGCACGTCATCGCCGGTCGCCACGCCCAGCACGACCTCGACCAGCGCCGACGGCGGCACCGGATTGAAGAAGTGCATGCCGACGAACCGATCGGGCCGCCGAAGCGCCGTGGCGAGCTCGTCGATCGACAACGAACTGGTATTAGTGGCCAGCACCGCTGCGTTGTCGAGCGCCTGCTCGGCCCTGGTCAGCACGTCGATCTTCAACGCGGGCCGCTCCGGCACGGCCTCCACCACCAGATCCGCGTCCGGTGGCAACTCGGTGATGTCCTCGACCACCCGCAACCGCCCGGCGGCGACCGCCACCGGCTCGGTCAGCGAACCGCGCTCCGCGGCCTTCACCAGCCCGGACCGCACCCGGTCACCGGCCGCCGCCGCGGCGTCCGCACCCGCCTCTACCAGCACGACCTCGGCGCCGATGCCGAGAAAGACCTGCGCGATCCCAGCACCCATCCGGCCGCCGCCGATCACCCCAACCCGCATGTCCCACGCCTCTCCGCTTGACGGCTATCGTTGAAGCCGGATTATCGACCGAATGGTCGGTCAGGTGGCAAGGGCGGTGAGATCGACGTGACAGCCGAGCCGTCGATTCGACGCGGTCGCCCCGGCTACGACCGGGAGTCGCTGCTGCGAGTCGCGGTCGAGGTGTTCAACGACCGCGGCTACGACGGCACCAGCATGGAGGACCTGGCCAACCGCCTCGGCATCACGAAGTCCGCGATCTACCACCACGTGCCGAGCAAGACCGAACTGTTGCGGCTGGCGGTGAATCGGGCGCTGGACGGCTTGTTCGCGGCCGCCGCCGAGCCGGGCTGCACCACCGGCCCGGCCACCGCGCGGCTGGAGCACCTCGTGCGGCGCAGTGTCGAGGTGCTGGTGGCGGAGCTGCCGTTCGTCACGCTGCTGCTGCGGGTGCGTGGCAACACCGACGTCGAGCGGGCCGCGCTGGCCCGGCGCCGTGAGTTCGACCTGATCGTGGCCGACCTGGCGCGCGCGGCCATCACCGAGGGCGGCATCCGGCCGGACGTGGACGCCGCGATCACCGCGCGGCTGCTGTTCGGCATGGTCAACTCGCTGATCGAGTGGTACCGGCCCGACCGCGGCCACGACGTCGGTGAGATCGCCGACGCCGTGGTCGCGGTGGCGTTCGGCGGCCTGCGGCTGTGATATTGGCCCGCGGCACTCGCAGGCCGGGCACTCGCAGGCCGGGCACTCGCGGGCTTCTTCCCACTCTCCGGTCGCGGGTCGGCTGTCTGTTCCTCCTTCTGTTCTTGCTCGCGGGTGGGTTGCCTGCATGTGCGGGCCGTGATCGGGCGCTGGCGGCGGTCGCGAGGGGCGCTGTCTTTTCTTCGCTCAACGAATGGGACCGGGTGGTTTTCTCCCGGCTTCGGGGATGATCACCTGATCGAGTGATCATCCCCTGCTGGGTGGCCCAGTGTGGACGGGTGGCCCAGTGTCGACGGCCTCATTGCTGTGCGGACAAACTCGTTGTGCGGGTTGCCTTTCGGCGTGTCAGCTCTGGTTCAGTGTGTCAGCTTCGGGAGCACCTCGCGACCGAAGACCTTGATCCACTCTTCCTGGTTGCGGCCCACGTTGTGCACGTAGATCCGGTCGAAGCCCGCGTCGATATACTTCTGGATCTCCGCGCGGTGCGTGTCCGGGTCGGACGAAACGACCATCCGGCCCTCGAAGTCCTCGCGCCGCACCAGTTTCGCCATCTCGGCGAAGTCGAACGGTGAGCGAATGTCCTGCTTCGGGAACTTCATGCCGCCGTTGGGCCACTGCTCCATCGCGTTGACCCAGGCATCCTCGTCGGTCGGCGCCCAGGACAGGTGCATCTGCAGCAGCTTCGGCATCGTGTCCGGGTCCTTGCCGGCCGAGCGGGCGCCTTCGGCGAACTTGCTCAGCACGCCCTCGATCTTGGACAGCGCGGCGGCGGGCGTGATGATGCCGTCGGCCAGTGCGCCGGTCCGCTTCGACGTGACCGGGCCTGCGGCCGCGATGTAGATCGGCGGCGGCGCGTCGGGCATCGTCCACAGGCGGGTCTTGTGCAGTTTGAAGAACTGCCCGTCGTGCTTGACGTCCTTGCCGGTGAACAGCTTCTTGATCACGTCGAGGGCCTCGAACATCCGGGTGACGCGTTCGGGCGCCTCCGGCCAGTAGTCGCCGATGATGTGCTCGTTGAGCGCCTCACCGGAACCCAGCCCCAGCCAGGACCGGCCCGGATACATCGCCTCCTGCGTCGCGGCGGCCTGCGCCACGATCGCGGGGTGGAACCGGAACGACGGGCACGTCACGCCCGGCCCCATGTCGCCCTCGGTCCGCTCGCCCAGCGCCGCCAGCACGTTCCACACGAACGCCGCCTGGCCCTGCACGGGCACCCACGGCTGGAAGTGGTCCGCCGCCATCACGCCGCGAAAGCCGTGTTCCTCGGCCAACACCGTGTGATCGATGATCTCCCGTGGATGGAACTGCTCCAACGCCGCAGTCAGGCCAACCTGTGCCATCGCACCTCATCTTGATCTCGATTTATCCTGTACCACCACCCTATCCGTGAGACAGAACTCTGGCCGGGCCACTGTGACATTGCGCGCGGGCCCGGCGTCACCTTTAGAACGCGCCGGTGCCGTTCGGGGTGCCGAGGCCGGTCGGGCCGTCGTAGCCGGGGCCTGCCGTGCACAGGTACGTGCCGCCGCAGCTTCCGTTGGAGCCGGACGTGACGTCGAACAACGCCCCTGGATTGCCGTATGGGAAGGAGCCGTAGGTGATCGTCGCCGTGTTGCCGGCCAACGCGTAGACGCCGGCCACGATCGGCGATGCCGCGCTCGTGCCGCCGACCTGCACCCAGCCGTCCGCGCCGGCGACCAGCCCCAGTGAGATCAGCGCGTCACAGAGGGCATTGCTGCCACAGGTGTTGTACGTGTCGTAGACGGCGACACCGGTGTTGGGATCGGCCACCGCGGACACGTCCGCCACCGTGCGCCTGGCGCAGCCGGTGTCGTGCTGCCAGGACGGCTTGGCCTCGAACGCCGAACACCCGGAGCCCGCGCCGGACCACGCGGTCTCGGTCCAGCCGCGCGCGTTGGCGGCCTTGGTCAGGGACGTGCCGCCGACGGCTGTGACGAACGGCGATGACGCGGGCCAGAGCACGCCGAAGCCCGAGTCACCGGAACTGGCGGTGATCGCCTTGCCGGGGTGGTTGAAGTGGACGTCGTTGGCGGTGATGGCACTGGACTCCGCCTCGCCGAAGCTGTTGGAGATGGCCACGACGCCGGGTGCCGCGGCGGCCGTGTCCTCCGCGGCGCCGAGCGACGCGTCGTCCGCGGCGGCACCCTCGACCAGCAGAATGCGGCAGTCCGGACAGATCGACGAGACCATGTCCAGGTCGAGGCTCTCCTCCTCGGCCCAACCGGGATCCGCGGTGGGCAACGGGGCGGCCTGCCCACTGCCGTTGACCTTCTTGAAACAGCCGTTGGCGGTCGTACACGTGGTGAGGCCGTACTGCTTGCGGTAGACGCCGAGATCTGCCTCGGCGTTCGGGTCGTCGAAGGCGTCCACGATGGCCACCGTGCGGCCGCCGGACTTCAGGCCGGCCACCTTGTACGCCGACTCCAGGTCCGGCGGGCCGAACCCGACCGGGCCTGCGGTCAGCAACGGCGCGAGACCCTTGGCTCCGCCCGCCAGCGGCCGGGCGCGCAGCTCGCCGAGGCAGTGCGCCCGGCCCGGTGTGGCCGTGGCGCAACCGAAACCCATCACCAGGCCGGCCGGCGTGACCAACGGGGCTGCCTGGGCCGGTGCGGCGGCGAACGACAGCACCGTCGCGGTCAGTGCGATCAGCGTGCCGGCCAGCCGGGCGGGACGTCGACTCAACAGCGTGCGTGTCATCCGACCGATGATCGATGTCGAGCCACACCGGGACAACCACCGGAAGCGGCTGGTTATTCACAGATGACAATCGCCTACTCGCGCGTAGGAAGCGCTTGAACAGCGTAAACCGTTCTGGTAAGTAGACTTATCGATTGTGCGTCAGCCCGGGTCGCCGACGAGTCGGTAGATCCACTGGCCTTCCTCGGTGCGGTCCAGCTGGTAGCGGGTCTCGATCTTGGGACCGCTGTGCAGGAACACGTGCGTCACGATGTTGCCGACGACGGACTTCGTGGGCGGCAGGGGCTCGCGTCGGCCGTCCAACGGACCGCCGACGTACTCCGCCGTGTGCCGCATCCCGCCACCCTCCGCCCCGCCGAATCGCCCGTCGCGCACACCGGCGCACCGAACCAGGGTAAGCGAACTGGCTGTGGCACCACTCCAACGGTTACCGTCAGATCGGGTGATCCGACAGCCCGCTGCCACGAAGCAGCGGGTGTCCGTTCACTCGATCGGCGTAAACTGTCTTGATACAGGTCGCGTATCCCGCAGGTTCGTTATGCGGGTTGTGGGTTGATCCCTACACTCGGTCCATCCAGTTCAACTCCGGAGGCGACCGTGGTGCGGGTGTGCCCGAGCGAGTACCGGTGACTGACGTGCCCGCAGGCCCGATCGGCACGGTGTCCGACAGCATGGCGTCCCTTGCCGGGCGTTGGGCCGTCGTGGCTTTGACGACCAGTCATGTCGGGCTGCCGCGTGCGGAGATCGAGGCGTTCCTGTTGGACGTGGCGCGCGGCCTGGTCGACGTGCTGCGCGGCGAGCCGTTCGATCCGTCGCCGGCCGCGGACGCCGGTGTCGCGCTGGTCCGCGCGAACCTGACCGGCACCGAGGCGCTCAACGAGACGGTCCGGCTGCTGGGGAGCTCGCTGCTGGACGCGGCCGAGGTGCCGTTCGACCCGTTCTGGCACGGCAGGCTGACCGACGTGATCGGCTCGATGTCCGCGGGCTACGTGGCCGCGTCGCGGGACCGGCTGTTCGATGAGCAGGAGATGATCAAGAAAGCGGTCTTCCGGGCACGTGACGTCGCGGAGCGCGACCGGCGGTCCACGGAAGCCCGGTGGCAGGCGGTGTTCCACTCCACCGCGGCCGGCATCGCCATCACCGACCTGACCGGCACCGTGCAGTCGGTGAACCCGGCCCTCTGCGAGATCCTGGGTGTCGACGCGACGGAACTGGTGGACCGCCCGTTCGCGGTGCAGCTCAGCCCGGACTTCGTGCCGCAGGTGCGGGCCGCGTTCGATCGGGTGGCCGGCGGCGAGCACGACAAGTTCGTCGGTGACGCCAGTTTCGTCGGCAAGGACGGCGAACTGGTGTGGACGCGGCTGTCGCTGTCGCTGGTCCGGGATGCCGCGCAGGCGCCCGAGTATGCCGTCGCGGTGGTGGAGAACATCTCCGACCTGCACCTGCTGCGCGAGCGCCAGCTGCGGATGTCGTTGGAGGACCAGCTCACCGGCCTGCCCAACCGGGCGTATTTCATGGCCCAGCTGGACACCGCGCTGCAGAACGCGCTGCCCGACGAGAACATCGCCCTGGTGTACATCGACCTGGACGGCTTCAAGATCATCAACGATGGCGTCGACCACACCACCGGCGACAAGGTGCTCAAGCGGGTCGCGTCCACGCTGCGCGCCGCGTTCGACGGACCGTCCGCCACGGTCGCCAGGATGGGCGGCGACGGGTTCGCGGTGCTGCTCACCGGCACCAGGGGCAGTTACCCGATCAGCCAGCGGATCGCGGCCACAATGGACGAACTGGGCGAGCCGGAGTACGAGGAGGACGGCACCGGCATCGCGGTGAGCGCGAGCGTCGGCATCGTGGAACGCCCGGCGATCGGCGTGACGTCGGCCGAACTGGTGCGCGCCGCGGAGATCACGGTGCACCGCGCGAAGCAGAACGGCAAGGCCCAGTGGGAGTTGTTCGACGACCGGCTGGACCAGCAGTACCGGGCGCAGTACCAACTGGGCGCGGCGATGCCGGGCGCGCTGGAGACCGGCCAGTTCCAGCTGTCCTATCAGCCCGTGAACCGCCTTTCTGACGGCAGGACGATCGCGCTGCGCGCGCTGCTGCACTGGGACCACCCGAAGCGGGGCCTGCTGCGCCCGACGGAATTCCTTGACATGGCGGAGGAAACCGGCTTCATCGTCCCCATGGGACGGTGGATGCTGGATCAGGTCTGCCAGCAGCTGGCGGACTGGGAACGCGGCTTCGGCCGCGCGTCGCTGCCGATGTGCATCCACCTGACGCCACGGCTGGCCAGGGAACAGGACCTGGTGCAGATCATCCGCGACGTGCTCGACCAGACCGGCGCACCAACGGCCAAGCTGCGGCTGACCATGCCGGCCAGCGTGGTGGTGGACGACCACGGCGAGCCGCTGGAGAATCTGGCGACGTTGCGCGACATCAAGGTCAGCGCGATCGTGCACGGCTACGGCACGGGCAACGCCGGCCTGGTCGACCTGCGGACCCTGCCGGTGGACGGCGTGATCATCGCGCCGAGCGTGATCCGCGCGTTCGGGGCGGTCGAGGAGAAGAACTCCCCGTTCGAGCACGGCCTGCGCCAGATCGTGGAACTGGCCGATCAACTGGACGTCCGGGTCTACGCGGACGGTGTGGACACCCCCGCGATCGCGGACCGGCTCAACGACATCGGAGTCCAGTACGCGGCGGGCGCGGCCATCGGCGAACCGATGACCGAGGACGAGGTGGAACGGCTGATCGGCGGCGTCAGGTAGCCGGCTGCGGTCAATGTCGGCGCGGGCATCCAGATACCCGGAAATGTATACATCGGCGTCGAACCCTCGCTTGAGAATGACGCCATATTACCGAGCGGTATTTGCCGCGGGCGATCGTCAGTCGCGAAAGGACATGGACGGAGTGTCGCCGACGGCCTACTGACCGTTCGGTCGAACTGGACGCGGATCACCGGCCGGGACGCGCCGCTCGCTGTCCGTGTTTGCGCTTGTCACCAGCACATACGCGTGCTCAAATCGGGTCGCACAGCTTACCGGCTCTCGTCCGAGGTGGCGTACCGCGCTCCCGGATCTCGTTTCCGAGCGCGGCGAGCGGGGGACACCGACCGCCGACGCAATACGGACCTATTGGTCGTTGTTCTGTTGTCGAGTTGGAGAGCTGACCGTTGGCGGATATGAGCCTGATTGCCTGGACGCCGATCGTCGCGTACCTGGCTTCGTGTTGCGGCTCAGCGTTGGGCTTGTTGTGCACCGAACGCGCACGGATCGTTTCCGGCGTCGCAAGAAGGGGCTGGCTGATCCTGGGCGCGATATCGATCGGCGGCACCGGGATCTGGGTCATGCACTTCATCGCGATGCTGGGCATGCGTATGCCGGGCACGTCCGTCGGCTACAACGTGCCGATCACGCTGTTGAGCATGCTGGTCGCGGTGGTCGTCGTCGGTGTCGGACTGTTCGTGGTCAACAGCGGTGTCGGCCGGTTCCGGTCGCTGCTGGTGGGCGGTCTGTTCACCGGTTTCGGCGTGGCCGGCATGCACTACGTGGGCATGGCGGCGATGTCGATCCAGGGCACCGTGCGCTACGACGTCCCGACGGTCGCGTTGTCGGTGGTCATCGCGGTGGTCGCCGCGACGGCGGCGCTGTGGGCGACGACCGTGGTGCGCGGCGCCCGAGCCATCGTCATCGCGGCGCTGGTCATGGGCCTGGCCGTGACCGGGATGCACTACACCGGGATCGCCGCGATGCGCGTGACGCTCGACCCGAGCATGCCCGTGGTCACCGGTATCAGCGCGTCGTTGCTGATCCCGATGCTGATCATGGCGGTGTCGGTGGTCAGCGTGCTGACCGTGTTCATCATCGCCCTCTCACCAGGTGCGCAGGAGCTGCGCGAGGACACGGAACTACGCGAGTGGGTGGCCCGGCAGAACCGGTGATTCCGCACTGCGGGACGGGTCACTCAGCGCAGCTACCCTGATCACATGACGCAGATCAGCCACGTGCCCGAGCGGGCGCCGACCAGTGACGCCCAGCAGCTCACCGACGTGGTGACCCGGCTGCGTCGTGCCCTGCGCACCAGCATCCGCACCGACTACCCATGGGAGTCGCTGCCGATGGCGCAGGTCGAACTGCTGATGGCGCTGGCCGACCACGCGCCCGCGAAGATCGGCCGGCTGGCCGAGCTGCAGCGGCTGGCGCCGAACACGGTCAGTGGCCTGGTGCAGCAACTGGTGGAGGCGGGGCTGGCGTCCCGGGAGACCGATCCGGCCGACCGGCGGGTGGCCAGGGTGACGCTCACCGACGCCGGACACGTCCAGCTCGCCGAGTGGAAAGCGGCCCACGAGCGACGGATCGGCAGCGCGCTGGACCGGCTCGAGGCGGCCGACCGAGAGGCGATCATGGTCGCCCTACCCGGGCTTGACCAACTTGTTGAACAATTGTCGAAGCCGAACGGCAAATAGCACCGAGAGGATCGTGGATGAAACCCGGAGACCTCGCACCCGACTTCACCCTGTCCGACGACGAGGGCAACCAGCGCTCGCTCGGCGAGTTCCTGGCGAACGGGCCGGTCGTGCTCTTCTTCTACCCGGCCGCGATGACCACCGGCTGCACCAAGGAGAGCTGCCACTTCCGCGACCTGGCCAAGGAGTACGCGGAGGTCGGCGCGCAGCGGGTCGGGATAAGCCCGGACCAGGTGGCGAAGCAGGCCGAGTTCACCGCGAAGCACTCGTTCGACTTTCCGCTGCTGTCGGATCCGGACGGTGCCGTGGCCACCCAGTTCGGGGTGCGGCGCCGGTTCGGGCCACTGCTCACGCGCCGGCAGACGTTCGTCATCGACACCGACCGGCGCGTCCTGGACGTGATCAAGAGCGAGGTCCGGATGGACACGCACGCCGACCAGGCGCTGGCCGCGCTGCGCGCCAGGACCTGACCCGAGCCGCGCACCGGTTGCCCGGGTTACGCGGCGGTAGAGTCCGTCGCGTGGTCGAGCACCTGCGCATTCCCACCGGGATCGGCACCTTCGACGCGCTGGCCGCCGGCCCGGCCGACGGCAGGCCGGTGCTGCTGCTGCACGGCTTTCCCCAGTCCGCCGCGCAGTGGGAGTACCAACTCGGCGCACTGGGCTTCGGCGACTGCCGCGCGGTCGCGCCGCACCAGCGCGGCTACTCCCCCGACGCCCGGCCGACCGCGGTCGCCGACTACGCGCTGGACGAACTCGTCGGCGACGTGCTGGCGATCGCCGACGAACTGGGCTGGGCACGGTTCGACCTGGTCGGCCACGACTGGGGTGCCGGCGTGGCGTGGGCGACGGCGGCCGCGCATCCGGCGCGGGTGCGGACGCTGACCGCCGTGTCCGTGCCGCATCCGACGGCGTTAGCGCAGGCCATTCGGTCCGACGAGGACCAGATACAGCGCTCGGCATACATCCACCTGTTCCGACAGGCCGGCGTCGCGGAACGGCGCCTCCTCGCCGACGACGGCGAGCCGCTGCGGATGCTGTTCGACCGGAAGGTGACGCGCGACCGGGTCGAGGGGTACGTGACCCGGCTGCTCGAGCCGGGCGCGTTGACCGCCGCGCTCAACTGGTACCGGGCCAACAAGCTGTCCACAATGGAGGTTGAGCCGGTCGCGGTGCCGACGCTCTACGTGTGGGGCGCGGAGGATGTCGCGGTCGGCTCGACGGCGGCGCTGGCGACGGAGAAGTACGTCACCGGGCCCTACCGGTTCGAGATACTCCAGGACGTGTCGCACTGGGTGATCGACGAGGTCGGTGGCGCGTTCACCCCGTTGCTGCTGCGGCACCTGCTGGACTATGACGAGTGACGTCGCCGGCCTGCTGCTGGCGGCGGGCGCGGGCCGACGGATGGGCATGCCCAAGGCGCTGGTGCGGCACCGCGGCCTGCTGTTCGTCGAGTCGGCGGCCGGGGTGCTGACGTCGGCCGGGTGCCGGCCGGTGGTCGTCGTGCTGGGCGCGTCCGCCGAAACCGTGCGTGCCGAAGCCGATCTGGCTGGGTGTCTGATGGTGGACAACCCGGACTGGCCGTCCGGGAAGGGGTCGTCGGGCCGGGTTGGGCTGGCGGCGTTGCCGGAGGTGCCAGCCGTGGTCGTACTGCCGGGGGACGTGCCGGGCGTGACACCCGCCGCGGTGCGCAGGCTGCTGGCGGGGGCCGGGCCGGACG
>DASXXM010000205.1:0-3568 GCA_036503065.1 Pseudonocardiaceae bacterium | reverse complement strand
CGTTCGGAGTGCCCTTCGACGAGCGTTTCCTGCAGCGCGGCCCGGGCATCGCGTTCCAGGAGCTGGCCGAGCACGTGCTCGGCCGGTTGCCCGAGCCGCCCGCGCCAGACCTGATCGTGGTGGCCTATGGGCTGTCCGATCTGTACCCGTTCCGGTGCATCGGCGGCCACGTGGACCGCTTGCTGGGCGGTGGTTCGGAGAACTTCGCGGTGTCCGAACAAGGTCTGCGGGCCCCGTTCACCGCGCTGCGCATCGCCGACGCGTACGCGAAGTCCGGGCGCTGCCGGCAGGGTGCGGTGGTGGTGCTCGAGCAGAGCACCTTCGGTCACGACGACCCGATCGTCCGCGGCGGGCTGGCCGATTCGGCCGCGGTGCTCGTGCTGGGTGCGGGCGGGCCGTGGGTGCTCGACCCGATCCCGCCCGCGTCGGACGATCTGGCCGCGCTGATCGAGCGGGCAGCGGACGGCGTACCCGCACTTGTCGTGGCCGGTCCGTGGACCGACCCGGCTGCGGCCGCCGCCCCCGGTCTGCCGGTGCACCGCGTGGACCGCGGCTCCTACTGCACCAGCGTCTGGCTGGACCTGGCGCGACACCACGAAACCTGGGCGCAGACCGAGGTCGCGCTGGTGCTGTGCGACACCGACCCGCGAACCGGGCGAAGCCACGCGGCGTTGTTGCGTCGCCGGACCGAGGAGGACTCACCGTGAGCGCATACGCGGCGCACCTGGACATGCTGCACCGGCGGACCGGGGGCGACAGCCCGGTCGTGTCCGCGTCCGGTGTGGTGCTCGGCTCCACCGGCACCTTGCCGGACAACCCCGATCACCCACTGGCCCGCTTCGGGTTGGGGGTCGGGCGGGGTGAGCCGGCCGACCCGGTAGTGCGTGCGGAGTTCGCCAGTGGACTGCTTCGGTTGCACCGAAGCCTGCTGCGGCAGGGGATCGCGCATGCCATGACTCATCTGGCGGAGCGTTCCTCGGGCGGGACCCCGTTGCTGGACCGCCAGCTGGTCCAGACGGCGCTGGCCGACGTGGCGCTGGAGATCCGGGAGACCGCGACGCTGCCGGTGACCGACCCGGCGGCGCGGTGGCGGGCGCATCAGGCGTTGGTGGCCGCCGGGCGGTTGCTGCTGAGCCTGCTGGGGGCGAGCAGCTTCCTGGTCTCCGGGCCGGGCGGCGACCTGCATCTCGCCGAGGTGACCGGCAACGTCTACCTGCACGAGGAGGCCGCATGACCGCGTTGTTCGGATCCCGCGTCCACGCCGGCGACGAGTTGCTCGACGAGCCGCTGCGCCGGTTGCGTGAGCGATGCCGGGAGGTGGCCCCGGACCTGCGTGCGCTGGGCATGGCCCTGGACCGCGATCCCGACGCCATCGTCGACCACCTGGACCTGCCCGCGTTCCAATTACTGGACCAGGTGCTCACCCCGCCGGAGTTCCAGACCCGGCTCGGTGCTGAGCCATTCGACCCCACCTGCACGGCCCTGGTGGTGGTCCTGGAGGCGATCTCGCACGGCGACCCGAACGCGGTCCTGGCCGCGCCCGGCCCCAGCCTGTCCCGGGAGGTGGTCCACGAACTCGGTGACGACACCCAGCGCGCGGAGTACTTCGGCCGGATTGCTGACGGTCCTAAGTGGACATTCTTCGGGCTCACCGAGCCGGGCAAGGGATCGGCCGCGCTGGAGCTGGAGACCCGACTTACCCCGTCACCGGACGGCGACGGGTTCCTGCTCAACGGTGAGAAGCGCTACATCGGCAACGGCGCGCGAGCCGAGGTTGGCGTGGTGTTCTGCCGCCGGGCGCCGGGACCGTGGGGCATCGAGGCGGTCGTGGTCGACCCGGCCGACCCGGGTTTCCACGGCGAACTGCTGCCGATGGTCGGCCTGCGTGGCGCCCGGATCAGCCGGCTGGTGTTCACCGATGTCCGTATCCCGGCCGACCGGGTGCTCGGCAGGCACCGTCCGCCTAGCCGGCGTGGTGTGTACGGCGCGCTGCACGCGCTGCTGAGGTTCCGGCCCGGGCTGGCCGCCATGGCACTCGGCCAGACCCGGGCGGTGTGTGACTACCTGCGCACACACAGGCCGGTTCTGTCCACTTGGGACAAGTCCAGAGTGGATGGTCTGGAGGAGCGGGTCGCCGCCGTTCTCCGAGCCATCCTCGATGTGGCTGGGGACATCGACCACGGAGTCGTGAACCAGCACCGGATCGGCGCGGTCAAGATGCGGGCCGCACAGCTCGGCGAGCGGGCGACCATCCTGGCCGCGGAACTGCTCGGCCCGGCCTCGCTGATCGAGCACCCGTGGCTGGAGAAGGCCTACCGGGACCAGCGCGCGTTCGAGTTCATGGAGGGCACGAGCAACCTGCACCGGCTGTCGGTGTTCCAGGGCCTGCTGAAGAACGACTTCTTCCGGGAAAGCGAGCCGGATGTGTTTCGGGATTGACCTTGCCACGCGCGGCGAACTGGACGGCCTGCTGACCCGCGACTGGTTCCGGCGCTCCGCTTTCGCCAGAGCCTAGCTCGAGCACGCCGCGACACTGGACCCCGGCCGGGGAGCGGAGTTCCTGGCCGGGCGGTTCGCGGTCAAGGAGGCCGTGCTCAAAGTGCTGGGCACAGGCCTGTTCCAGGGCGTGGTGCCCAGCCACATCGTTGTGGCCAAGGCCGGTTCGGGTGCGCCGGACATCGAGCTGACCGCTACGGCGGCCGGCGCGGCGAGCGCCACCGGGATCAGCCGGGTCACGGTGTCGATCACGCACAAGCGTGACCCGGTCGCCGCGGTGGCGATGGGGTGGTGACGGCGGTGATTGAGGCGCGCGGGCTGCGGCGGGTGTCCGCTTTTCTCTTACCGGGCGTGGGTTTTCTCGGTCCGATCCGGACCGGGGTCTCGTCACAGCACACCACATAGGCCATGGTGATCATCGCAGCGATCCGCTTGTCCACCTCGGCCAGCAGCCCCGCCGTACGGGCGAGCATGCCGTGCACGAACCCCACGCTGGGCGCGGCGCCGGTCAACGATTCCAGCAACGCGACACACCGGTGCGCCGGTATGTGGTGCATGACCATCAGGTAGACCACGAACGCCTGCAACGCCGGCCCGTACCCGGCCGCCACCGAGATCTGTGGGATCTCGTGCTGCTGATAGCGATCCACCACGCCCAGATCGGTGGCCTGGGTCGAGTCATGCCCGCAGTCGCAGCGACCCCGCGGGAAGCGTCCACCCGCTTGGCTGGATTGTCGGTGAAGGCCAGATTCGTGCCCGGCGCCCCGGGCTGCCTGCCGACTGTTGCGCGACAGCGGATTCTCCAGCCTGGCCAGAGTCGACGTCATTTTCTCGTTCGTGTCCAGCAAATCCGCAACCTGCGTCGGCAAAGCTGATCTTGTCGCTGCCCTGATTGGTGCCCTGACGCGATCGGCGACTATTTCGCCGTCGGGTCGTCGCATACCTGACGTAGTCGATATCGCGCCGAGTTCGATGGCCCAGGTCAAGAATAGTGTCGGACATCAGTAGGGGTTGGTAGGGGTTCTTTGTGCAGGGATTAGCCGGTTACCTTTTCACCGGGACATCCGTTCCG
>DASXXM010000204.1:0-2487 GCA_036503065.1 Pseudonocardiaceae bacterium | reverse complement strand
GCCTCCGGCTCCATCGCCGACGCGGCCCGCAGCAGCACGGACACGCCCTTCTGCCTGGTGATCCTGCCGACGAAGATGACGTAGGGCCGGTCCGGGTCGACGCCGTGCTTCTCGAGAACGTCGGTGCCGGGGTCCGGCCGGTACTCGGCCGTGTCGATGCCGTTGCGTATGACACGCGTACGTTCCGGATGAATCTCTGGATAGGCGGCCAGGATGTCAGCCCGCATGCCTTCGGAGACCGCCACCACCGCCGACGCGTGGGTGGCGGCCTCCCGCTCCGCCCAGGACGACAGCGCGTAGCCGCCGCCAAGCTGCTCGGCCTTCCACGGCCGCAGCGGCTCGAGGGAGTGCATCGTCACGACGTGCGGGATGCCATAGCGCAGCGACGCGAGGTGGCCCGCCAGGTTCGCGTACCAGGTGTGCGAGTGCACCAGATCCGAGCCGGCGACCGCCTCCGCCATCGACAGGTCGGTGGAGAACACGCGGAGCACCTGATCGTTGAGCGCGCCCCACGGGTGGTGCGCCACCGCGTCCGGCCGGTCAATGCCCTGGCAGTGCACGGTGAGGTCCACCAGCGGCGCCAGCGCCTTGGCCAGGTACTCGACGTGCACGCCCGCGCCGCCGTAGACCTCGGGCGGGTACTCGCGGGTGAGCAGCGCGACCCTCATTCGGTGACCACCGCGCCCTTGCCCACCACGGTGATGCCGCCGGGCGACACCACGAACCCGCGGGCGCGGTCGTGCTCCTTGTCCACGCCGATCTTCACCCCCTCAGGCACCACCACGTTCTTGTCGATGATCGCCTTCCTGATCTCCGCGTGCCTGCCGACCACCGTGTTGTGCAGCAGCACGCTGCCCTCCACCGTGGCCCAGCTGTTGACCCTGACCCCGGGGGAGAGGACGCACTCCCGCACGAGGCCGCCGGACACGATCACGCCGTTGCTGACCAGGCTGTCGATCGCCCGGCCAACCCGGTCGCCGGTGTCGTGCACGAACTTGGCCGGCGGCAGGTTCTCCACGTGGGTGAGGATGGGCCACCGGTAGTTGTACAGGTTGAACATGGGATCGACGGTGCGCAGGTCCATGTGCGCGTCGAAGTACGCGTCGATGGTGCCGACGTCGCGCCAGTAGCCGGCGTCGCGTTCCGTCGAGCCGGGGACCTTGTTAGTCATGAAGTCGTAGGACTGGGCGACGCCGTCTTCGACCAGCATGGGGATGATGTTCCCGCCGACGTCGTGCCTGCTGTCGGGATCCTCGGCGTCCCGGCGCAGCGCGTCCACGAGCACCTTCGTGCTGAACACGTAGATGCCCATCGACGCGAACGACTCCTCGGGGCTGTCCGGCAGCGGCGGCGGGTCGGACGGCTTCTCGAGGAACGTGGTGACGGTCCGCCCGTCGCCGCCGACGCCCACGATCCCGAACGCCTTGGCGTCCTGCCGGTTGACCGGCAGCGCCGCGACCGTCACGCCCGCGCCGTGCTCGAGGTGCTGGGCGATCATCTGCCTGGGGTCCATCCGGTACACGTGGTCGGCGCCGATGACGACCACCAGCTCGGGGTTCTCGTCGTTGATCAGGTTCATCGACTGGAAGATCGCGTCCGCGGAGCCGGTGTACCAGTGCGGCCCGAGCCGCTGCTGCGCCGGCACCGGCGTCACGTAGTTGCCGAGCAGGTCGCTCATCCGCCAGGTCACGGAGATGTGCCGGTCGAGGCTATGGCTCTTGTACTGGGTGAGTACGCAGATCTTCCTGATGCTGCTGTTCACCAGGTTGGACAGCGCGAAGTCGACCAGCCGGTACACGCCGCCGAACGGCACGGCGGGCTTGGCCCGGTCGTCCGTCAGCGGCGCCAGGCGAGTGCCGGCGCCGCCGGCCAGTACGATTCCCAATACCGACGGGTCCGGCATGTTTCCCCTCCCGATGATCATCTGCTGCCATGCTGCACCCTCACCGCGCTCAACCGCCAGCCGGCGTTCTATCCCCCTGGCGATCGTGCAAACCTATGGTCTATGACCGAGGGCGCGGCACGGCCCAGAGCCGTGATCATCGGGGCGGGAATCGGCGGCCTCGCCGCCGCCGCGGGCCTGCACGCGGCCGGCTGGGATGTCACCGCGTACGAGCGGGCGGCATCACTCGAGCCGGTCGGGGCCGGGCTGGCGCTGGCGCCTAACGGGCTGCGGGCGCTCGACGTGTTCGGCGCCGGCGACGCGGTCCGGGCGCACGCCATCGGCCAGGAGATCGGGATACGCCGGCCCGACGGCCGGTGGCTGCTGCGATCGTCGACCGAACGCATGGTGACGGACCGTTTCGGCGATCCGGTGATCCTGCTGCCGCGGTCGCGGCTGATCGAGGCCCTGGCCTCCCGGGTCCCGGCCGGCGTCCTCGCGCTGTCCACCGAGGTGACGTCGGCAGGCCAGGACGGGCACGTGGCCACCACGGCGGGCCCGCTCGACGCGGACCTGGTGGTCGCCGCGGACGGGCTCAGCTCCGC
>DASXXM010000203.1:0-18476 GCA_036503065.1 Pseudonocardiaceae bacterium | reverse complement strand
CGACGCGCGGCGCCCTTGCCGAACTCGGTGCGCGGCTCGGCGGCGAGACGGACCTCGGACACGGTGGTGCACTCCTTGAATGAGCAGCGATGCGGACGGTGGCCTGGTGGAGCGGGGCGGCTACCTCAGGCGGCGGGTGCGCAAGGATCACGACGGTATGCGGCATCCCAGCCGCCGCGTCGATCACGCCGGGCACCGGGCCCGTCCTCGCCGAGGCAACCCAACCAGTGTAAGCCGACTGTCAGTCGAATTGACAACCGGGTCCAATTGGCAGGGCCGGCACGCCATGTCACAGCTATGTGTTTCAGTCGAAGCGAGCCCGAACCACGGCGCTGCCGCCGCGGGGTCTTCGCCCCCGGAACGAAGCGAAGCGAGTGGAGGGGGCGAAGACCCCGCGTAAGGGCGGCAGGGCCCGCGAGCGGAGCGAGCCAATGTCACAGTTCAAGCGTTGCCGTTGAAGAGGCTCGTTACCGAGCCGTCTTCGAAGACTTCCTCGATCGCCCTGGCCAGCAGGGGAGCGATGGAGAGCACCGTCAGGCCGGGGAATCGCTTCTCGTCCGGGATGGGCAGCGTGTTGGTGACGATCACCTCGCGGGCGCCGCATTCGGCCAGTCGCCGGGACGCCTCGCCGGACAGCACGCCGTGTGTCGCGGCCAGGACCACGTCCGCAGCGCCACCGTCCAGCAACTGCCGGACGGCCTTGGCGATGGTGCCGCCGGTGTCCACCATGTCGTCGATCACCACGCACAGCCTGCCCTTGATCTCGCCGACCACCCGGTTGGCGACGACCTCGTTGGGTTTGAGCGGGTCGCGGGTCTTGTGGATGAACGCGATCGGCACGCCGCCGAGCTGATCCGCCCACTTCTCGGCGAGCTTGGTGCGGCCGGAGTCCGGTGACACGACGACCATGTTCTCGCTGGAGTACTCGGCCGCCACGTGCTGGGCCAGCAGGTTCTGCGCGAACAGGTGGTCCACCGGGCCGTCGAAGAAGCCCTGGATCTGGGCGGTGTGCAGGTCGACGGTCATGATCCGGTCGGCGCCGGCGGTCTTGAACAGGTCGGCGATCAGCCGCGCGGAGATCGGTTCGCGGCCCTTGTGCTTCTTGTCCTGCCTCGCGTACGGGTAGAACGGCATGATCACGGTGATCCGCTTCGCGCTGGCACGCTTGAGCGCGTCCACCATGATCAGCTGTTCCATGACCCACTGGTTGATCGGCTCGCAGTGGCTCTGGATGACGAACGCGTCGCTGCCGCGGACCGACTCCTCGAACCGGACGAAGATCTCGCCGTTGGCGAAGTCGTACGCGGACTGCGGGGTGATGGTGACGTCGAGGTGCTTGGCGACCTCATCGGCCAGTTCGGGATGCGCCCGGCCGGAGAAGAACATCAGGTGCTTCTTCGGTGTCGATGTCTTGTGGATCATGTTCGGAGGTCCTCGCCCTTGTCGCCGCCGTCGGTCTCGGCCCTGGTGTGCTCCGCCTGGCCCGCCGACAGTTCCAGTGCCCGCTGTGCCGCCGCGGCGCTGGCCGTGCCGGCGCGCCGCCGGAGCACCCAGTTCTCGATGTTGCGTTGTGGGCCGCCGGACACCGCGAGCGCGCCCGGCGGCACGTTGCGCCGCAGCACCGTGCCCGCGCCGCTGTACGCGCCGTCGCCGACGGTGATCGGCGCCACGAACATGTTGTCGCTGCCGGTGCGCACGTACGAACCGACGACGCTGCGGTGCTTGTGCACGCCGTCGTAGTTGACGAACACGCTGGCCGCACCGATGTTGCTGTGCTCACCGATGGTGGCGTCACCAACGTAACTCAGGTGCGGCACCTTGGTGCCCGCCCCGATCTCGGAGTTCTTGACCTCGACGAACGTCCCGATCTTGCCGCCGTCGCCCAACCGGGTGCCCGCCCGCAGGTAAGCGAACGGACCCACGGTGGCATCGGGACCGATCCACGCGTCGGAGCCGTGCGTGCGGACCACCGTGGCGCCCGCGCCGACCGTGACGTCGGTGAGCGTGGTGTCCGGGCCGATCTCGGCGCCCTCGCCGACCGTGGTCGTGCCGCGCAGCTGCACGCCGGGCGCCAGCACCACGTCCCTGGCGAGCTCCACGTCGGCGTCCAGCCAGGTCGTCGACGGGTCGATCATGGTGACGCCGGCCCGCATCCAGTGCCGCACCAGTCGACGATTCAGCTCGGCGCCGAGGCCGGCCAGCTGAACCCGGTCGTTGACGCCCTCGACCTGCCAGACGTCCGTGCAGGCCAGCGCGCCGATCGGCAGTCCGGCCGCGCGCGCGATGCCCAGTACGTCGGTGAGATACAGCTCACCCTGGGTGTTGTCGGTGGACAGCTCGGCCAGTGCGCGGCGCAGGACGGCCGCGTCGAAGGCGTACACACCCGAGTTGATCTCGGTGATGGCCCGCTGTGCCACAGTGGCGTCCGCCTGCTCGACGATCCCGGTAACCCGGCCGTCGTCGTCGCGGATGATCCGGCCGTAGCCGGTCGGGTCGGCCACCACGGCGGTCAGCACGGTGGCGCCGAAACCGCCGTCGGCGTGCGCGGCAAGCAGGGCGTGCAGGGTGTCGGTGGTGAGCAGCGGCACGTCGCCGTAGCTGACCAGCACCGTGCCGGCCTGGTCGGCGGGCAGTTCGGCCAGCGCGCAGGAGACCGCGTCGCCGGTGCCGCGCTGCCGCTCCTGGCAGGCCACGGTGATGGCGATGCCCGCGGTCTTGGCCACCTCGGTCAGGTGCTCGGTGACCTGCTCCCTGCCGTGGCCGACCACCACGACCAGGTGGTCGGGCCCGATGCCGGCGACCGCGCGGACCGCGTGGTCCACCAGCGTGCGGCCGGCGATGCGGTGCAACACCTTCGGCACGGCGGAGCGCATCCGGGTGCCCTCCCCGGCCGCGAGGATGATCGTGCTCACCGGACCGGACGGTCGCGTCAGGTCGTTGGTCCCGCCGTTGGGCATCGAGGAACTCCTCGTGGTCAGGCGCTGGTGCTCCGGTCACGCCGTCGGCACGGCCACACCCGCTACCGGCGCGCGTGCCGGCCGGTGCGGGAGAGGTGCCGAGGCGGTGTGTCGATCCTACGGGCCATCCGGCAGGACCCACGTCCGGCCGGTCGCCAGGTCCGACTCGTCTTCGCTGCCTGCTTCATTCACGGTGACCGCGGACTGGGGTTCCGTGACGACCGAGTTGCCGCCGGAGCGCTTCGCCAGGTACATCGCGGCGTCGGCACGGGCCAGCACCGATGCCGGCGTCTCGTTCGGGCGCACCGCGACCACGCCCACCGACAGGGTGACGCCACGCGACAGGTCCATCGGCAGGTTCACGACCGCCCGAACGGCCCGGTTCAGGGCGGCCTCGGCCGCACTCAACGGGGCGCCGGGCAGCACGGCCACGAACTCGTCGCCGCCGTAGCGAGCCACCAGGTCGCCACCGCGCAGCGTGTTGCGCAACGTGCTGGCCACCACGCGCAGCACGTCGTCGCCCTCGGCGTGCGACGACCGGTCGTTGACGCCCTTGAACCCGTCCAGGTCGACCAGCGCGATCGCCACCGGGGTGTTGGCCCTCGTCGCGACGAGCAGGTTGAGCTGCTGGTCCAGCGCGCGCCGGTTGGCCAGCCCGGTCAGCGGGTCCTGCATGGCCTGTGCCGCGACCGCGCCGTGGGTCTTGGTCAGGCGGGTGTGCTCGCGCCGGGTGAACAGGGTGGCCTGCCGGGAGTCCTGGGTGGTCCACAGCGCCGCTTCCAGTTCGGCGACGTAGTCCTCCAGCGCGGTGATGGTCATCTCGCCGCCGTCCGGGCCGGACAGCTGGGCGAACTCCCGCGTCAGGGACAACTTCAGCACCTGTTGGGAACTGTCGCCTGCGAGTTGATCGCGCATGTCGATGAGCGTGCCGAGCGCCTCCTCGACCCGGCCGGCCGCGGCGAGGCAGCGGGCCAGCGCGACGGTCAGGATGAAGATCTCGTACTGCCACGGACCCTCGGCCAACAGCCGGTACAGCCGATCGAGATGCTCCTCGCCCGGCTTGGCAAGGGCGTGCGCGGCGCCGAGCACGCCGATCTGGTCGGCCGCGGGCCGGTTGATGTCCCTGGGGAACAGCGACTGGGCGAACGGGCCTTCCGCGGCTGTTGCCATCGCGGATGCGGTGGCGATCCGGTCCGCGGCGGCGCTGTCGTCACCGATCCGTTCCAGCCGCAGTGCCCAGGTCAGCTGTAGGCGGACCCGGTTGAACAGGTGGACGGAGATCTCGTGCGGCCCGCCGCCGGACTGGACGACCTTCTCGGCACGGGCCATCGCCCGGTCGGCCTCCTCGTAGACGCCGAGCTCGATCAGCACCTGCGCGATGTCCACCAGCACGGCCGCCAGCGCCCGCTGCGTGTCCCTCGGGCCGGCCAGCCGCCCGGCGAGCGAGTCGTCGTCCAGGATCGCCAGTGCGGGCGCTATCTCGGTGAGGGCCTCGTCCTCACGCCCGGCGAGCAGGCTCCGACGGCCCCACAGCGCGTGCGCCCCGGCCTCCATCACCACGAGTTTGTGCCGGCGAGCGTGTTCGAGGAGCTCCTCCAGCAGCGGCTCCATGCTCATCGCGAAGTCGGCGCCTGCGCCCGCACGTGCGTTCAGCGCACTGCGCAGCAGTACCGCCACCGTCATCGGCTCCGCCCTGCGGCGAGTCTCGGCCAGCAGGTCGTCGAGCTCCTCGATGATCTCGAGCTTGGTCTGCTCGTCGCTGCGCGTGGAGAGCGCGACGAGTTCCCGTGCCCGGCCCAGCAGCCAGGCCTCGGAGATCTCGCCGTCCGAGGGTCCGGAGGGTGTGCCGGACTGGCCGGCCGGCGGCAGTTCGTCGGCCGGGGCGCTGTCCACCCCGTCAGTCAGGGCGGTACCCCCGTCCGGTGTCAGTGGCGGCGTCATCGTCCTGGTGGTCCTTATTGTCCTGCTCCGCCGCCAGGATTCGAACCTGGACCATCGGAACCAAAATCCGAGGTGCTGCCTTTACACTACGGCGGATCGAGCGGTCAGCGAGGTACTCGTTGCCCGGTCGTGCGTTAAACATGGTGACATGGCCGGGTCGGGTTGGTTTCCGCCGGGCGGTACTCGGGCCGGCCGCCACGTCGCGGCGCGGACCAGTCATGTCCACCGGTCCGTACGAATACCACATGTGCGCCCCCGCAGCCACCGATCGATCGGATCTGGCGTCCTGACGCGTGCGCACCTTACGATTCCGTAGGTTACGGTAGCGTAGGTTAGGTTCCCCTAAGACGGTGAGGTACACATGACGAGCACCCTCGACGTGACGGAGCAGTCCACACCCGGTGGGGCCAAACCGGTCATCGCGGGACGGCGACACGCGTGGTCGCAGTTCTCGGTCTACGTGTTCGTCCTGGTCCCGATGCTCGCGCTGGTCGCGGCGGTGCCACTGGCCTGGGGGTGGGGCCTGAGCTGGCTCGACGTGGTGCTCGCGGTGGCGTTCTTCTACCTGTCCGGTCTCGGCGTGACGATCGGCTACCACCGGTACTTCACGCACAGCTCGTTCAAGGCCACGCGCTGGCTGCGGGTGGTGCTCGCGCTGGCCGGCAGCATGGCGGTGCAGGGACCGCCGATCATCTGGGTCGCCGACCACCGCCGGCACCACGCGTTCTCGGACCGCGATGGCGACCCGCACTCGCCGTGGCTGTTCGGCACGTCCCCGGTCGCCATCGCCAAGGGCTTCTGGCACGCGCACATGGGCTGGCTGTTCGACCGGGACGTCACCAACAAGCAGCGGTTCGCGCCGGACCTGGTGGCGGACAAGGATATTGATCGGGTGAACGGCCTGTTCCCGCTGATCACGGCGGCTTCGCTGTTGCTGCCGGCGTTGATCGGCGGGCTGGTCACGTGGTCGTGGTGGGGCGCGCTGACCGCGTTCTTCTGGGGCAGCCTGGTCCGGATCGCGGTGCTGCACCACGTGACGTGGTCCACGAACTCGATCTGCCACATGATCGGCGAACGCCCGTACGCCGCACGGGACAAGTCGGCCAACTTCTGGCCGCTGGCGATCCTGTCCTTCGGCGAGTCATGGCACAACCTGCACCACGCCGACCCCACCTGCGCCCGGCACGGCGTCGGGCGGGGCCAGATCGACACGTCGGCCCGGCTCATCTGGATCTTCGAGAAGCTCGGCTGGGTGCACGACGTGCGCTGGCCGACCCCGCAGCGGCTGGCAAGGATCGCCAACAAGTGAGGTTGTGCGTTTGAGCACTGTCAAGCCGGTCGTCCGGGTTCGGATGACCGGCAGCCAGCGCCGCCAGCAGTTGCTGGACGTGGCGCGCGCCCTGTTGGCCGAGAAGGGTTTCGAGGCCACGTCCGTCGAGGAGATCGCGCACCGCGCCGCGGTGAGCAAGCCGGTGGTGTACGCGCATTTCGGTGGTAAGGAAGGCATCTATGCGGTCGTGGTCGACCGTGAGATGCGCCGCGTCCTCGACCTGATCGAGTCGGCCCTGGCCGAGTCCGGCCATCCCCGGCGGTTGATCGAGCGGGCCGCGCAGGCGTTCCTGGCCTATGTGGACGAATATCCGGACGGATTCCGCATCCTGGTGCGGGATTCCCCGGTGGCCAGTTCGACCGGCACGTTCTCGAGCCTGCTCGGGGACATCGCCAGCCAGGTCGAGCACCTGCTCGGGGTGCACTTCGAGCACTACGGGTACGACCCGAAACTGGCGGCCGTGTACGCGCAGGCACTGGTCGGCATGGTCGCGCTGACCGGCCAGTGGTGGCTGGACGCGCGCACGCCGTCCCGGGACGAGGTGGCGGCACACGTGGTCAACCTGGCTTGGAACGGCCTGTCCCACCTGGAGCACCACCCGCACCTGTAGGGCTGCCCGTCGACGGCGCGTAGGGCATCCTCGACGGCATGAGCATCGGTCCGCTGTTGTGGCAGGTGACGCTGGCCTGGCAGCGTGCCGTGCGCGCGGCACTCGAACCGCACGACCTCACGCACGTGCAGTTCGTGCTGCTCACCACCGTGTGGTCGCTCGGTGCGCAGGAGGAACCGCCAACGCAGCAACGGATCGCCGAGCACGCCGGCACCGACGTGCAGATGACCGGCCAGGTGCTGCGGAGGCTGGCCGCGCGCCAGCTCATCAGCCGGGAACTGGACGACCAGGACCCGCGAGCGCGGCGAATCGTGCTCACCGACACCGGCCGCGCGGTGCTCGCCGGCGCCCGGTCCGACATGGCAACGACCGACGCCGGGTTCTTCGCCACACTCGGCGTCGACTCGCCGGTGTTCCTGCGCGGCCTGACCGCGCTGCGCGACACCCACCGGTAGCGTCGAGGCGTGGACCAGTTGCGACTGACCATCACCGACCGGATCGCCACCCTCACCATCGACCGCCCCGAGCGCCGCAACGCCCTGAGCTACGAGATGTGGTCGGCGTTGCCGGGCCTGATGGCGCGGGTCCGGGCCGCGCCCGAGGTGCGGGTGCTCGTGGTGCGCGGCACGGAGCACTTCTCGGCAGGCGCGGACATCAGCGAGTTCGCGACGCTGCGCAGGGGGCCGTCGGGCGCCCGGCGCTACGGCGACGCGGTGCACGCCGGGGAGCGCGCCATCGCCACGCTGCCGTTGCCCACCATCGCGGCCGTGACCGGGTTCTGCATCGGCGGTGGCTGCGAGGTCGCGCTGGCCTGCGACCTTCGGCTGGCGGCCGACAACGCCCGGTTCGGTATCACGCCGGCCAAACTCGGCATCGTCTACAACTTCACGTCCACCCGGCAGTTGGTCCGGGCGGTCGGCCCGGCGTGGGCAAAACAGATCCTGTTCAGCGCCGACCTGTTCGACGCGGCAACGGCGTTGCGCATCGGCCTTGTCAACGAGACCCACCCACTGGATTCGTTCGACGAGCGGGTATCCGAACTCGCCAACCGGATCGCGTCCCGTGCCCGAGTGAGCGTCCACGGTGCCAAGCAGATCATCAACCGGATCGACACCGGCCAAACCGCCGAGGACGACGACGTCCGGCAGCTCTACGACGCCGCCGTACTCAGCGCCGACTACACCGAAGGCGTCGAAGCCTTCCTCACCAAACGCGACCCCAGGTTCTAGCCGGCGTCCGATCGTCCGGATCAGCCGCCGGCGAGGCGGGCGCTGATCTGCGAGTTGCTCTGCTGGCTCTGCTGGACCAGCGGGGCGCGCGACACGCCGTTCTCGATACCGAGCGGTTCGATGTCGGACGGCAGGTCGAAGGTGGACGGATCGAAGTTCGGCGCGGTGATGATCGTCGGCGCTGGTGGTTCGACAACGTCGAGGTTCTTGTTGTCGACGCTCTCCATCACCACATTGGCGAGTTGGTCGACGGCGTAGTAGAAGTTCTCCCGCTGGTCGATCACGCTGCTCAGCAGGCTCTGTAGGCCGTCCAGCAGCGATTTGGCCGTTTCGCCGTGGCCGCTGGTGCTGATCAGGACCGAGCCCTCGGACGTGGCGAGCGCCACCCCGCCCAGCAGGATCTCCCAGCCGACCGGGCCGCTGATCGCCGCGCCGATGATCGCGGCCACGCCGCCGATCGCGGTGAGCGCGACCTGCCAGGTTTCCGCGGAAACGCCGTTCTGGGCGTCGATCGCCTTGTTCAGCAGGTTCTGCACGTCCGTGACGCAGCCCTCGACCAGGGCGGTGTACCCGTCCTGGATCCGCTTGAAGTCGTTCAGCACCTGGTCGTAGCGGTTTATCGCCTGCTTGACCTTGGACATGTAGTCGCGGAAGTTGTCCGCCGCGGCGCCCGCCCAAGCCTCCATGTCTGTTTGGATGCCGTCGAACCCGACCTGGGCGTTGGTGGTGAGTGCCAGGTGGGCCTGGTTGATGTCGTTGGCCAGATTGTCCGCCGCGAGGGCGTTGCCGCTGCACAGCGCTTCGACGGTCGAGTCGATCTGGTCGAGGTAGTCGTTCGGGTTCTGCTGCCATGGCATCCGCGGCGGCCACCAGTTGAGCGCGGCCGATCTGTGTTGCTCCAACAGGGATTTCGTGTACCCGTCGATCATGGCGGCCTCCGTCACACGCTCGGGAACGGCGGCTGGCCGTCTGCCGCGGCATACCGGTTCGCGATCTCGTGGATGGCCTGCTTCGACTTCGCCAGGTTGTCGGACAGCTTGCCGAGACCTGTCACGAGGTCGTCGAGCAGCGCCTCGGTGTAGTTGGCGTAGCCGAACGAGTTGCCGACCGGGATGGCCATCATGCCCACGGCCTGGTACAGCGTGCCGTCGAAAGCGGAGGCACATTCGCTGACGGCACTGTTGAGCTGCGTGCGTGTGCCGTTGACCGCGTCGATGATGTTCGGAAGGTCGGTTTTGGCGACATTGTTCAGCCGTCCGAGATCGACGGAGAAGCTGTCCGGCATGGGTAAACCTCACCGTCCCGGTGCCCGGTTCGCAAGCCCTGCGAACGCACCACAGTCGCGGCCGATCGCGGCAGCCTGCTACGCCTCTTGCCGGTGAACCGGCACCGGCTTCTGACGTTTCACCGCTCGCGGTTACCGGATAACGGAGCGTCGCTATTGTGCGCCCGTTCGTCTGGGGTGTTGGCGGGTCAGCGCCACCAGGGGCGGTGGCGTTGGGCGGCTATCGTGGCGGCTGGTTCGACCAGTTCTTCCAGGCGCAGGGTTACGTGTCTCAGGTGTTCGCCCACCCATAACGTCCAGGACAGGTCCGGTACCGACGGGCCCTCCGGTGTGGTGGGGAGTTGGAATTCCGGTGGGGTCAGCATGGGCACGGCGCCGTGGTTGGTGCGGTCGAGGCGGGATGCCAGGTGGTCGTACCACGCGGCCAGTTGGCCTGCCAGGTCGCCGAGCAGGACGCGCATCGGGTCCGGCGCCAGTTCGCGGCGGGGCAGGCCGGCCAGCGAATGTGCTGTCAGGCGGGCTCGCAGGGCGCCCGCGGACAGGCGCCACAGGTGTTCCTTCGGTATTCGTTTGGCACCCTGTTCGGCCAGGAAGCCCCGTACCGCGTCGTCGAGGCGGGTGGCGGCGGTGATCGCGGAGATCGCCGATGGCGGCTCCGCGTTCAGGCCGAGGGCCCACTGGGTGGCGTCGGAGAGGTACGCGCCGCCGGCGCGGAAGGCGTCGGCCAGGTCGTCGGCCACCAGGGAACCCGCGCCGCGCGGCCAGAACAGGACACCGACGACCAGGCTCACCGCGCAGCCGATGGCCACGTCCTCTATTCGCACCACACCGATCTGCCAGCCGACCGGGACCAGCAGGTTGAACAGGACCGACACCACCACCGTGAACGCGGCCTGACCGGCGGCGAACGGCAGCGCGCCCGGCGCGTAGGCCGCGACGAGAACCGCGATGGGCAGCGCCGTCCACAGTGCACCCGCGCTGCTGCCGATCACCAGCAGCAGCAACGCGCCGATGACGAACCCGGCCACCGTGCCGAGCAAGGCGCGCATCGCGGTGGCGCCGGTCGACGCGGCGTTGGTGCGCAATACCGACAACGTGCCCAGCACGACCCAGAACCCGTGCTGCACACCGGTCGCGTCGGCCACCGCGATGGCCGCGGCGAGGGCGACCGCGCCGCGCACGCTGTTGCGGAACCACACCGAGCGCAGGCTGGCGCGCCGGGAGACCACGGTGGCGGCCGCGCTCAGCCGGGCCAGCCGCCGTTCGGCGGACAGCGCGATCTGCGGGTCGCCGTACCAGCGGCGACGGCCGCCGGACACGATCGACGGGTCGGCCCGGTGGGCGGCGATCAGCGCGTCCGCCATGGCCGTGTGGGCGGCGATCGCGGCGGTGCGGGCGTGGAAGGACAGGTGGACGGCGTCGGTGTAGCCGTCGCTGCGCTGGCACAGCTGTTCCAGGTGCGCCGCGCTCGCGGCCAGGCTTCGCTCCAGCTTGTCCAGGTCGGGCTGTGCCGGTTGACCGGCCACGAGTGCCGCGACGTCCCGCAGTGCCGTGCCGGTGTCGGTCAGGAGTTCGCGTTCGACTTCGTCGATGTGGCTGAGGTCACGGTATTCGTGCAGGCTGTCGTTGATCACCGTCGTGCACCACTCCAGCAGGCCGACCAGGCTGTCCAGTGCCTGGTCGGCGGTTGCGAGGCCGGTCGGGCGGTACGGGGTGGCGGTGAACGCGGCGAGCAGTTGGTGCTTGGCCTCGATCGACTTCTCGCGGTGGGACGGCGACGTGTCGCCGTGCAGTGCGGCGTCCAGCTGATCGGCCAGGGCGCGGGCGCTGGCCGCGGCCGCCGCGCGCAGCTGTTGGCCGGGCAGGCGCGGGGAGAACAACAGCACCGCGGCCGTGCCGACGATCGACGCCAGCCACCACCCCTCCAGCCGGGCCGGGACGGTGCTCATCGCAGCGGACGACGTGGCCGGCAGCACATAGGCCAACAGCGCCGCCGTGCTGGCGGACGCGGCGTTCGGGCCCGCGATGCCGGCGAACAGCACGCAGAACACCACGGGAACGGTGACCAGCGTCGCCAGGACCGGCAACGGGCTGACCGCGGTCCCGATGACGATCAACACACTGCTGGCGACCGCCAGCCCGAGATGCGCCATCAGCTTGTCGCGCCGTCGACCGCCGAACGACGCCATCACCAGCGTGGCGAACCCACCGAACGCGGTGAAGGTGGCCAGTTGCAGATCGCCGACCAGCTCGTACGTCAGTGCAAACAGGCCGGGCACCACCACTGTGGCCCGCACCGCGCGCATCGCGGCCGGCTTCGACCACACCGGCAGCCACGCGGGCCGAGGACGGTCGCGTCGCGGTAGCGGCAGCCGTGATCGGGACGGCGGCGTGGTCGTGGTGGTGGACATCGGTCGAGCATATGGGGTGTCCGGGGGATCTGTTGGGTTCGATCAGCGGCCTGTGGACAACTGCGGTGAGCGCGTGCTGGCCTGGGCGCCGCGGTGTCTTCGTCCTTCGGAGCGAAGCGCAGCGAGCGGAGGGACGAAGACACCGCGTAAAGGCGGCCAGGCCCGCGAGCGGAGCGAGCCAATGTCACAGCGGCGTGTCAGGCGGGGGCCGTAGGGTGGTGGACGAGAACCCCTCCCGGCGGCTCGTCCCGGGCAGGGGTCTGTCCGTGTCGCCACGCCAGGGGAGTCTGCTCGTGCCCACTGTTGGACCACTGTCCGGCTTGTTGCGTGCCGTGCTACCCGACGCCGGACTCCGTGCGGTGGTCGAGCACGCCGGCACGGGTCTGCTCGAACTGGAAGGTCCGATCGCCGCCCGGCCGCTGGTCGCCGCGGCACTGGCCGCCTCGGCCGACGTCGGTGGCGCCGACCGGCCGGTGCTCATGGTCACCGCGACCGGCCGGGTCACCGAGGAGCTGGCGTCGGTCCTGTCGGATCTGCTCGGCGCGGACGCCGTCGTGTCCTTCCCGAGTTGGGAAACCCTGCCGCACGAACGGTTGTCGCCGCGCGCGGACACCGTGGGGCAGCGGCTGGCGGTGCTGCGCAGGCTGGCGCATCCGGAGGAACATCCGGCCGGTCCGCTGCGGGTCCTGGTGACGACCGTGCGCAGTCTCATTCAGCCGCTGGCGCCCGGTCTTGGCGAACTTGCGCCGGTGCACCTGGCGGTGGGCGCCGAGCACGACTTCGAGCAGGTCGTCGCGCGGCTGGCCGAACTCGCGTACGCCCGGGTGGACATGGTGGAGAAACGCGGTGAGTTCGCCGTGCGCGGCGGCATTCTCGACGTGTTCCCGCCGACCGCGGAACACCCGGTGCGGGTGGAGTTCTGGGGCGACGAGGTGGCCGAGATCCGCGCGTTCGCAGTGGCCGACCAGCGGTCGCTGCCGGGCGAGATCGCGGACGTCGTCGCGACGCCCTGCCGGGAACTGCTGCTCACCGACGACGTGCGCGCACGAGCCGCCGAACTGGCCGCGGCACACCAGGCCGACGCCCAACTGGCCGAGATGCTGGCCAAGCTGGCGGAAGGCATCCCGAGCGAGGGCATGGAGGCGCTGATCCCGGCGCTGTGCGCGGGCGAGATGCGGCTGCTCACCGACGCGATGCCGGCCGGCACGCACGTGGTGGTCGCCGATCCGGAGAAGGTCCGGGCACGGGCGCACGACCTGGTGCGCACCGGACAGGAGTTCCTCGAGGCATCGTGGCTGGCGGCGGCGGGCGGCGGCCGGGCGCCGATCGACCTCGGCGCATCGGCCTACCGTTCGTTGGCCGACGTGGCAACGCATGCCAGGGACACCGACCGTCCATGGTGGACACTCTCGCAGCTGACCAGCGAGGATGACGCCGTACTGCGGCTGGACCTGCGGCCTGCCGAGTCCTACCGGGGCGAGCTGCCGCGCGCGTTCGTGGACCTGCGGGCGCACGTGGCCACCGGCGGCACCGCGGTGCTCGTCGTGCCCGGCGCCGGCACCGCGCAACGCGCCGTCGAGCAGCTGCGGGACGCCGACGTGCCGGCGGTACTGGCCGAGCACGGCCTGGTGGAAAAGCCGGAGCCGGCCCTGGTCACGGTCACGCGCGGCAGCCTGGAAGACGGATTCCTCGCGCCGGCACTGGGTTTCGTGGTCCTCACCGAGACCGACCTGACCGGCGGCCGCAGCGGCACGTCCACCAGGGACATGCGGCGCAGCCTGCCCAGCAGGCGGCGCAACGCCGTCGACCCGCTCGCCCTCAAGCCCGGCGACCACGTGGTGCACGAACAGCACTGCATCGGCCGGTACGTGGCGATGGTGCAGCGCACGGTGGCCGGCGCGACCCGCGAGTACCTGGTGCTGGAGTACGCGGCGAGCAAGCGCGGCCAGCCGGGTGACCGGCTCTTCGTGCCGACCGACCAGCTCGACGAGATCTCCCGCTACGTCGGCGGCGAACTGCCCACCCTGAACCGGCTCGGCGGCTCGGACTGGAAGAACACCAAGGCGAAGGCGAAGAAGGCGGTCAAGCAGATCGCCGCGGCACTGGTGCAGCTCTACGCCGCCCGCCAGTCCGCGCCGGGACACGCGTTCGGGCCGGACACGCCGTGGCAGAGCGAGTTGGAGGACGCGTTCCCGTTCGCCGAGACCCCCGACCAGCTCGCCGCGATCGACGAGGTCAAGGCGGACATGCGCAAGCCGGCCCCGATGGACCGGGTGATCTGCGGCGACGTCGGCTACGGCAAGACCGAGATCGCGGTGCGGGCCGCGTTCAAGGCCGCGCAGGACGGCAAACAGGTCGCCGTGCTCGTGCCGACAACCCTGCTGGCCCAACAGCACCTCAACACGTTCGCGGAGCGGATGCAGCCGTTCCCGGTGACCATCAAGGGCCTGTCCCGGTTCACCGACAAGCTGGAGTCCGAACAGACCATCGCGGGCCTCGCGGACGGCACGGTGGACATCGTGATCGGCACGCACCGGCTGCTGCAGACCGGTATCCGCTGGAAGGACCTCGGCCTGGTCGTGGTGGACGAGGAACAGCGGTTCGGTGTGGAGCACAAGGAACACATCAAGGCGCTGCGGACGCACGTCGACGTGTTGACGATGTCCGCGACGCCGATCCCGCGCACCCTGGAGATGAGCCTGGCCGGGATCCGCGAGATGTCCACCATCCTCACGCCGCCCGAGGAGCGGCACCCGATCCTGACCTACGTCGGCGGCTACGACGACAAGCAGGTGGGCGCCGCGATCCGCCGCGAACTGTTGCGGGACGGCCAGGTGTTCTACGTGCACAACCGGGTCTCGTCGATCGAGAAGGCGGCACGCAGGCTACGGGAACTCGTGCCGGAGGCGACCATCGTCACGGCGCACGGCCAGATGAACGAGGACCGGCTGGAGAAGATCATCCAGGGGTTCTGGGAACGCGAGCACGACGTGCTGGTGTGCACGACGATCGTGGAGACCGGCCTGGACATCTCGAACGCGAACACGCTGATCGTGGAACGCGGTGACCTGCTCGGACTGGCGCAGCTGCACCAGTTGCGCGGCCGCGTCGGCCGCGGTCGGGAACGCGGCTACGCGTACTTCCTGTACCCGCAGGAGGCGCCGCTGACCGAGACCGCGCACGACCGGCTGGCCACCATCGCGCAGAACACCGAGCTGGGCGCCGGGATGGCCGTCGCCATGAAGGACCTGGAGATCCGGGGCGCCGGCAACATCCTGGGCGCGGAACAGTCGGGCCACATCGCCGGTGTCGGTTTCGACCTGTATGTACGGCTGGTCGGCGAGGCGGTGGACGCGTTCCGCCGGCACGCCGGGGCCGACGGCGCGGACACCGAGGACGAACTGGCCGACGTGCGGGTCGACCTGCCGGTGGACGCGCACATCCCGCACGACTACGTGCCCGGCGAGCGTCTGCGGCTGGAGGCGTACCGGAAGATCGCGCAGGCCGCGGACGCGGCCGGGTTGGCCGCGGTGCTCGAGGAACTGGTCGACCGGTACGGCGCGGCGCCCGCCGCGGTGGAGAACCTGTTGGCGGTCGCGGCGTTCCGGCAGGTCTGCCGGGCGCACGGGGTCACCGAGGTGGCCACGCAGGGCGGCAACATCCGGTTCGCCCCGCTGCCGCTGCTGGACTCCCAACTGGTGCGGTTGAAGCGCCTGTACCCGAAGGCGCTGTACAAGCCGGTCGGCAACACCGTGTCCGTGCCCCGGCCGACCGAGGGCCCGGCCGGTGGCCGGATCGGCGCTCCGCCGCTGCGCGATCGTGAGCTGCTGGACTGGGCCAGGAAACTCCTCGAATCGCTGGCAGGCGTACCGGCATCGGTGGGCTGAATCGGTTGCGGGACAACGCTTTTCGGCGGACACCGGACCACCGTGGCCATTGGTCGGGTGCGGAAACGGGACAATGGCGACTCCGGATTGTGTTCGATAACATCACCCCGTCCGCTACGTCGTAGTCCGAAGGGGTGAATGGGCGGTCCATCGAGTGGATGTGACTGTGGTTGTTCGAGGCAACCCACTACCCTCCAGTGGGGCCGGATGCGGTGCATCGATGAGGTGTGGGAGCGCGCGGTGACCGAACAGCTCGACTGGGTGCCAAGCCACGTCGACGTCGCGGTGCCGAGTGCGGCACGGCTCTACGACTATTTGTTGGGTGGCGCGCACAACTTCCCGGCCGATCGCGCGCTGGCCAACCGTTTCCTTGCCGCGCAACCGAATGCGAAGCACATCGCGCGGCTCAACAGGGACTTTCTGCGCCGCGCGGTGCTGTTCATGGTAGCCGGCGGCATTCGGCAGTTCCTCGACGTCGGCTCCGGCATCCCGACCGTGGGCAACGTGCACGAGGTGGCCCAGCAGGCGGCGCCGGACGCGCGGGTGGTCTACGTGGACTACGAGGACGTCGCGGTCGAACACAGCCGACTCATCCTGCGGGACAACGAACTCGCCACCATCGTGGCGGCGGACCTGACGCGCCCGGCTGAGGTGCTCGCCGCACCGGATACCCGCCGGTTGCTCGATTTCAACCAGCCAATCGGCCTACTGATGGTCGGCGTGTTTCACTTCGTCTTCCCGGACAAGGATCCGGCGGGTATCGTGCGCCGCTACCGAGACGCGCTGGCGCCCGGCAGCACACTGGCCGTCTCGCATTTCACCAGCGACCTGATGCCGGCCGAAATGGCCGGCATCGTCGAGGTGATGAAGGGCAGCAGGGATCCGATCCACCCACGCAGCCGGGAGGAGATCGTGGCACTGTTCACCGGTTTCGACATCGTCGAGCCCGGTGTGGTGCCGACCCCGCTGTGGCATCCGCACGGGCCGCTGGCGCCGGAGGACGACCCGGACCGGGCCGGCATTCTGGCCGGGGTCGGCCGTAAGCCATAGATACAGCCCAGCCGCAGCCGTCAGCCACGATCCATGCCGAGCTCGCCCCCAACTCGCCGAAACCGTCTACGGAGCATGAGTACAACATCGTCCGGACCGTCAGGCCGTGCACCGTTCGATCGGTCCACGTTGGTGGCGGCATGGCTGCGGGCGCTCGCACCGACCGGCTTCACCGCGTTGTCCCGCCACGATCTCGAGGAACTCGTCGCGTCGCACGTGGCCGCGATGGCGGACGGTCTCGCGGCCCGGCCGCTGTCCGTCGGCGCCGGGCATCGGGCGGGTGCCGCGCTGGTCAAGGCGAGTTTCACCGACGCGGAGTGCCTGCGGGCCAGCCTGCGCGTGCTCGCACCGGGCCTACTGCACCTCGCGAAGTGCGACGGCGCGCCCGATCCGGCGGATCGGGCGTTCACCATGCTCGGCGCCATGGGCGCCGGCTACACGGCCGAACTGCGGGACTGGCTGTTCGACCAGCAGGAGGAGGTCAAGCAGGCGCTGCAACGGGCGACCGGCGAGACCGAGCGCCGCCTGAAGCGCAGCGAGGCCTGGTTCCGTGAGGTGTTCGTGCGTGCCGCCGTCGGCATCGCGATCAGCGACTCGAACGGCCGGCTGGCGCTGGTCAATCCCGCGCTGGCGGACATCCTCGGCTGCCAGCCGGACGAACTCGTCGGCCGCAGTATCGAGGAGTTCTTCCACAGCCAGGAAACCGCCGACATCCGCGCCGACTACCACGACCTCGGCGGCATCGACAGCAAGCCGCTGCGCCGCCGCAGACGGCTGGTCCGCGCGGACGGCCAACTGGTCTGGGCCTATCTCGCGGTGTCCGTGCTGAGCGACACCGACAGCGGGCCGACACTGCACCTGACCATGGTGGAGAACGTCAGCGACCTGCACCTGCTGCAGGACCTGACCAGCTACCAGAGCCTGCACGACGTGCTGACCGGCCTACCCAACCGGCAGTACCTGTTGTCGCAGTTGCAGTCCCTGCTCGCCGGCCCGTCGGCGGAGCGCCATGTCACGCTGTACCACCTCGACCTGGACGGCTTCGGCACGATCAACCGCGGCCTCGGCCCGGAACACGGCGACCGGTTGCTGCTGCTCACCGCGCGACGGCTGGAGAACCAGTTCGCCGGCCAGCGGGTGCTGGTCGCCCGGCTCACCGGCGACGAGTTCGCCCTGCTGTTCTCCGCCGGCAGCGACCCGTCCGGCGTGCTGAGCACGCTGGCGCAGATCAACGAGACGCTGGCCGAACCGGTGCACCTGCCGGAGGGCGGCGTCGGCCTGTCCGCCAGCATCGGCGTCGCGCACGGCGTGATCGGCGAGATCGATCCGTTCGAACTGTTGCGCCGGGCCGAGGTCAGCCTGCGCCGGGCCCAGGACACCGGCAACCGGCAGTGGGCCGAGTACGACCGCCATCGCGACGCCGTCGACCGCAGGGACGCCACGCTGGCCGCGACCCTGTCCGGCGCGCTGGAGTTCGGTCAACTCGGCCTGGTGTGGCAGCAGTGGTACCTGCTCACCGCGGACCTGGTCGTCGGCGTGTCCGCACGGCCCGTCTGGGACCACCCCGAGCACGGCCGGATCGACCACCTCGAATGCCTCCGGCTGGCCGAGATGACCGGCGCCGCGGTGTCGTTCGCCGCGTGGCAGGTCGACGCGGCCACCGAGCAGATCAGGGTGTGGTCTGACCGGTTCGGCGATGACGCGCCGATCGTCGGCATCAGCATGACCACCAGCCAGATCGCCGATCCGGACCTCGTCGCCACGATCGGCGGCGCG